>CACZXF010000023.1 GCA_902785105.1 uncultured Eubacteriales bacterium | reverse complement strand
AATTTGGCGAGCTGAGCGGGAGTCCACCTCATCCGGCGCTTCGGTGCCGCGCCTCAAATCTTCGATTTGAGCCGTGGCAGTCTGGCCTTTGGCCAGACCGACTTTGCCAAAGGCAAAGTTGCCTCCGCGCCACCTTCCCCTCAAGGGGAAGGCTTTTGGGACCGTCGTTCCCAGCCCCTTGCCTTCCCCTTGAGGGGAAGGTGCCCGTGAGGGCGGATGAGGTGGCCTCGAATGACACCCCGACAAATCCCTGTTTATCGGCATAACTGAAGAATGTAATCAGTCCTCCTGGAACAGCGGCGTGGACAGATACCTGTCGCCGGTGTCTGGGAGCAGGGCGACGATGGTCTTGCCGGCGTTTTCGGGGCGCTTGGCGAGCTGGATGGCGGCCCAGGCGGCGGCGCCGGAGGAAATGCCCACCAGCACGCCCTCCTGGCGGCCAATGCGCTTGCCGGTGGCGAAGGCGTCCTCGTTTTCGACGGTGATGATCTCGTCATAGATACCAGTGTCCAGCACGGTGGGCACGAAGCCAGCGCCGATGCCCTGGATCTTGTGCGCGCCTGCCGTGCCCTTGGACAGCACCGGAGAGGAGGCGGGTTCCACGGCCACGACCTTCACGTTGGGATTCTGAGCCTTTAGATACTGGCCCACGCCGGTCACCGTGCCGCCAGTGCCCACGCCCGCCACGAAGATGTCCACCTTGCCGTCGGTGTCGTTCCAGATCTCCGGACCTGTGGTGTCGTAATGGGCCTTGGGGTTGGCGGGATTGTCGAACTGGGCGGGGATGAAGCTGTTCTCGATCTCCTTCGCCAGCTCCTCCGCCTTGGCAATGGCACCCTTCATGCCCTTGCTGCCCTCGGTCAGCACCAGCTTCGCGCCGTAGGCCTTCATGAGCTGACGCCGCTCCACGGACATGGTCTCGGGCATGACGATGATGATGTCATAGCCCCGCGCCGCCGCCACCGCCGCCAGGCCGATGCCGGTGTTGCCGGAGGTGGGCTCGATGATGGTCGCGCCGGGCTTCAGTATGCCGCGTGCCTCCGCGTCGTCGATCATCGCCTTGCCGATGCGGTCCTTCACGCTGCCCGCCGGGTTGAAATATTCCAGCTTTGCCAGCACCTTCGCCTTTAAGCCCTCGGAAGCCTCAATATGGGTCAGCTCCAGTAGCGGGGTTCCCCCGATCAACTGATCCGCGCTCGAATAAATCCTTGACATGTACGTCGCCCCTTTCCTTCATTTATTGCATTATACGCCCTAATTCCTATTCAGTCAATAGGTTTATTTGAAATTAACGAAGAACGATAACGATGTGAACTACGATAAATTGGAATTTGGCGAGCTGAGCGGGAGTTGGACTGTTTTCAGTGAGATGGGGCCGGCAGGCCCTTGTCAAGTGCCCGTGAGGGCGGATGAGGTGGCCTCGAATGACACCCCGACAAATCCCTGTTTATAGGAAAAGAATGTCCGTCTATTCCTTTCATAAATGTGTCACAGAGAACCGTCCCCGGTGACACATTTTTGCAATCCCTGTTTATCAGTATCGTCATTCCCGTCTCGCCCCAATTTCGGAATTTCAGTAAAAAAGTTGGGTTAGGCTGTGAATTTAACACTGACTGTGGTATACTATTATAGATATGGTTTGTCCGCCTGCGGGGCGGGCGTCCTGTAAACGGATGAATGTGCCGGAAGACGTGACGCGGCGCGAAAATATATGAAAATTGAATTTACTGCGATGATTCAATCACGGGGAACGTTTGGAGGGCGGAATGGTGAGTCCGTCCGACATTCCGTGGATTGGGCGATTGCGTATTGTATTTTTTCATGAAAATATAAGGAGGCTGTGATTTGAGCAGACGAAACAAAGAGACGAAGCTAAAGATCATTCCGCTGGGCGGACTGGGAGAGATCGGCAAGAACATGACGGTGGTGGAGTACCGCAATGACATCATTGTCGTGGACCTGGGCTCCATATTCCCCACGGAGGACATGCCGGGTGTGGATCTGGTGATCCCGGACACCACTTATCTAAAGCAAAACAGCGATAAAATACGCGGCTATTTCATCACCCACGGCCACGAGGACCATATCGGCGCGGTGCCCTACGTGCTGCGCAGCGTCCCCGCGCCGGTATACGGCACGCGGCTGACCCTGGCCCTGTGCGAGCACAAATTGAAGGAACACCGACTGATGGGCGCGGCACCGCTGAACGTGGTGGAGGCCGGGGACAGCGTGAAGGCGGGCTGCTTCACGGTGGAGTTCATACACGTCAATCACTCCATCGCCGACGCCTGCGCGCTGGCCATCCACACCCCGGTGGGCGTCATCATATTCACCGGCGACTTCAAGGTGGACTACACACCCCTGGACGACACCCCCATCGACCTGGGCCGCTTCGCCGCGCTGGGTCAGGAGGGCGTGCTGGCGCTGCTGGCGGACTCCACAAACGTGGAGCGCCCCGGCTACACTATGTCCGAGCGGAAGGTGGCCGCCACCTTCGACCAGCAGATGGAGATCGCGGAGGGCCGGGTCATCATCGCCATGTTCGCCAGCAACGTCAAACGCATACAGGCGGTGGTAGATTCCTCGGTGAAGCACGGGCGGAAGGTCTGCATGATCGGGCGGAGCATGGTGAATGTTTCAAAGATCGCCTGCCAGTTGGGCTATTTGAAGATTCCCGACGGCAGTCTCATCACCACCGACGATTTGGACCGCTACCCGGACGACCGGATCACCGTCATCACCACCGGCAGCCAGGGCGAGCCCATGAGCGGACTGAGCCGCATGGCCTTCGCCGAGCACCGCAAGCTGGAGATTCGGGAGAGCGACATGGTCATCATCTCCGCGAATCCCATCCCCGGCAACGAAAAATCCGTCTCACGGGTCATCAATCAGCTCATCCGCATTGGCGCGAACGTCATCTACGAGGCGCTGGCGGAGGTTCACGTCTCGGGCCACGCGCGGCAGGAGGAATTGAAGCTGATCCATTCGCTGGTGAAGCCGAAGTTCTTCATTCCCGTGCACGGCGAATACCGACACCTGTATCACCACGCCAACCTGGCCCGCTCGCTGGGAATGCCCGACGACAACATACTGACCGTCGAGATCGGGGACATCATCGAGCTGGGGTCGGATTCCATCAACGTCACCGGCGTGGCCCCCAGCGGCAACGTGCTGATCGACGGCCTGGGTATCGGCGACGTGGGCGCGGTGGTGCTCAGGGACCGCAAGCATCTGGCCGAGGATGGCCTGCTGATCGTCGTGATGGGGCTGGACCACGAGCTGGGCACGGTGGTTTCCGGGCCGGACATCATCAGCCGCGGCTTCGTCTATGTGCGGGAGTCCGACGAGCTGGTAGACGGGGCGCGGGAGGCCGCGGTCCGCGCCATCGACGCCTTCGGCCCCATCGATTCCACCGACTGGAACCGGCTGAAGAACGACGTGCGGGAGTCCGTGCAGCGCTACATCTTCGATGCCATCAAGCGCAACCCGATGATCCTGCCGATCATCGTGGAGATTTGAGATATTCAGGGAGCAGGCCGTAAGGAAAGCCGTTATCGGCTGCCACGCTCTAAATGGAAATGGAGGGAGCGCCGTAACCCCTACTCCCTATTGCCTACTCCCTACTCCCTAAAATAAAAGGAGGTCGGCCCATGAATCCCTACGATCAGGCCCACGCACTGGCGAAGGCGCTGAAGGAGAGCGAGGAATACCGGGAATACACCCGGCTCAAGGCCATCGCTTACGATGACAGCACCAACAAGGCCCTGCTGGATGAATACAAACGGCTGCAATTCCGCCTCCAGGCCAAGCTGGCCGCCGGGGAGAGCATGCCCCAGGAGGACACCCAGCGGCTGACCCAGATCGGCGCGCTGCTGCAATTCAACCCGGATGTGAGCGCCTATCTGATGGCGGAGTTCCGCTTCCAGCGGATGCTTTCTGACATCTTCAAGATCCTGGCCGACGTGGCCGGGGTCGATCTGGATATGCTGGCGCAGGGATAATTCTATAGCATACGACTCCCCTGTAGGGGCTGCGTTTCGCCGCCCGCCCCGCACAAGTTCGGTGATTGCTATAGAATACAGGCAGCACAGTTTCGCTTTGTGCAGAAGGCTTTGCCTACCGCAAACCTCCCCCTACTCCCTGCTGCCTACTCCCTACTCCCTAAAAATGGAGGTTTTGTATGGCTAAGAAGAAGCGCGAGGCCGAGACGAAGCGCAATCCGGGATTTCAATCTGAGCGCTATGACACACGCGCCCTGCACGAAGAGAGGACCTATGGCCTCTACTGGTATGCGTGGCTGTGGAAGCTGATCCGCCCGGTGCTGATCTTCCTGTGCAGCGCGCTGCTGGTCATCGGCATGGTCTCCATGGGGTATCAGCGTATCTACGATGAATTTCTGGCCCCGGTCAGCGAGAGCGCGGACGTGGTGACCTTCCGCGTGGAGCGGGGCGAGACCGTCACCGCCATCGGGCGCAAGTTAGAGGAGGCCAATCTGCTGCGCAACCGCGTGGTGTTCCGCTATCTGGTACAGTTCCGGGGGCTGACCAGCCAGATCAGCTATGGCAACTTCCGGCTGTCCCCCAGTATGAACGTCAATCAGATCATCGAGCTGCTCACCAACGGCAGCCAGACCAACGAGCGCACCATCACCATCGTGCCCGGCTGGACCTGTGAGGACATCGCGGATTATCTGGTGGGTCTGGAGGCGCTGGAGAGCAAGGATGAATTCCTGGCGCTGTGCAACAATGTGGACATGTTCGTGGGCAACTCCTACGGCCTGCGGGACGCCCAGAACAACAGCGCGCTGGGCGGCAGGAAGTACGCGCTGGAAGGCTACCTGTGCCCGGACACCTACCGCGTGTTCGTATCCGCCTCTGCCGAGAGCATCATCCGGACGCTGCTGAACCAGGACAACACCATGCTGGACGAGGTCTATTACGCCGACCTGACCCAATATTACGCCGACGACGAGGGCAACTTCCACGAGGTGGAGCGCTATGACGTGACCCTTGGCATGGACGAGGTGGTCACACTGGCCTCGATGATCGAAAAGGAGGCCGCTACCAAAGAGGACTACGCCAAGGTGGCCGCCGTGTTCTACAACCGCATGCGGGCTGGCATGAAGCTGGAGAGCGACCCCACCGCCACCTACCTGAGCGGCATCCCCAAGTTGGCCCTGTCCGAGGCGGATGTACTGGACGCCAACCCCTACAACACCTACTATGTGCCCTCCCTGCCCGCGGGACCCATCTGCAATCCCTCCCGTGCCGCGCTGGAGGCCGCCATGTCCCCGGATATGGACTACATCCACGAAAACTACCTCTACTTCTGCGCCACCGAGCCCACCTCGGGCGTGCTGGCCTATTCCAAGACGCTGGAGGAGCATGAAGCCCTCGTGTCGAAGTACCGTCCCCTGTGGGAGGAATACGACCGGCAGCGCGCGCTGGAGAGACAGGGTGTACAGCAGTAACGAAAAGCCCCGGCTGTCAGATGACAGTCGGGGTTGTTCGTTGGTTGAGATGCATTACCGGTGGGCATCGATCAGCCGCTTGATGGTCTCCTTGGGCTGGACGCCGACCACGCGCTCCACGAGCTGGCCGTTCTTGAACAGCATCAGCGTGGGGACTCCGGTGATCTGCAGGGCGTTGGCCAGGTCCATGTTCTGGTCCACGTCCACCTTGGCGAACACCACGTCCGGAGTCTCCGCCGCCACTTCCTCCACGATGGGGGACAGCATACGGCACGGGCCGCACCAAGTCGCCCAGAAATCCACCAGGGTCAGCGGGTTCTTGCTGAGATTCTCAGCCTTCATGTCCTCTGATGTGTACACCTTAACCTGTTCTGACATCATGTTTTCCTCCTGTCTTCACTCTTTATTCCTATTCCACGCCGGAACCATTGCAGCGTGTGCAGGTAATACGACCTGAGCCATGGCACTTATTGCAGTTTTCCCATTTACTTCCTGAAGTGGTATTCTGATTGGCATCGTACTTCCCGACAGATACATAGACCCATTTGCCGCCATCGCCGTTACATTGTGTGCAATCGATTTCTTTTTTTCCATGACACTTGGTACATTTCACGCTCGTTTTTTTGGAGTGCCAATCATCATCATAGTCATATGAAGATGATTTTTCCCCCACGACGGAGCCTTCCTCAGTATCCTTACCGGCATAGCTGAGCTGTTGCGAAAGGTGAATAGAGAAGCCCACCCTGCCTTCCGCGTAATAATGGAAAACAGTGACAGTCAGGTGATGTGTGGCAATGCCATCAGACAGTATATCATCGCTTACCTCATGCACCGATCCTCCACCAGTATAATAGAAATAATAGTTTTCCGCGATATTCCCCGATACACCAGACCAATCATGCTTTACATAATCCACTTGTTTGAAATCGTATTCCGAGGTGATCGCATCCAGAAAGGGCTTCGCCCATTCGGCACTCAAATCATCTCCCAAATAATCGTAAGTATAAGAATTGCAATTCTGTTTAGAGTTGGAGCCCTTCTGACCAAGCGTCAGGGGCACAGAGATGTAGTCGGTAACGTCAGGAACGTCATAGATCGTACTGTATGCGTGCCCGGGCAGGAGGCCCATGCCACACACCATCATTGCAATGGTCACGATCGTCGCAAGCAGCTTCTTCATGTCCTCTCCACCTCCAAATTCATCGAATGTGTCCCATGTCAGTATCACCCATGCAAATGCTCAGCGACATCTATAACAATTTCTTCATGTTCTCCCCTCCTTCTAAATCATCGGGTATGTCCTGCCTATAGTATATCACATCAGTTCTTCGAGAATTTGTATCAGAGTTCTCTTTGCCCCGGAACCAGCGGCAGGGCCGACACAGCTTGGACAGCCGTCCTGGCACGGACAGGCGGTGAGCAGCTCAAGGGCGCGGGCGAACAGGCCGTTTTCCATCTCAAAGACCTTATCCGACAGGCCGATGCCGCCGGGGACGGAATCGTAGAGGTAGATGGTGGGCCGCCCGGTAAAGGTATCCTTCACGTGGTAGACCACGCTGATGTCCTGGGGGGCGCACATCAGGTAGATGGGCGCGATGTGCCGCAGCAGGTGGGCCAGACCGACCATGGCGTTTTTCAACGGCTCCCGCTCGAAGCGCTCCTCCAGGCCGTCCGGCAGTATCCACCAGCAGGCGGTGGTCTGCATTTCCAGCTCGGGGAGAGTCACGGGGCCCCAGCCCAGGTTCTCATGGGTGTCGAAGGCGATCTTCTTGAACACCGTGACGATGGAGGAGGTCAGCACCTCGCCCCTGGCCCGCTCGATGGGGCCGGAGGGCTCGCGCTCAAACTCGTCCAGCACTTTAAGACTGGTGGTCAGGTCTGCGTCGGTGTAATAGCCCACGTCCACCCGGCGGATATAGGCCTTTTTGTCGTCGAAGTCCAATTGTTCCACCTGGTACTGTGTGCCCTCGTGCATGTAGATGGCGTACTGGTGGAGCAGCATGGGGACGGTGAAGCGGTCCATCTCGCCGATGACCCGGTGCTTCTTCGGGTCGGTGATGTCCACGATGAGGAAGTTCTGGTCCGTGGCGCTGCGGAGGTTGATGCCCGCCTGGGGGAATTCCTCGGCCATCCAGTAGTATTTCCCGGCCACCTGGCGAAGTATGTTTTCATCCTTCAGATATTCCAGCAGCTCCGGAGTGTCCTCCATGCCCTCGAACAGCTCGCCGTCCTCGAAGGGCAGCTCGTAGGCGGCGCACTTGATGTGGTTCAGGAGGATGAACAGGTTGTTGGGGTTGATGAGGGCCTGCTCCGGGGACTGGTTGAAGAAATACTCGGGGTGGGTGATGATGTACTGGTCCAGCGGCCCGGAGGACGCCACCACGATCAGCAGCGAAACGCTCCCCCGCCGCCCGGCCCGGCCCGCCTGCTGCCAGGTGGAGGCGATGGTGCCAGGATAGCCGCAGAGCACGCAGGCGTCGAGCTGGCCAATGTCGATGCCCAGTTCCAGCGCGTTGGTGGACACTACGGTGGTGATGCGGCCCGCCCGGAGCTCCCGCTCGATCTCCCGGCGCTGGGTGGGCAGATAGCCGCCGCGATAGCCGCGGACCTTGCCCGCGTTGCCGAGGGGGTCGCGCACCATGTCCTTGAGATAGCGCACCAGCACTTCCACCGTCAGCCGGGAGCGGCCAAACACGATGTTCTGTATGCCCGCTTTCAGCAGGTCGGCGGCGATCTTCCGGGTCTGGGGGATGGAGCCGGCGCGGATGCCCAACTGCTGGTTGACCACCGGGGGATTGTAGAACACCACGTGCCGCTCCCCGGCGGGGGCGCCGTTTTCGTCGATGAGCAGCATGTCCCGCCCGGTCATCTCCCCCGCCAGCTCCCTGGGGTTGCGAATGGTGGCGGAGCAGCAGATGAACACGGGGTGGGAGCCGTAGAAGGCGCAGATGCGCTTCAAGCGGCGGATGACGTTGGCCAGATTGGAGCCGAACACGCCCCGATAGGCGTGGATCTCGTCGATGACCACGTATTTCAGGTTTTCAAACAGCTTGACCCACTTGGTGTGGTTCGGAAGTATGCCCTGATGGAGCATGTCGGGGTTGGTGACCACCACATGGCCCGCCTGTCGGATGGCCGAGCGGGCGGAGGCGGGGGTGTCCCCGTCATAGGTATACGCCTTGATGTCCGCGCCGATGTCCTGCACCATGCGGTAGAGCTCCGCGGCCTGGTCGCTGGACAGGGCCTTGGTGGGGAACAGATAGAGGGCGCGACTGGCCTCGTCCTTCAGTATGGCGTCCAGCACCGGAGCGTTGTAGCAGAGGGTCTTGCCCGAGGCGGTGGGCGTCACCACCACGAAGTCCCGCCCGCTCAGCGCCGCCTCGATGGCGCGGCTCTGGTGGATGTAGGGGCGCTGTATGCCCCGCATTCTGAGCGCGTCAATGACCCGCCCGTCCAGCGTTTTGGGGAATTCCCCGTAAACCGCCGGACGCGCGGGCACCACCTGCCAGCTCGTCACGTTGTCCATGAAGAGCGGGTTGTTTTGGAGTCTGGAAATGTATTCCGCAATGGTCATATTTTATAAATTGTTTTCACAGAAGGTTTTGAGCTCGGGAATGCTTTCAGTGGCAACGAACCACACTACGTCAAAGTCTATGGAGCCATATTCATGGGCGACATAATTTCGCATACCGCGGATTTTATGCCAGGGGATTTCGCTGTGTTCGCTTTTGAAATCCTCGGAGAGATGGTTGACCAGTTCGCCGACTTGCAGTATGCACATGGAAATCGCGTTCTGATAGGTCGTGCTGTGGTCAAAACGCTCGCGGGAATGGCCGAAGTCGTCATGTGCGGTTTCAATCTCTCGGCAATATCGCAGGATGTGCTGAAGGATATTTCTGTCACGCTCGGGCATAGATCAACACCTCCTCGGGGCGGATGCGGTTGAGGAAGGCGGGCGTGAGCATCTGCGTGGTCAGCACGTCCAGCTTTTTGCCGAAGCCTTCCTCGAGGTCGCTGTACAGGCCGCCCAGGGCCAGCAGGTCGGTCACGCCGTCGCGGTCCACCCGGAAGTCCAGGTCGCTGGATGGGGTGGCCTCGCCGCGGGCATAGGAGCCGAACAGATAGAGCGCGGCAATGCCATAGCGTTGGGCGATGGGCGAGGCGATCTGGCGAATCTCTTTGAGGGTATAAACCTTCTCGGTCACGGATTGTCACCTCATTCGGGTTCGACGATCAGCACCTCGGTGTTCTCCACGGCCTCGGCGACCAGGGCCTCGGTGTCCAGCTTTTCCTCCACCTTGGGCATGTCCGCCAGCTTGGGGCGGGTGACGGGGTGGCGGGGGGTGAACACGGTGCAGCAGTCCTCGTAGGGAAGGATGGAGGTGTCGTAGGTGTCGATTTTCACGGCGATGTCCATGATCTCGGTCTTGTCCAGGCCGATGAGGGGGCGGAACACGGGCATGTCCACCACGGCGTCGGTGCAGGTCAGAGCCTCCATGGTCTGGGAGGCCACCTGGCCCAGGCTCTCGCCGGTGATGAGGGCCAGCGCGCCGAAGTCCTTGGCCAGCTTTTCCGCGATGCGCATCATGAAGCGGCGGGTGATGAGGGTACCCAGCTCGTCGGGGCACTTTTCGTGGATCTCAAGCTGGCACTTGGTGAAGGGGACCATGTAGACCCGCATGCCGCCGGAATAGTAGGCCAGCTTCTTCGCCAGCTGCAGCACCTTGTCCTTCGCCAGTTCGCCGGTGTAGGGCGGGCTCTGAAAGTGGATGGCGCAGAGGCGCACGCCGCGCTTCATGAGCTGATAGCCGGCCACGGGAGAGTCGATGCCGCCGGAGAGCAGCAGCGCCGCTTTGCCGCCGGTGCCCATGGGCATTCCGCCCACGGCCTTGATCTCCTCCACGCAGATGTAGGCCATGTCCCGGATCTCCACCATCAGGCGGTGCTGGGGCTTGTGGACATCTACGGTGAGGTTGGGGTTGGCTTCCAGCACCCGACCGCCGATCTCCATGCCGATTTCCATGGAATTCATGGGGAATTTTTTATCGGAGCGCTTGCCGAACACCTTGAAGGTGCCGGAGAGGGGCTTCATCATCTCCACGCAGGCAGCGGCAATTTCTTCAAAATCCTTGTTCAGCTCAATAGCAGGGCTGACGGAATAGACGCCGAACACCTTGGACACCCGGTCGATGCAGGCGTCCAGATCGCTGAAATCGGAGACGTAGACACGGGAATCAGACAGCCAGACGTGGCCGTGCAGAGGCTTGACGGCCTTTTTGATGTTGTCGGTCAATACTTTCAAAAAATGAGGACGGTTTGCGCCCTTCAGAAAGACCTCGCCATAGCGGACGAGCAGCACATGACGCATTTATTCTATCTCCTTTGGAACCGCTTGAGCGTATCGTATATATTGCCGATTTTGCCCGCGGCATAGTCGATTTCTTCTTCCGTGGTGTGGGGGCTGAGGCTGAAGCGCACGGCCCATTCGGCTTTGGCAGGAGCCATGCCCATGGCGGTCAGCACCGAGGAAACCTTCAATTTCTTGGAGGAACAGGCCGAGCCTGTGGAGACGTAGATGTTTTCCGCCTCTAAGGCGTGGAGCATCACCTCGCCGCGGACGTTGGGAAAGCCCAGGTTGACGATGTGGGGCGCGGCGTCCTCCGGGGCGGGGCCGTGGATGACCACGTCGGGGACAGCCCTGCGGATGCCCTCGATGAGGCGCAGCTTTTTCTCCATCAGCTCTCGGGGCATGTCCTCCCCCATCTTTACCAATTCAAGCGCGGCGGCGTTCAGACCCATGATGCCGGGGGTATTTTCCGTGCCGGAGCGCAGGCCGTTTTCCTGTCCGCCGCCGATCTGGCGGGGGGATAATTTGACGCCCTTCTTCACCACCAGTCCGCCGATGCCCTTGGGGCCGTGGAGCTTGTGGCCGGAGAAGGAATAGAGGTCGGCCCATTTCATGTCGAAGGGCACACGGAGGTAGCCCTGTACGCCGTCCACGTGGATCAGGGCGCGGCCGCTCACCAGCTTGTGCAGGCGCTCAGCGTCCAGCTTCACGCCGGTCTCGTTGTTCACCTGCATCATGGAGACGAGGGACGCGCCGTCGTTTAGCGCCCTCTCCAGCGCTTCCCAGTCGGGCTGGCCGGTCATATCGACGCCGATGACGCGGACGTCGTGGCCCTGGTCCCTCAATTGCTCAAAGGCGGCGCTGACGGAGGGATGCTCCACCGCGCTGACGGCGACGGTCTGCCTGCCGCGCATGCGGCTGACCGTGCCCAGTATGGCGAGGTTGTTGGCCTCCGTGCCACCGGAGGTGAAGATCAGGTCGCAGTTTGCGCCGCGAATGGGTTTGAGTAAATTCTCCCGCGCCTCGCGCACCCGGCGGAAGGCTTCCACGGCGGGACGATAGACGGAGGACGGGTTGTGCCAGCCCTCCCGCAGGCAGGCGGTCATGGCCTCGATGGCGGCCTCGCAGGGCTGCGTCGTGGCCGAATTGTCAAGATACGCTAACATACTTTGCATTTCCATCCGCGTCGTGCCACGCGCCGGTGGGCAGGTACTTCTTGGAGCGGATGACGGAGAGCATCTCGTCGTTCAGCTCCAGCACCATGACGTGCTTGACGCCCTTCTTTTGAAAATAGAAAAAGGTGAGCTTGGCCTCCCGGTTGCAGAACCAGTTGTGGGTCTTAACGTTGGGCTCTCTCAGCGCCTTCTGGAAGGCCGGGCCGCTGGCGGGGCCGCAGGAGATCATGTCCTTGGTCTCCACCGAGCAGAGGTAGCGGCGGCGGCGCTCGTTCATCACCTTGGAGATGTCCAGGGTGCCGTTGGTGAAGGAATAATCATATTCCACCCGGCATTCGTCCTTGAGCCGGAACAGCAGGAACGTCAGCCCGCCGAACACCACCACGCCCACCAGGAACTGGGGGCGGAAGATCGCGCCGCCGGTCTCGTAGTTCATGCCCACCACGCTGGACAGGGCGAACACCGCGAAGGCCGCGCAGATCGCCATCACGATCCACGCCAAGATGTATAATAACGTAAAAACGCCCTTCTTCTGCCTGACTGCCGTCATCTCAAGGAAATCATCCATGATGCCGCGCCTCCAATCTCATTCATAGAACCTATTATAACATATTTTTTCCCATTGTCGATAGGCGAACATAAAATTTGAACAAACAATTAAAGCCGCGCCCCGTTATGGGACGCGGTCTGAAGCCGACTCATTCCGGCGGCACTGTTTATAGATTTGATAGGCGTTATCGAGGATGACCCGGTCGCCGTCAAAGGTCAGCAGCTCACGGGCGCGGTCGATGGGATAGTAATTGCCGTTGAGGAAGCCCTGGTCATAGGAGACGTGGAACGTCTTATCCTCGGCCCGCATGGCGAACCACTGGATGCGGTTGCTGACCTCGTGGCCCCGGCTCTCGGAGAAAAAATCGTAGCGGGTGTTCCCCGCGATGCCGATGATCTCGGCGTGAATCCCGGCCTCGTCCTCCACGCGCCAGAGTGCCACGTCGTTGGACCGGTTCTCACTACGGATGACGCCCTTGGGCATCACCCACTCCCCGCGATCGCTCATCAGCAGGAAAACCTCGTCGTCACAGAACACGACGCCGCCCGCACAGCTGCGAATTGCTCCCGACATACAATCACCTTCCCTTTCCGAAACGACGGACAAAAGTCCGCCGCGTCAAAGCAACTCATCCGGTGAACGTCCTTATGATAGCACAAACCCGTATAAATTGCAAATCGGCAAAAGTTGAATTATCCCCCGCAATGTCAAACAAATGTAATATATATGTGACAAATCGGGGCCACACCGATTATTTACTTTAATTTATCCCTGCCCTGTGATATAATATAGGGTGATTTATTATGGGGTGAAAATACATGAGTGAAAATACAAGGCTGATCCTGGCCTCCGGTTCCCCCCGGCGGCGGGAGCTTTTGACGAAGATGGGCTATACCTTTGAAATCTGCACCCCCGACGTGGACGAGCACGTCTCCGGCCACGCCCGGGACATCGTGCTGACCCTCTGTGAGCGCAAGGCTGTCGCGGGAGCGAGCCACTACGACAGCGGTATCATCATCGCCTCGGACACGCTGGTGTCTCTGGACGGCGTGCCGCTGGGCAAGCCCGTGGACGAGGCCGATGCCCATGCTATGCTGAGGGCGTTGTCCGGGCGGGAGCACGAGGTGTTCTCCGGGGTCTGCATCATGGACATCGCCACCGGTCGCCGGGAAAAACGAGCCGTGCGCACCGGGGTCACCTTCCGGGAAATTACCGATGAAGAGATCGACGCCTACATCGCCACCGGCGAGCCCATGGACAAGGCCGGGGCCTACGCCATCCAGGGCGGCGCGGGGGCCTGGGACACGAAGCTGGACGGCTCCTTTGAAAACGTCATGGGCTTTCCGGTGGATGACGTGAAGGAAATGCTGGGACACTTCGGATTGTGAATTGAAAATTTAGAATTGAAAATTGAAAATTAAGTGCGGGTACCTGGCGTTCGCCGGTAACTCAATTCTCAATTTTCCATTTTCAATTTTCCATTATTAAGGGGGCCTTATGGGCGTTTTTTCAACCGGCGGCGTGGGCATCGACCTGGGGTCCGCCAATGTGACGATCTGTCTTGAAAACGAGGGTGTGGTGCTGCGGGAGCCGAGCTATGTGCTGACCCTGCGGGACGACATCGACGAAATCATCGCCGTGGGGCGCGACGCCCGGCAGATGCTGGGGCGCACGCCCAAGGACTGCACCCTTCTAAGCCCGGTGCAGGACGGCGCGGTGGCCAATGTCGAACTGACCACGGCCATGCTGCGCCGCCTCTCGGAGAAGGCGCTGGGCAAGCGGCGGGCGCTGGAGAAGAACCGGCTGGTGGTGTCTATGAGCCAGGGCGCGACCCGCGTGGAGCGGAACGCGCTGGAGGAGGCCGTGCATGCGGCAGGCGCGCGGCGGGCGGCGCTGGTGCGCACATCCATCGCGGCGGCGGTGGGCGCGGGGATTCCCATCGAGGAACCGAGGGGCTTTCTGCTGGTGACCATCGGCGGCTCGACCACGGAGGTCTGCGTCATGTCCATGAACGGCGTGGTGGCCGCGCGGACCATGCGCACGGGGTCGCTGGCGCTGGACGAGGCCATCGTCCGGTACATCCGCCGGGAAAAGAAGCTCATCATCGGCCAGCGGACCGCCGAGGATCTGAAGATCGACCTGGGCAATGCCGTGCTGAACCCCAACCTTTCCAAGGAAAAGGTGGCACTGCGCGGGCGGGACGCGCTGTCCGGCAAGCCCTCCACGGTGGACATCACCGCCGAGGACATCCATAAGGCGCTGCTGCCCCCGCTGGAAAATCTGGTGGAGGACATCCGGGACGCCTTCGAGAACATCCCCCCGGAGCTGGCCGAGGACATACTGCCCAACGGCCTGTACCTCTCCGGCGGCGGCGCGCAGTTGGAGGGCCTCTCCGACCGGCTGGGCGAGCTGCTCCACCTGAACATACTGGTCCATGAAAATCCCCAGGACGACACCGCCCTCGGTGCGTGCCTAATCGCCGCCAACGAGCGGCTGGCGCAGAAGCTGGCATTGAGCGGCTGCCTTATCGAAGTTTAATGGGGAATTGGGAATGGGGAATGGGGAATGAATGAAGAAATCCTTCGGATTTCCTTTATTCAATACGTCGAGAATAACCGTGTTCAAAAAAACAAATCCGTCAGGATTTGCACCTCCATTTTCCATTCCCCATTTCCCATTCCCCATTCCTGAAAACTGGAGCGATGCGATAAATGCCTTCCAAGAAGAAACGCAAGACGAACAAGCGCTACACGAAGAAGCGCACGCCGGAAGAGATACGGCTTCGGCGCATACGGCGTCGAAACATCATCTTCACGATACTGGTCATCATCGCGGTGGCCGCGGCGGTGTTCTTCCTCATATTGCGCAATTCCGACGATATATCGCTGGCCGAGAACGGCATCGGCTCGCTGTTCAGCCGCGTTCAGAGCGCCTTCATGAGTGCCACCAGCGGCATACGGGATTTCACCACCCGCTGGCACAACTATGACGTGCTGGAGGAACAATACAACGAGCTGAATCTGGCCTACCAGCAGACCTCGCTCCAGTTGGACGCGGCCCAGGAGGCCGTGCAGGAGAACGCGCGGCTCAAGACGCTGCTGGAGGCCCAGAGCAAATACGAATCGCTGGACCCCATCTACGCGAAGGTCATCGCCCGGGCGCCGGGACAGTGGTTCGAGACGTTCTCCATCAACCGCGGCAAGAACGACGGTGTGTCGGCGGGCATGGCCGTGGCCAACGGCGACGGACTGGTGGGCCGCGTGTACGAGGCGGGCATGAATTACGCCAAGGTCATCTGCATCATCGACGCCCGGTCCGCCGTGGCCGTGATGGTCCAGTCCACCCGCGACAACGGCATCATGCGCGGCGAGGTCTCCCAGTCCTCGGCCCGGGCGGAGTGCTTTGTGTACTACCTTCCCAGCCTCAACAACGTGGTGCCCGGCGACGCGGTCATCACCTCGGGCACGGACTCCCTGTTCCCCAAGGGGCTGCACATCGGCACCGTCTCGGCGGTGTCCATGGACGCGGGCAGCGAGGGCAGCTACGCCGTGGTCAGCCCGTCGGTGGACTTCCAGCATATAGAAGAAGTCTTTGTGCTGCGCGAGGTCATCGAGACGGACTCCGACAACCTGCCCAGCACCGTCAACAACATGCGGCCCATCACCGCCGCGTCCCCCACCCCCAACCCCGACATCACCGCGACCCCCGCCCCCACCCCGGAGCAGGCCATTTGGAGCTATCCCTCCGCCAGCGTCGAGGTCCCGGTCATCGAGACCCTGCCGGAGGACGAGTGGGTCAGAAATTCTTAAACAATGGGGAATGGGGAATGGGAAATGGGAAATCAATAGCTGGTAATCCTGTCAAATCAGGAAAATTTCGGGGATACGAAACAACCTTGTAGGGGCGCCGTTTCGGCGCCCGTCCCCTGTGAGACGGCTCGTTCTATAGGGCGGGCGGCGCAACGCCGCCCCTACAGGAGAGCGGGCAACTCCCACACAAATCCCTGTTTGTCGTCAGAAACGAAAAGCTATTCCTGTCCCTTGCTCCCTGCTCCCTGTTCCCTCCCCGGAGGTAAATTTTGTTCCGACGATTCCTTCCAGCCGTGCTGATACTGCTGTTCTTCTTATTGGACACCACTGTCATGCCCGTGGTCTACACGGGCATATATGGCGTGCCGCTGACGGTGGTGTGCGTGTTCTGCATCGGCATGGTGCTGGGGCGAATGCGCGGTCTGCTGTACGGCACCATGGGCGGGCTGCTGCTGGACATCACCACGGGCACGCTGGGCATGATGACCTACTTCCTGATGTTCATGGGCTTCATGATCGGCCTGATCGTGTACGTCCCCGGCGAGCGGATACTGCCCTCCCGGCGCAAGCAGCGGCGCAGGCTGGTCTGGCGCTCCACCTGGGTGTTCGCGCTG
Source organism: uncultured Eubacteriales bacterium (assembly GCA_902785105.1). Lineage (GTDB taxonomy): Bacteria > Bacillota > Clostridia > Christensenellales > Aristaeellaceae > UBA2862. The sequence goes on along the minus strand of CACZXF010000023.1, from coordinate 11,398 downwards.
TATGTCATCGGCGAGATCGCCCTGTTCGTGATACAGTATTTCAATACGGCTGAATTTGAGTGGATCTATCTGCTCAACATACTCATTCGCGCCGTCGTCTGCACGGCGGCCTGCACCCTGGCGCGGCCGGTGTTTGATTTGATGCTCACCGGCAAGTCCATGCATCGCGCCAAAAAGTCCCGCAAGGAGGAGGTGAAGCGCTTTTGAAGCCCTATTTTAAGCGCATGCTTCTGTTATCCGGCATACTGGTGGTCGTTTTTATCGCGTTTTTCGTCCGGCTGAACTACATGGTCCGCGTGGCCGGCGACAACTATTCCAACCGCGCCTCCAACCGCTCCACCAAGACCATCACCGTCTACGGCAACCGCGGCACGATATTCGACACCAACATGGTGCCCCTGGCCTACGACCGCCGCAGCTACAATGTAACCTTCTATCGTGACCCCACCAAGAACAACGACGAGGACCGGCTGAACTACACCCGGACGCTGATGCAGGTCATCAAGCTGGTGGAATCCAACGGCAAGACCTGCGTCAACGACTTCTGGCTGAAGAAGAATGACGACGGCACCTGGCGCTTCGACTCCGGCTCCAATTCCGCCGCCGTGGAGGCCACGCGAGAGCGTCAGTGGCGGTCAAACTTCTATTTGAGCAAGGCCGAGGAGGCCGACCTGTATCCCTCCCTGCTGGACAAGTATTGCTTCACGCAACTGGCACAGATGGGCGAGATCGATTTGAACCGGGACGAGGAGATGATCGTCAAGACACTGGCGCTGTGGCAGGAGAGCCGCATGAACGCCTTCAACTCCACCCCCGTGACCATCGCCTACGACGTGGGCTATGAGACGGTTTCCGAAATCGAAGTTCGTGCGCTGGACCTGCTGGGCGTGGATGTGACCGAGAGCTCCTCCCGCGTCTATCCTCAGGGACGCACGGCCTGCCACGTCACCGGCTACATCAGCAAGATCAGCCAGAACGCGCTGGAGACCTACCAGAGCCAGGGCTACCCCAACGACGCCTACATCGGCTCCGACGGCATCGAGCGCTCGCTGGAGGACCAGCTTTCCCCCTACATCGAATACCGGCAGGGCAAGCGCGTGGTGGAGGTGGACACCCGCGGCAAGGCGGTGCGTGAGCTTTCCTACACGCCGCCCAAGGACGGCAACTCCATCGTGCTGACCATCGACGTGGACCTGGAACAGGTCATGTCCTCGGCGCTGGCATCCACCATATCCACCATCCGCGACGAGCAGGAAAAGACCATGCGCCGCGAGTACTGGCAGGACAAGTATGAGGATGTCTTGAAACAGTATGAGGAAAACGACTGGGACATCGACCTGGCGGAATCCGGCGCGATGGTGGCCATGGACCCGTATACCGGGCGGGTACTGGGCATGATCTCCTATCCGGATTACGACCTGTCCATATTCAACGACGGCAAGGTGGACGAATCCCTGTGGTCCGATGCCATGAAGGGCAACGACCCGCTGTACAACCGCGCCATCTCCACCAAGGACGCCCCCGGCTCCATCTTCAAGCTGTGCACCTCGCTAGGCGCGCTTTCGGAGGGCGTGCTGACGCTGGACGAGCGTATCAGCGACATGGGCGGCTTCTACAAGACCAACCAGACCAACCCCGCCAAGTGCTGGACCACCGACCCCTCCCTGCACCAGAACCAGACCATCGTGGAGGGGCTGAAGAACTCCTGCAACTACTTCTTCTATGAATGCAGCTACCGGCTGGGCATCGACAAGCTGTATCAGTGGGCGGCGGCGCTGGGGATGACCAGCAAGACCAACATCGAGCTGCCCGGCGAGGCCACGTCCATCGTCGGCAACCAGCACATGCTCTACGACCCAGACAACAGCCCGACCTGGCAGAACACCGCAAAGCCCCTCCTGACCTACGAGGCCATCAAGGCTTCGCTGACCCAGACCATCTCAGAGCGTCAGATGAACATCACCAATGAGGTGATGGAGAAGGCCATCTCCGATCTGATGCGCATCGCGGTCAGCTATGAGAAAAAAACCGACTGGTACCGGCCCATCCGCGAGATACTGCAATACGACCTGGGCTTGCCGGCGGACTACATCGCCAGCCACTACATGGTCAACACCTACGTCACCTACCTGGCCGACCTGTTCTGGACGCCCAACGAGACCATCATGTGCGGCATCGGCCAGTCCGTCACCCAGGTGACGCCGGTGGCCGTCGCCCGATACGTCAGCGCCATCGTCAACGGCGGCACGGTGTACGACGCCCAGATCGTGGACAAGATCATCGGGCCCGACGGACAGATCGTCATCGAAAAGCAACCCGTGGTGGCCAATCAGATTAACACCGAACAGGCCTATTACGACGCCATCCACAAGGGCATGGAGGAGGTTACTGACGAGGTCGCCGGCGGTACCGCGTCCAAGTACTTCCGCGAGGCACGCTACAAGATCGCCGCCAAGACCGGTACCTCCCAGAGGACCCAGCTCGACGTGGAAAACAACTCCTGGATGGTGGCTTACGCCCCCGCCGATGACCCCAAGATCGTCGTGGTCTGCTACATCCAGAACGGCTATTCCGGCGCCTACTCCTCCCCCGCCGTCATACAGACCATCGAGTATTACCTCGACAGCCTGCAATATACGGAGTCCACGACGGTGGCGAATGACTATACGCTGGCAGAATAATTGGAAATTGAAAATGGGAAATGGGAAATGAATAGTCCCAGTAACTAATCATTTCCCATTTTCCATTCCTCCGCAGGAGGTAAGAAATGTTCGCAAGAATCAAGGCATTCTTCAAATATATCCGGGACAATCAGTTTGACCGCAGCCTGATGAAATACTTCGACTGGCCGCTGTTTCTGATCGTGCTGGGCATCGCGCTGTTTGGTGTGGTCTGCATCTTCTCGGCCACGTCCAGCCAGGTGACGGAATACCCGGCCAACGTGGTGGAGATGCTGGAGACACAGTCGATATTGTATCCGAGGCTTCAGTTGATGTGGATCGGCGCGGGGCTGGTGGCCATGGCGGCCATCATATTCTTCCCCTACGAGCTGTACGGCCAGTACGCCAACGTCATCTACACCGCGAACATCGGCCTGCTGATCTTCACGCTGCTGGTGGCCCGCGCGGGCCGCGGCGGCATGACGGCCTTCCTGTCCTGGGGCGGCGGCGAGCGCGGCTTCCAGACCTCGGAGTTCGGCAAGATCGCCATCATCATGGCCCTGGCAAAGGCGTTCTCGGTGCGCAAAGACCCCATCATGACGTTCTCCGACGTCATCCCCCTGGCCATCTACACCGGCATACCGCTGGTGCTGATCGTGGCTCAGCCGGACGTGGGCACGGCGCTGGTGTACCTGGCGGTCTTCGCGGTGATGGTGCTGGTGTCCGGCACGAACGCGAAGCTGATCTGGGGTGTCATCATCGTATTCGTGCTGATGCTGATACCGCTGTGGTACTTCATGAACAACTCCGCCTCGGACAACTTCCGCTTCACCCGCATACTCATCTGGCTGGACCCGGAGGGCTATCCCGACGAGGCGCGACAGGTCATCAACGGGCAGATCGCCATCGGCTCCGGCGGGCTGTTCGGCAAGGGCATCGTGTCCCCCGGCAGCTTCGCCTCCCTGGGCTACATCTCCGACGACCACACCGACTTCATATTCGCCATCGTCTGCGAATCCTTCGGCCTGGTGGGCGGCTGCATACTGGTGCTGGCCTACGCGCTGATGCTGGCCCGGATGATCTGGCTGTCCATTAAAGTCGAAGACCCCTATGGTTCTTATTTGATTGTCGGCGTCACCGCCATGATGATCTTCCATGTGGTGGAAAACATCGGCATGGTGACCGGGCTGCTGCCCGTCACGGGCATCCCCCTCCCCTTCGTCAGCTACGGCGGCTCCAACATGCTCACCAACATGATGGGCATCGGTCTGGTGCTGAACGTGGTCATGCGTTCCCGGCAGCGCGAGCTTCGGCAGCGCACCAGCACCAATCGCGTGGTTCAGATCTAACGGCGGGCACATGCCCGTCGTTTTTCACAGAAAATTGATAATTGCGCCGCAAATCGAGCTTGCGGAAAGTGTTTCCATTTGTCATAATGGTATCGTTAAGGCGATAGGATGAATAATAATACCACAGAATAATTTTGACAGGAAAGCAATATGGCGGACAAAAAGAAGAAAAAGAAGAAAGCAACAGACGACGAGCTGTTCCTTGAGGAATGGGACGTCGCGCCGAAGAAGAAAAAGCGCAAGAAGAAGAAAAAGAAGGCCAGCGAGGCCGTTTTGGCGGCGAATCTGCTGCTGACGGCGGGGATACTGGCGATCCTCGCGTTAGGCGGGATGCTGATCGTCAAGCACAACAGCTACGCGGAGATGAAGCGAGCCGTGGAGGCCCAGACCTTCTACGACGGCACCTCGGTGGAGGGCATCGACCTCTCAGGCAAGACCCTCTCAGCGGCGATGGACTACTGGGCGAACCGCATCGAGCCGAAATACGCCGACCGCACGGTGAATGTCGAGGGCGTGGGCCAGGTGACCGCCCGTGACATGGGCTATCAGAGTGACTACGAATCCGTCCTCTACAACGCCTGGAGCGCGGGGCGGCGGGGCTCATTGGAGGAGCGCTACGCCAACGTGATGAACCGGCAGTATCGCCCGGCGAACTACAAGGTCGCCCGCTACGGCTGGGACAATGCCACGCTGGATGGCTTTGTCCAGTCCCTGGCGGCGCGGGTGGACGTGCCCGCCCAGGACGCGGCGATACAGTCCTTCGACGCGGTGAACTACACCTTCGTGCTGTCCGAGAGCCAGGTCGGCGCCAGGCTGGACGCCGAGGGACTGCGGCAGGGCATCATCGACGCGCTGAAGGCCGGGGGCGGCAGCGTGACGCCGGTGGTGGAGACCGTGGAGCCGCAGGTCACAAAGGAGAATGTCAATGCTGAATTCGGCATGATATGCTCCGCTGTGACCAACGCCTCCTCCTCCAGCTCCAACCGCCTGCAAAACATCAGGACGGCGGTCTCCATGATCAACGGCTACTGCCTCCGGGACGGCGAGACCTTCTCCTTCAATGAGACCGTGGGCGAGCGCACCACGGCCCGGGGCTTCAAGAAGGCCCCGGCCTATTCCGGCGGCGACGTCACCGAGGAGGTGGGCGGCGGCATCTGCCAGGTGTCCACCACGCTGTTCAACGCGGCGGTGAAGGCGGACATGGAGATCGTGGAGCGCCACAACCATTCGCTGACCGTCTCCTATGTGGACAAGGGCAAGGACGCCGCTGTCAATTGGAAGAGCCAGGACCTGAAGTTCACCAACCATTCCGGCGGGGATGTGTACATCTGCTGCTTCGTCTCCGAGGATAAGCGGGTGCGCTTCGCCTTCTTCGGCCGCTTTCTGCCCAACGGCGAGACCATCACCTTAGAGGGCAAGACCACCGACACTGAGGACTATGAAACGGAATACGTCCCCTCCGCCTTCCTCGTCCCAGGCGAGCGGAAGGTCATCGACCAGGGCAAGAAGGGCTACAAGGCCGAGGCATATAAAATCCGCTGGGACGCCAGCGGCAACCAGCTCAGTAAGGAGCTTCTTTGCAAAAGCGTTTACAAATCTCGAAATGAAGTCATACAGGTGGGCGTGTAGGGGTTTGCAATATTCAAACATTCATGATATAATGGTTCCAGTTTCTGAAAAGGTGGTGTTCGCATGGCAAGGGTCTATACGCGCAGGGAGGTCAACCGTCGCAAGACGGGCTACATGATCTTCGCGGGTATCTCTGATTTCTTCGGCGCTATGGCGGGCATCGTGGTCATCATCGCCTGCATCATACTGCTGGTGGCGCTCATCAACTGGATCATTCATAACGGGCAGGTGTCCTTTGCCTCCCTGTGGAAGATCTTCCAGGACGCGCTGATCATCCCCGAATAGCCGCTTCACGCTCCGCGTCCATCTGTGCGCGGAGCGTTTGTTTTATGTATGAAATATCCACCGGTTAATGTGACACTTTAGACATCACAGGAGCGTGAGCCGCATGAAAATTTCCTGGGCACAGTTGTATAATGAGGTGGATTCCTGCGAAAAATGCAGATTGTGCGAGACGCGGACCAACGTGGTGCCCGGCGAGGGCGACCCTCACGCGAAGCTGATGTTCATCGGCGAGGGACCGGGGCAGGAGGAGGACCGGCTGGGGCGGCCCTTCGTGGGGCGCTCAGGGGAACTGCTGACCCGAATGATCCAGGCCATCGGCATGGAGCGGACGGAGACCTATATCTGCAACATCGTCAAGTGCCGCCCGCCGAAGAACCGCAACCCTGAACCCGACGAGGCCGCCGCCTGCCTCCCCTACCTCCGGGGCCAGTTCGCGCTGATCAGGCCGAAGGTCGTGGTGCTGCTGGGCAAGGTCGCCTGCCAGTACACGTTGAATGAGCAGGTGTTCATCACCCGGGACCACGGCCAGTGGTACGAGCGCAAGGGCGTCTGGTTCATGCCCACCTTCCACCCCTCGGCCCTGCTTCGCGACCCGGAAAAGAAGCGGGACGCCTGGGAGGACTTCCAGAAGGTCAGGGAGAAATTGAGGGAGCTGGAATAGATAGACGGGGATTTGTCGGGGGGGTTCACGCTCTCCTGTAGGGGCGGCGTTGCGCCGCCCGCGGGGTAGAACGTGCCGTCTCGCAGGGGTCGGCGCCGAAACGGCGCCCCTACAGGGTTGGTGTGTTTCCCCGACAAATTCCAATTTATCATGTTGATTGTATCGGAGGAATGCGCGTGGAGCGTTTCAAAGCGGAGCTTCGGGCCTTTGTGGACGGCATCTACGAGGGCGAGAAGAAGGTGCTGGTGTTTGGCGAGGGCTCGGCGGATGCTAAGGTCGTTCTCGTGGGCGAAGCGCCGGGCGAGCAGGAGACGCTGCTGGGCCGTCCCTTTGTGGGCAAGGCCGGGAAAAATTTAGATGAGTTTCTTGCGCTTGCGGGGCTGGATCGGTCAGCGCTGTACGTCACCAACACCGTCAAGTTCCGCCCGACGAAGATCTCCCCGGCGGGGCGGATCGTCAACCGCCCGCCCACGCAGGAGGAGATTAAGCTGTTCTTGCCCTGGCTGCAAAGGGAACTGGACATGGTCAGGCCCGAGTGTATCGTCACCCTCGGCAACGTGCCACTGAAGGCACTAATGGGGCGGAAGGCGGTCATCGGCGACCTCCACGGGCAGTTTGTCGAGTCGGAGGGGCGGAGACTCTATCCCATGTATCATCCGGCTTCGCTGATCTACAATCCGTCCCTGCGGGAGACTTACCGGGCGGATGTGGAGCGCTTTGGGGCATGGATGCGGGACAAACTCACATAAAATTGAAGAAAAGTTCAAAAAAGTCCCGGAAATACACATTTGGGTCTTGTGCTTTTCCTGTTTTTATGTATAATACAATTTGTGATCGCGTTTTCTAATTCTGCCGACAACAAAAGGCGATCGGCAAATCTCGCTTTATAATCTTTGGGAGGAATGAAAATGGCACTGGTAAAATGCCCGCGCTGCGAACTGAATTACATGAACGATACGGACAAGATGTGCTCTGTCTGTCGCCGTGAGGTCCGGGGCGAGACCGAGCAGTTTGAGATGATCGAGCTGTGCTCCGAGTGCGGCGAAAACCCCGTGGTGCCCGGCCAGGAGCTGTGCGCCGCCTGCCTCAAGGAGCAGGCCCGCCGCACCGAGACCATGGACGGCGACGACACCATCGAGCATGAGCCCGCCAACATCGAGATCGACTCCGTTTCCACCATGGACGAGATCCAGCTCGACATCGGCGGCGACATGGACGACGAGGTGTTCGAGGGCAACCCCGATTTCGTGGACGACGAGGACGAGGACGAAGACGAGGAAGAAGAGGAAGAATAAGCCTTGGCAGTCTTTGCAATCGCCGACCTGCATCTGCCCGCCCGGGTGAAGCCCATGGATGTGTTCGGTGAGCATTGGAAAAACCATTTTGAGCGCATCCAGGCGGACTGGCGGGCGCGGGTGGCGGCATCGGACGTGGTGCTGCTGCCCGGAGACCTCTCCTGGGCCATGAAGCTGGAGGAGGCCCTGGAGGATCTCCACAGCATCGCCGCCCTGCCGGGGACGAAGCTGCTGCTGCGGGGCAACCACGATTACTGGTGGAGCTCCATAGGCCGCGTGCGCCGTGCCCTTCCAGAGGGGACCTATGCCCTTCAGAACGACAGCATACTGCTGAACGGCAGGCTCTACGCGGGCAGCCGGGGCTGGATCATCCCCACGGAGGAGTCGGACCCGGACGACGTGCGCATCTACAACCGGGAGCGCATGCGACTGGAGATGTCCCTGAAAAACGCCCGGGCGAAGGATGCCGACGCGCCCATCACCGTCATGCTCCACTATCCGCCGCTGACCGAGGACCAGCCCGGCTTCTCGGACATCCTCGAGGCCTACGGCGTGGAGGACTGCGTCTATGGCCACCTCCACGGCGCGAGCATCTACGGCGCGGTGCGGGGCGAGCGTCGGGGCGTGCGCTATCATCAGGTCTCCTGCGACGGGCTGGACTTCAAAATGTATCTGCTCTATCCTTAATGGCTTCAACGGTTGAAGTCACATCTTCTCAGGTGAATTATGAAAAAACTATTATTTATCGTCAATCCATATGCCGGGCAGCGCAAGGCAAATCGCTTTTTGCCGGAGATGCTCCGGCTTTTTCATGACCACGACTATCGCTGCGAGGTGTACATCACCGGGGCCAGCGGCGACGCCACTCGCTTTGTGGCGGAGAACGGCGAGGGCTTTGACCTGATCGTCTGTGCCGGGGGCGACGGCACGCTGAACGAGACGCTCTCCGGGATGCTGATGGCGCGGCTGACCTGCCCGGTGGGCTACATCCCCTGCGGCACCACCAACGACTACGCCTCCAGCATCGGCCTCTCCCCCGACGTGATGGAGGCGGCGGCGGACATCATGGAGGGCGAGCCCAGGACCTTCGACGTCGGCACCTTTAACGGGCGGCTGTTCGTCTACACCGCCTCCTGCGGGGCCTTCGCCAAGGTATCCTACACCACCTCCCAGGCGGCCAAGAACGCCCTGGGGCCCATGGCCTATTTCCTGGAGGGCGCGAAGGACGTGGGCAATATGAAGCCCACCCACATGCACATCGAGACGGAGGAATACGATCTGGACGGCGACTTCCTGTTCTGCTCTATCACCAATTCCACCTCGGTGGGCGGCATATTGAAGCTGGACACCCAGCTCGTGGCGCTGAACGACGGCAAGTTTGAGGTAACGCTGGTGCGCAACCCCGCCAATCCCGCCCAGCTCAGCACCATACTTCACGGGCTGACCACCATGGACATCCCCAACGAGATGATCCACTTCTTCTCCACCCAAAAGCTCAGCATCCACTGTGACCCGCCGGTGGAATGGACGCTGGACGGCGAGCGGGGAGCCGAGACGGATTTCGTGGAGCTGGTCAACCGTCACTCCGCCACAAAGCTGATCATCCCGCGCCATGCCCGCTACAATCCCATCCTCCAGGCCGAGGACGGCGGTGAGGAGCTATGAAGGTCAATTATCAGCTTGAACTGGAGAAAGTGCTGAAACGCCTTGCCATTGAAGGGGCACGGCCCCGGCTCATGCTGCACAGCTGCTGTGCACCCTGTTCCAGCTACGTTTTGGAATATCTGAACCCATCCTTCGATATTGATCTATTCTATTATAATCCCAACATCGCCCCGCCCGAGGAATTTGAAAAGCGGGTGGCGGAGCAGACGCGGCTGGTTTCAGAGCTGCCCCATGACGGCAAGATCGAGGTCATTCGCGGGGAATACCACCCCGAGGTGTTCTATGAGGCCGTAAGGGGCCACGAGGACGACCCTGAGGGCGGCGAACGCTGTGCCCTGTGCTTTCGCCTGCGCCTCGAAGAAACCGCACGCATGGCCGCGGAGAGAGGCACGGACTATTTCACCACCACGCTGTCCATCAGCCCTCTGAAGGACGCCCAGCGGCTCAACGCCATCGGGCTGGAGCTGGCTCAAATCTACGGCGTGCCCTGGCTCCCCGGCGATTTCAAAAAGAAAAACGGCTACCGGCGTTCCTGCGAGCTGTCCGCCCAATACGGCCTGTATCGGCAGGACTACTGCGGCTGCGTGTTTTCCCGGCGACGGGACTTCATGCCGCCTAAAAAGGATTAATTATTGTCACCCATTTTACATTTCCAAGTTGACGTTCATCCCCTCCGCGTGTTAAGGTTATACCAACGCATGCGGAGGTTTTTCTATGTCTACAAAGAACGAGGTGCTGACGGCGCTGCTGGCTGAGGAGACGGCCATCTCCGGAGAACGGCTGGCGCGGAAGCTGGGCATCAGCCGAAATTCCGTCTGGAAAGCCATTGAGCAGCTTCGAGCGGACGGCTATATGATCGATGCGGTGACAAATCGGGGCTACCGGCTGACCTACATGCCGGACCGGATCACAGAACCGGAGATACTGAAATGGACGACGGGCGGGACCATCGGACGGCGTCTGGAGGTCCACGACAGGCTGGACTCCACCAACATCCGGGCCAAGCAGCTTGCGGCTCAAGGCGCGCCCCACGGCTATCTGGTCTGCGCGGACAGTCAGTCCAGCGGGCGGGGCCGGTTCGGGCGGGCGTTTTTCTCGCCGGAACATTCCGGGGTTTACATCACCTATATTCTGCGGCCTTCCATCCCGGCGGAGCGGGCGGTGATGATCACGTCCCTGGCGGCGGTGGCGGTAGCCCGGGCCATCGAGAGCCTGTGCGACGCCGAGGTGAAGATCAAGTGGGTCAACGACCTGTACATCAATGGGAAAAAGACCTGCGGCATACTTTGCGAGGCGGGCATGGACTTTGAGAGCGGCACGCTGGAATACGTGGCGCTGGGCATCGGCATTAACGTGGCAAAGATGGTCTTTCCCGAGGAGCTTCGGGACATCGCCACGTCCATCGGCAATGAATGCGGGCAGTCGATCTCCCGCAGCCGGCTGATCGCGGAGATCTCCAATCAGCTCGACGCGATGTATCCCCAGCTTGAGACCGGCGCGTTCATGGCCGAAAGCAAGGCGCGGTCCATCGTCATCGGCAGGGATGTCACCGTGCTGCGCGGCGGCGCCTCCTACCCCGCCCACGTCCTCGACATCGACGAACAGGGCCGCCTCGTCCTGCGCACCGATGAGGGCATTTCACGGCTCGGCGCGGGGGAGATCAGTTTGAAATTGTAATAACGGGTCGGGTATATCGACAAATTGAAATTTGCAGAGGTGAGCGGGAATCCACCTCATCCGCCCCTTCGGGGCACTTTCCCCTCAAGGGGAAGGCTTTTGGGGCCACCGTTCTTAACTCCTTGCCTTCCCCTTGAGGGGAAGGTGCCCGTGAGGGCGGATGAGGTGGGTTACGAA
>CACZXF010000022.1 GCA_902785105.1 uncultured Eubacteriales bacterium | reverse complement strand
CTTTTAGTATACACCGATTCGTCTTCCGTGTATACTACCTTCAGGCCCTCGTATGTTTCATTCATCGCGGTGCCCCCTGGGGCATGGGGCTTACTGTTTTGTCTACATCAATGTGAATTTCGATCGGTCGCTCTCCAGCACGCCCTCCCGTCGCAGCTTGCCAATTTCGGCGGACAGGGCACTCCGCTCCACGCAGAGGTAGTCAGCCAGTCCCTGCCGATCGAAGGGGATGGTGAAGGTGTTGGAATCGGCCTGCCGGGCCTGAGTAGTGAGATAGGCCAGCAGTTTTTCACGGGTCGTGCGCTGAGAGGTGATCTCCAGCTTTCGGTTCAATTGGAGATTTCGCGCAGCCATGGCTTTTAGCAGGTTCATCACCATGCGGCTGTGGAAATCGCAGGCGCTGGAGCAGGTCTCGATGATGCGACGCAGGCGGATGATCATCGCCTTGCCCGGCTTCACGCCCTCCACGGACACCGGCAGGCGGGCCACCTCCGCGCAGGCGAAGGCCTCGGCAAACAGCTCCCCCGGCTCCACGCGTGCCTGTATGGTGCGGTTGCCGAAGAAGTCATTGCGCACCACCTGGGCCGCGCCGGTGAGGACGATGCCCACATTCTCGGCTTTGCTGTCCTCGGGGAAGATAACCTCGTCTCGGTCAAAAGCCACGACACGCCCGCCCAGACAGCCCAGCATCGCCCGCACATCCTTCGGCGCAATGCCGTCAAAGAGCAGACAGCTCTGTAAAACTTCGATAAAATCGTCCATGGCGCCTCCGATGTTGGAAAAACAACATACTTGTATTCCAAAGTATAGTATTCTATACTCACAAAGTCAACGACGAGGGTCGGACAACTCAATGACATAAAGGAGACGATATCATGATTATGGAAGGCTGCCAGGGGAAGCCCCGCACCCCCACACTGGAAGAAAAGCGCTGCCCGAAGTGCGGTAGCCTGATCGAGATTTTCTCCGTGGACACCGAGGCCGTCTGTGAAAATTGCGGTCAGGTGATATACAACGACACGCTGAGCTGCGTCCAGTGGTGCCAGTACGCCCGGAAGTGCGTGGGCGACGAGATGTATGAACACATGATGGAACTGGCGCGGCAGCAGAAGGAGCGCTCCCGTGCCGAGCGCGAGGCGAAGCGACAGGCTAAATTGAAGGAGGCATTGGCATGATTCGCAGGATTATTCATATAGATGAGGAAAAATGCACCGGCTGCGGCGCGTGCGCCGAGGCATGCCACGAAGGAGCCATCGCCATGGTGAACGGCAAGGCGAAGCTGATGCGGGAGGACTACTGCGACGGCCTGGGCGACTGCCTGCCCGTCTGCCCCGCCGACGCCATCCACTTTGAGGAGCGGGAAGCGCCCGCCTACGACGAGGCCGCCGTGCTGGCCGCAAAGGCAAAGAAGGCACATATTCAGGGGGGCGGCTGTCCCGGCTCCCGGCCCAGAGTATTGAAGCCCGCTGAAGATGCCGCGCCGGTTCAGGCCATGTCCAGCCAGCTCCGCACCTGGCCGGTGCAGATCAAGCTGGTACCGCCGAAGGCACCCTGGTTGGACGGTGCGCACCTGCTGGTGGCCGCGGATTGCACCGCCTACGCCTACGCAAACTTCCATCAGGATTTCATCTGCAATCGCGTGTGTCTGGTGGGCTGTCCCAAGCTGGATCGCGTGGATTACTCTGAAAAGCTGGAGGATATCATCGCCAACAACGACGTCAAGTCCCTCACCATCGTCCGCATGGAGGTCCCCTGCTGCGGCGGGCTGGAATACGCCGCGAAGGAAGCCCTCAAAAACAGCGGCAAGTTCATCCCCTGGCGGGTGGTGACCATCTCCGTGGACGGGCGGATTTTGGAGGACTGAACGGCTTAAACGAGAATTTGTCGAACAGGCTGAATCCGCCCCATTAAAATCCTATAAAAATAGAACCATCCTTATTGACATTCCCCATCCATCCCGATATAATATGAAAATGAATTTGAAAACGATTTTCAAAATGAGGGATGAAGTATGCGGAAGCTGTTGATGGGGATGGTTTTGATTTTGGCGCTCTGCGGGTTTGCGCTGGCGGAGGAGGGCCTGTCCATCGTCTGCACGGACTTCCCTTGCTACGACCTGGCACGGCAGGTGGCCGGCGAAGAGGCGCGGGTGTCGATGCTGCTGAAGCCCGGCACGGAGGCCCATTCCTACGACCCCACCCCGGCGGACATACTGACCATCGGCGGCGCGGACCTTTTCGTCTACATCGGCGGCGAGAGCGACGCCTGGGCCGATGGCATACTCTCCGGCTTCGACGGCGGCGACGCCCCGACGACGCTTAAAATGATGGACTGCGTGGCCGACCCCATCGAGGAAGAAGAACACGGCCACGACGACGGCCCGGAGTACGACGAGCACATCTGGACCTCCCCGAAGAACGCCCTGAAAATGGTGGAGGCTTTGGGAGAAGCCCTGGCGGGCATCGACCCGGCAAACGGTCAGAAATACCGGGACAATGCTGCCGCCTACGGCGCGGAGATTCGTGCCATCGACGCGGAGATCGAGGATATTGTTTCGAATGCCGCCCGGCGGGAGCTGGTGTTCGCGGACCGGTTTCCCTTCATCTACTTTACGCGGGAATACGGTCTGGACTACCTTGCGGCCTTCCCCTCCTGCACGGCGGACACCGAGCCCAGCGCCCAGACGGTGCTGGCACTGATCCAGAAGGTGGCCGGGGATCATATCCCCGCCGTCTATACTATCGAGCTAAGTACCCAGTCCATCGCCAAAACCGTGGCCGAGGAGACCGGCGCGGAGATATTGACGCTCCACTCCATGCAGACCGTCAGCCAGTCGGAATTTGAGGCGGGGGCCACCTGGGTCTCCATCATGCGGGACAACGTGGAGGCCCTGCGGAAGGGGCTGAACTGACATGCGCGGGGAATACAACACGCGACAGAAGCGTGAGCTGCTGCGCTTTCTCAAGGAGGGCGGGCTGAGGCACTTCTCGGTGGACGACGTGGTCTTTGAGATGGACCGGCAGGGCGAGAAGGTGGGCCGCACCACAGTCTACCGGTATCTTGAGCAGTTGGCGGAGCAGGGCAGCGTCCGGAAGTATCAGAACGCCCAGGGCGTGACACAGTATCAGCACGTGGCCGACGCCGACGCCTGCGGCGGTCACTTTCACATGATGTGCTCCCGCTGCGGCAACCTGCTCCACGTGGACTGCCGCCTGATGGGCGAGCTTTCGGACCATCTGATGCGGGACCACGGCTTTGTGCTGGACCCGCGGGAGACGATACTGGTGGGCGTGTGCGAGAAATGCAGGAATGACGGGGAGGCGGTCGACCATGGCCCTGATGGCGCTGAAGGATGTCACCATTGCCTTTGAGGGCATGGTGGCGGTGGACCGGGTGAGCCTGAATGTGGAGCGGGGTGACTACCTCGTGGTGCTGGGCGAAAACGGCTCCGGCAAGTCCACGCTGACCCGGGCCATGCTGGGCCTGGTGAAGCCCCGGAGCGGCTCCATCACCTACGGCGAGGGCTTCCTGAAGAATCAGATCGGCTACCTGCCCCAGCAGACCGCCGCCCAGCGGGATTTCCCCGCCTCTGTGGAGGAGGTCGTGCTGTCGGGGCTGACCAACAGCCTGGGCAAACGCTTCTTCTACAGCCGTGCGGAGAAGCAGCGGGCCTTGTCCAACATGGAGCTGCTTGACGTCAGCCGCTATCGCAACCGCTCCTATCGCACGCTGTCCGGGGGACAGCAGCAGCGGGTGTTATTGGCCCGCGCCCTCTGCGCCACAGACGCCCTGCTGATACTGGACGAGCCGGTGACGGGCCTGGACCCCGCCGCCACCGAGGAGCTCTACGATGTCATCCGCGACCTCAACCAGCGGCACGGCGTCGCCATCGTGATGGTCTCCCACGACCTCCGCGGCGCGCTGCGGGACGCGAAGCACGTGCTGGTAATGGACAGGGAGATGGACTTCTACGGCACGGTGGAGGAATACGGGGAAAAGTACCTGAGCAAGGCGGTGGACCATGGCTGAGCTGTTGACGAAGATAAAAAAGCCGACCCGGCGAGGCGCTGTGGCGCTGTGGGTCGTGCTGGGGCTCGTGGTACTGTGGCTTGCGTTTCACATCGGGGACATTGTCTGGATGTTCGGCCAGATGGGGGGCTATCTCTCCTACAAGTTCATCCAGCGGGCGCTGATCGTGGGCACACTGGTTTCGCTGACGGCGGCGCTACTGGGCGTGAGCCTCGTGTTAAAAAGATACTCCATGATCGGCGACGGGCTGTCCCACGTGGGCTTCGGGGCGCTGACTGTAGCCATGGCGCTGGGGTTCGTCACGGCGGACGCCCTGCCCGCTTTCCTGCCTGTGGGCCTGCGCAGCGGCATCGCGTCACTGTGCGGGATCATCGCGGCGGGGCCGCTGCCCTTTACGCTGGTGATCGTGGTGCTGTGCGCCTTCGCTTTATTGCGGTTGAGCGGCCAGGGCGGCATGGGCGGGGACTCGGCCATCGCGCTGATCTCCACCTCGGCGCTGGCGCTGGGCGTGGTGGTCACCAGCATGACCAGCGGCATGAACGTGGACGTGTACAACTACATGTTCGGCTCCATACTGGCCATGTCGGATTCGGACGTCTGGCTGTCGGTGATACTGTCCGGGGCGGTGCTGATACTGTTCGTGCTGTTCTATCCCCGGATATTCGCCGTCACCTTCGATGAGCGCTTCGCCAGGGCCACCGGGATGCAGGCGGGGCTCTACAACCATCTCATCGCGCTGCTGACCGCCGTGACCGTGGTCATCGGTATGCGGATGATGGGCACACTGCTGATCTCCAGCCTCATCATCTTCCCGGCGCTGTCCGCCATGCGGGTGTTCGACAACTTCCGCGCCGTCACCATCAGCGCCGCCGTCATTTCCGTGGTCTGCTTTTTAGTCGGCATGACCCTTTCCTGCGTCTATTCCATCCCCACCGGCGCGGGCATCGTCGGGGTGAACCTGTTCGTCTACCTGATTTGCAGCGCAGTGGCGGGGATGAGGGGGTAAATTGGAAGTTATCGAAGAATCGAACTATCCCTGTAGGGGCGCCGTTTCGGCGCCCGCCCCTCTACGAGACGGCACGTTCTATCGGGCGGGCGGCGCAACGCCGCCCCTACGGGAGAGCGGGCAACTCCCCCACAAATCCTTGTCTATCATTGGTAAAGAAAAGAGCTATAGCCATCATATACGGGCTACAGCTCCTTTTTATATCGGGCAGCGGGCGAGAGTCTCGCCTTCTATCAATTTGACGGGAACGGTGATTCGCTCCTCG
Organism: uncultured Eubacteriales bacterium; assembly: GCA_902785105.1. GTDB lineage: Bacteria > Bacillota > Clostridia > Christensenellales > Aristaeellaceae > UBA2862. Next base: position 40,095 of record CACZXF010000022.1, on the reverse strand, counting down.
GAGGGGATGCCGGGGTGCTCCACGCGGTCGATGAGGATCCGGGCGGCCTGTCGGCCCATGGCTTCGGAGTCCTGAAACACGGTAGTCAGCCGGGGGTGCAGCGACTGGGTCAGCCGTATGCCGTCGTAGCCGGCCAGCGACACATCCTCGGCGAGGCGCAGGTCAAAATCGCGCAGGGCCTCCAGCGCGCCGAAATAGGAGGCATCATCGGGCAGCAATATGCAGGTGGGCGGGTCCTCCCGTTCCAGCAGGCTCTGGGTCAGGCTTCGGGTGAGGGTGACGTCGTCATAGCGCCCCTCCATCACATAGCCCTCCGGCACCGTCAGCCCGTGAGCCTCCATTTCTGTCCGGAAGCCGGTGATGCGGGTCTCCGTCACCAGCGAATTGCGCTGGCCATGGATGTAGGCGATGCGCTGATGTCCCAGCGCCGCGGCCCGGCGCACCAGCATCCGTATGCCGGCATCGTTGTCCGAGGCCACGCAGGGTCGGTTCTCAAAGGCATGGTCCACCGTCACACAGGGAATGTCCCCCTTCACCAGGTCGGCCACCTCCGCGGAGAAGAAGTCCACACAGGCCAGGCACACGCCGTCCACGTTGCGATAGCGGCAGTGCTCAAGGTAGGTCATCTCCGTCGCGCCGATATTGTGGTTGATGAAGGTGATGTCGTAACCGTGGGCCTCAGCCTCCGCCTTGAAGGTGTTCAGCATCGCCGCGAAAAAGGGATGGGTCAGCCCGCTGGTGTTCTCGTCCACGAAAAGCACGCCCAGGTTGTAGGAGCGGTTGGTCTTGAGGGCGCGGGCCAGCGCGTTGGGCTGGTAGCCCATCTCGCGGGCCAGCTTCATCACCTGGCGGCGGGTCTCCTCGCTGATGTCCGGATAGCCGTTGAAAACCTTGCTCACCGTGGAAATGGACATGCCGCACCGCCGCGCGACATCCTTGATGGTCACTGACACGGACAACCCCTCCCATCGACTATACAACTAAAACGATTTCGACCATAATTGAAGTATACTCCCATTCCCTCAAAATTGCAAGGCTTTTCTCAGGTAACACAATAAATTTGTATAAATCATACAAAAAAGCAGGGAAATTCGCCGCTTCCCTGCATAAATGCTATTTCACTTTGATGGTACATGAATCGCTGACGCCCTTGGAGGCGACGACGGTGATTTTCGCCTTTCCCGCGCCCACGGCGGTGACGTTGCCGTATTCATCCACCCAGAGGACGGATTCATCGCTGGAATCCCAGTCGAGGTTTTCAAGGTCGTACTCGGCGGGCCTGACCTTGGCGGACAGCGTCAGCGTGTCGCCCACCTTCATGGTGGCCTTGCTGCGGTCCAGACGGACGGAGCGTGCCAGCGTGCCGCGGACCGTGACCTCGCAGACAGACTCCGCGCCGTTGGACAGCCGCGCGGTGATGCGGGCCTCTCCTTCACCCACACCGGTGACCTTGCCGCCGGTGACGACGGCCACGGCGGGGTCAGAGGTGAACCATTCGCCGGTCAAGCCGCTGACACCGGAGGGAACCACGCTGCCCTCAATGCGCTCTGTCTCGCCCACGGCCAGATGGAGCGCCGTTTCCTCCATCTGAACGATTGCCGAAAAGACCTGCACATCCACGGAATCGGAGACGCCGTTGATAGCGGAGGCAGTGACGGTGGCTACGCCCGGCGCGACGGCGGTGATGACGCCATTGTGGACCTTTAGCACGGATTCATCGGAGCTGTTCCAGCCGAGCTGGCGATTGGGCGCTCCGGCGGAAGCCATCTCAAGCTGCTGGCCGGCGTACATCGGACCGGGGGTCTCCAATATCACGCTCTGGGCTGTGTAGCCGCAGCGCACCTCAAGGCTTTCCCCGTCTGAAAGTATGCCTACGCTGCCCTGATTCGCGGGTCCCGTCAGAAAGGCGCGTATACCCTTTTCGGCCAGCAGGTCCATGTAGGACTGTTTGGGCTGGTTTTTGTCGTCGGTACAGAACACCACCATGCGGGGTTGGATGAGGTCGATCACGTCCTCGTCGTGCGCGCCGTTGTGGTGGGGATTCTTCAGCACGTCCACCTTCAGCCGACCCGGATAGCGCTCATCCTCCGCCCGAAGCACCCGGTCGCTGGTGTCGCCGGTGAAGAGCATACTGCGCTGGCCGTAGTCCAGCCGCATAATCAGAGAATTTTCGTTTTCGTGGCTGGAGCCCGTGAGGCAATCGCGAAGCTCCAGAGGGCCGAGGCAGGTCATGTAGCCCCGCCCGATTTGGAAGCTGTCGCCGGGCTGGAGGATGATGCGCTCGGTGGCAGAGATGATCTCCTTTTGTTCATCGTTCGCACATTCCAGTATGGCGCTCAGACAGCCGATGTGGGACATGTAGATTTTATCGGGATGAAATGCTTCTATCATCTCCGGAGCGCCCTCGATGTGGTCATAGTGGCCGTGGGTGCCAATGTAGCTGTCCAGATGGTCCACTCCCAGCGCGTGGAGGAATTTGATGGCATCCTTCGCGTCGGCTTCGAAGCCCACGTCGATGAAGGAGGTCTCCCCATCCGCCCGAAGCACGATGGCATCCACGCGGCCCAAATCGAGAAAGTAGACCTCCAGTCCCGACGCCGCACCGCCCTCCCCCAGCCCGCAGAACGGCGAGAACAGCGTAAATATCAATAGAAATATGACAAACTGCACAATCCTTTTCATGGTTTCATCATAACATACGGGATAGCGAAATTCAAGCGAAGGTTGTAAAGACTTTGGAGCGCGGGAATGGAGATATTTGCCAATTTTGCGGTTACAGCTCAGCGTGCTCTATAAACAGGGATTTATCGGGGTGTTTGTTTGCGGCCACCCTGACAAGTACCAATTTAAAGTTCGAAAATACTGAATGGCAGCGCGTTTTAAGTTTGTTCACAAATCATCGAATCTTTGTTTATTGACTTTCGTGCCGGGTAAAACTATAATAGTGCCAGCGATTGAGAGAGAAGCTCAACGCGGAATACATGAACATTATCCCCAAAAGGAGCGATTGATATGAAGACCAGGAAGAACAACATGAAGCATCAGAAGAGCACCGGCAGGGTGCTGTTTACCGCATTGGCCATGACGTGCGCGGTCGCCATCGGCGGCGCGTTTGCGCTGAATACCGCACCGGCGGCGATGGTCGCCAGCGCCGAGGCAACCCAGACCGAGGCGGCAGCCCCCATCGCCGCGCCGGTGATGGACACCAGCCCGGCCATCTACGTCAATGAGAAGAACGCCAACTCCGTCGTCGGCATCATCACCAACACCGAGGGCTGGAGCAGGAGCTACGGCGTACAGGAGAGCATGCTGGCCCAGGGCAGCGGCGTAGTCATCCAGGAGGGCGGCTACGTGCTGACCAACTACCACGTCATCGAGCAGGGCAACGCCTTCCAGGTGCTGATGCCCTCCGGCGACAAGGTGGACGCTTCCCTGGTGGGCAGCGACTCCGCGCTGGATCTGGCGGTATTGCAGGTTTCCGAGCAGGCCGACACACTGGTGCCCGTGAGCATCGGCTCCAGTGAGAACCTGAAGGTGGGCTCCACCGTGGTGGCCATCGGCAATCCCGGCGGCGAGGTGCTGGCCAACACCGTCACCCAGGGCATCATCTCCGCACTCGAGCGCTCCAGCGTCTCCAGCAGCAACACCACCCGCAACGTGGCCTACATCCAGCACGACGCGCCCATCAACAACGGCAACTCCGGCGGCGGCCTGTTCGACTATCAGGGCAACCTCATCGGCATCAACACCCTGAAGTACGGCGGCAGCTACTATTCCTCCACCAGCTATGAGGGCCTCGGCTTCGCCATCCCGGTGGAGACCGCCTATCCTGTAGCCCAGCAGCTTATACAGTACGGCAAGGTCATCCGTCCTCAGATGGGCATCACCGTCCGCAACTATGATGGCCCCGACGATCCCATGAACGACTACGCTCCGGCCAGCATCTGCGTCTACAACATCAATGAGAACAGCCCCGCCCAGCAGGCTGGCATGAAGCAGTATGACTTCATCACCGCCATCAACGGCGAGCGCGTCAAGACCAGCCGCGAGCTGACCACCCTGCTCGACAAGTACCAGCCCGGTGATACCATCACCGTCACCGTGGTCCGCTACAACAACGTCAGCATGATGCCCAACAACTACAATAACTACAACAATTACTATGGCAACTGGCCCTTCGGCTTCGGCTTTGGCTTCGGTGACTACGGCTACGGTTATGGCAACGGCGGCAACAACGGCGGCAACAACGGCGGCAACGGCTCCAGCGGCGGCTACACCACCACAGACGGCACCCTGACCGTTGGCGGCGGCTACACCACCATGGACCTCCAAATCACCCTCGAGGCGCAGAAGTAATGCGTTGAGCCTCCTTTCCCCCCCGGTCCTGAATTGGACCGGGTTTTTTTTATGGGTGTGTGTCGATAAACGGGAATTTGCGGGGGAAACAGCTCAACCCGACAAATTCCAATTTACCATGCTAAACGTTAGACCTCTTTTCCCCTTGAAAGCGCTGTTAAACTATGTTATAATGTTTATGATTAAATGGGGGTAAAATCATGAGCAGCAAGCGCAATCATATCGTCGTTCCCAGCGACCCGCCCAAGGGTGCGCCCTTGTTCATCGGCGTGGCACTTTTGTTTCTCCCGCCCTTCGGCACTCTCGTGGGCGTCTATCTGCTTCTCAAGCGGGGCAAGGCGGAATTTACCCGGCGGAAATACAACGATTACCGGCACTACGCCGCCATCATCGGAGACCGCTCCAGCGTCAGCATACGTGAGCTGGCGAACCGGCTGGGCAAGTCCACCGACATGGTCATACGGGATTTGCAGGACATGATCGATCAGAACATCATCGATCCCCGGGCTTACATCGACCGGAGTTCCCTGCTGCTGTACCTCCAGGACGCCGTGGTGGAGACGGAGTTCGTCAATCAGACGGTGAACGTGTACGTCAACAATCCGGGGCAGGCGAGATCTGCGCCCATCGAGACCGAGTTTGTGAAGCCGCAGGCCGCCAGGGTCGAATTGAAAAAGGAGCCCGAGCCGGCTAGGTCGAAGCCGAAGCCCAAGCCCGCGCCGGCCCGCAAGAGCGCGGCGGATACCGAGGAATTTGAGGCCAAGCTGCGAGAGATCAGACAGCTCAACGAGGAGATCGACAACGAGGTGGTCTCCGAGCGCATCGACCGCATCGGCGCGTTGACCGCCAGCATCTTCCGGGTGGTCCGCGAGAAGCCGGAGCGGGCGGACGAGGTGCGCAAATTCATGAATTACTACCTTCCCACCACGCTGAAGCTGTTGAAATCCTACAGCCTGATGGAGAAGCAGAGCTATCAGGGCGAAAACATACAGGCCAGCCGCAGGAAGATCGAGGACGTGCTGGAGACGCTGGTCCACGCCTTCGAGCAGCAGCAGGACAAGCTGTTCCAGTCCGAGGCGCTGGACGTGGAGGCGGACATCAGCGTGCTGGAGACCATGATGGCCTCCGACGGGCTGACCGAGCAGGGCAAGGGATTACGGCTGTAACGGGGTGACAGCGTTGGATAGATTTTTGACCGACAAGGCGAAGAAGGGCCGCTGGTGGGACATCCCGGCGCTGATCGGCTCCGGAATATTCACAGCGGCGGGCATCAGCGTGGTCTTTGACCGGTTCAAAGTCGTGCCGGAGGATGTGTTCATCGAGATACTCGCCTGCGCCATCATGCTGGGGCTGGTGTCCGCGCCCATCTGGTTGTACCTGCGGCGCAGAGGGCGGCAGGCCAAGGCGAGGGCCATCGCAAAATGCCTCGCGGAGAGCGGCCAGTCCTCGATGACTCTCGGCGCGCTGAAGCGGCGCACGGGCATCGGCAACATCGAAAAGACGCTTGAGAAGCTGATTTCCAAGGGCTTTCTTCGCAATATTTCGATAGACGAGGCCCACGGCATGGTCCGCATGTACGGCGTGGAGGAAGTCAAGACCGTCGAAGAGGCCGCGCCCATCATGGACACCGGCAATGCCGATTACAACGCCACGCTTCAGCAGATTCGCGACCTCAATGACCGCATCGACGACCGGGCGGTCTCTCAAAAGATCGACCGGATCGAAACGCTGACCGGCGGCATTTTCAAGCACATCAACGAACACCCGGAAAAGGCCAAGGAGACGCGGCGATTCATCAGCTACTACCTCCCCACCACGCTGAAGCTGCTGGAGAGCTACGATATGCTGGAGGACCAGCGCATCCAAGGGGAGAACATCCGGGCCTCCCGAAAGAAGATCGAGGAAGTGCTGGACACGCTGATCGCCGCCATCGAGCGCCAGCATGACCGGCTCTTCAAAGCCGACGCGCTGGACGTGGAGACCGAGATCGAGGTCCTTCAAACCATGCTGACCGCCGACGGGCTGACCGGGCCGGAGCATGGGCTGAGGCTGTGAAGATTGTACGGTAAATTCAAGTTTATTTGAGTTGATAGTTTCTCCCGGATTCGTTGTAAGAAACGAGGAAAACACATGGAACACTACCTGACGGACAAGGCCAATAAGGGCGGCTTTTGGGAATATCTGGTGATGATCGCCTCGGGCGTACTGATGATGGGCTTCATTCACACGGGGGTGAAGGCATTCAACGGGGAGCATCCGCTGATGTCGGTGCTGGCCAGCGCCACGCTGACGCTACTGGCCGCCATACCGCTGATACTGATGCTGCTGCGTCGGGACCGCCGAAGCTCCGCCAAGCTGCTGGCCGAGGCGCTTTCAAAGCGCGGGGAAGCCGCCATACCCTTTGCCCGGATGGACGACATCACCGGCGTGAAGGACGCGGCGTGGAAGCTCTACGGCCTCGTCAACAAGGGCTACATAAAAAACATCGCCATCGACCAGAAGGGCAAACGCGTGCTGCTGACTGACAGCGTAGACTGACGAAGGAGGAACAACCATGGGACTCTTTGACATGATTTTTGACAAGAAGAACTGCTCCATTTGCGGCGGCGAGATCGGGCTACTGGGGAACCGGAAGCTGGTGGACGGAAACCTGTGCAAGAACTGCGCAGAGCAGCTTTCGCCCTTCATGACGGACCGCCGCCAGTCCACCGTAGCGGAGATCCGCCAGCATCTTGCCTACCGCGAGGCCAACAAGCGGGTGCTGCTGGGCATGAACCCCACCCAGGTCTACGGACGCCGCTCCACCAAGGTCTATGTGGACGAGAATCAGGGGACGTTCTTCGTCACCTCCACCAAGAATTACATGGCTGCCAATCCCGACGTCATCAGCGTGGCCCAGGTCATCGGCGTGCAGCCCACCATCCACGAGGACCGGACGGAGCTGTACCACCACGACCGGGAGGGTCGGCGCGTGCCCTACAATCCCCGCCGCTACCAGGTGGAATACCGCTTCAATGTGAAGATACTGGTCAACGCGCCCTTCTTCAATGAGATTTCCTTTGAGTTTTCCAGCGACCATCCCGACAGCCCCATCTCCAGCCTGTATCGCACGCTGGAGGCGGAGATCGCCGAGCTCCAGGACCGCCTGACGCCCTCCAATTACGTCAGCTTTGCGCCCACGGCCATGATGAGCGCCGCGGCACAGAGTGTGGTGGAACCCGTGGTCAACGTCATCCCCGAACCCGTGGTCGAGGCCGTTCCACAGCCCATCGCAAATCCGCAGCCGGCGGCGGCCCCCAACACCTGGTTTTGCGCCAACTGCGGCCAGCAGAACAACGGCAAGTTCTGCACCAACTGCGGCACGAAAAAGCCCGTGCTGCGCCGCTGTGACAAGTGCGGCTGGATGCCCGAGGACCAGAACAAGCTCCCCAAGTTCTGCCCCAACTGCGGCGATCCGTTCAATGAGGAGGATGTGGGGTAAGGGCAGCGACAAATCCCTGTTTATCGAAATAACCAACCGCCGAAGAAATATCCTGTTTGGCATTTCTCCGGCGGTTTTCATTTACATCAGCGGCGCAAGGACCTTCAGCAGCCAACCGGCGGCGCGGGTGGGGAGGCCGATCTTGGCAAGGTCAGCCATGTGGATCTCCTGGGAGAGCGCCGCGGTCTCCTGGAAATCGCGCTCCACGTCGGCCACGGCGGGGCAGCCGTAGAGGTAGGCTGCGCACTCGAAGTGGAGGTAGAGACTGCGATAGTCCAGGTTGATGGTTCCCACCACGGCCTTGATGTCATCGGACACGAACACCTTGGCGTGGACGAAGCCCGGCGTGTATTCCAGTATCCGCACGCCCGCCTGCAGGAGCTGTCGATAGTGAGTCTTGGCGAGGGCGAAGGCATAGCGCTTGTCGGGAATGTGGGGCAGCAGTATCGCCACGTCCACGCCGCGCTTGGCGGCAAAGGTCAGGGCGGTGATCATCTCACTGTCCAATATCAGATAGGGCGACATGATGTGGACATAGCGCTCGGCGCGGTTGATGATGTCCAGATACACCATCTCCCCCATCCGCTCATCGTCCAGCGGACTGTCGCCATAGGGCAGCACATAGCCCTTCACGGGCACAGCGGTGTGCTCGATGTAGAGGTACTTGACGAAGTTCTCGTTCCGCTCGTCGATGTTCCACATCTGCAAGAACATCAGCGTGAAAGCCCGGACGGCCTCGCCACGGACGATGAGACCCACGTCCTTCCAGTGGCCGTAGAGCTGCTTTTTGTTGATGTACTCATCCGCCAGGTTCACGCCGCCGGTGAAGGCCACGCGGCCGTCCACCACCAGTATCTTGCGGTGGTCGCGGTTGTTGTAGTGGGTGGACACCAGAGGGCGCAGCGGGGAGAACATCTTGCACTTGATGCCCAGGGCCTCCAGCATCTTGGGATAGCGGTAGGGCAGCCGAAACAGTGCGCAGGTGCCGTCGTAGAGCACGCGCACCTCCACGCCCTGCTCCACCTTTTCCTCTAACTTTTTGAGGATCTGGCCCCACATGACGCCCTCGTCGATGATGAAGAACTCCATGAAGATGAACTTCTCGGCCCTGTCCAGCTCCCGGAGGATGGCCTCCATGGACGCTTCGCCGCTGGGCAGGTATTCGGCATCCGTCTTGTCATAGACGTCGAAGTAGCCGTTGCGCCACATGTAGTCGGCCATAGCGGCTAGCTCGGGCTCCTTCTCCCGGAGGCTCACCCGGAGGTCCGACTGATCCGGAAGCATCGGCGCGGTCTTGCGAATCAACTCGCCCAATCGCCGGTTCAGCACCCGGTGGCCCCAGTCCATTTCCACGAAGAGGTAGAGGAAAAAGCCTACCGGCGGCGCGAGCACCACCAGCAGTATCCATGATATCTTGATAGAGGGGTTGGAGTCCTTGTTCACCAGCCGCAGGATCAGCGCCGCATACAGCACCTGCAAGGCCGCGTAGACATATTTGACATACCGCAGGGAGTTGAACACCCGGTACAGCAAGAATATCTGCACCAACAGCAGCACGACGATCACCATCGTGCGCCCGAACAACACGTTCAACACGCCCCGCTTGCTCTTTTCCAGCAAATAGATGCCCGAATTGTCCTGACTCGATTTATCCCTGATTTTTTGCTTGTCCATGAAGCGCCCCGAATATTTATTTTGATAAAATGGAAGTTGTCGGAGGAAGCGGGTAAGCCACCTCATCCGCCCTCACGGGCACCTTCCCCTCAAGGGGAAGGCAAGGTTGGGAAAACTGAGGCAACCCAAAAGCCTTCCCCCTTGAGGGGAAGATGGCGCGAAGCGCCGGATGAGGTGGACTCGAACGATACCCCGACAAATCCCTGTTTACCAATACCATCCCGTTCGTTTCCCCTACCACTATACTCCAATCATCCCCAAAAATCAAGAGGCAGCCGGCGATCTGAGGATCGCCGGCTGCGTGAGGGGTTATTCAGTCGATCAGCGGCCGAACTGGCAGTCGTTGTTGCCGGAATCGGTGGTCCACATCTCGAGCATGTTGATGGGATCGTTGAAGTCAGCCAGCCAGCCTTCGCGGGCGAAGTCGAACAGGCCCTTCTTGCGGTCCTGGAGGAACACGTTCCAGTCGCAGGTGCGGATGCTCATCTGAATGCCGACGGCGGCCAGATCCTGCTGCATGCACTCGGCGATGGCCACGTGGCTGGAGGACTCGTTGGTCAGATACTCGATGGAGATGGGGGTGTTGGCGGAGAGCATGCCGTTGTCGTCGAACTCATAGCCCGCCTGCTTCAGCAGCTCGCGCGCGCCTTCCTCGTCCACCTCGAAGGTGTAGTAGCCGGCCAGCTCCTCACCGGAGGCGGTGGCGGCGTTCACGGGATAGGTGTAAGCGTCGTCGTTGGTCTTGAACACGCCGCCCTGGCCGTCAGCCATGCCCTCGGGGATGAAGGCATTGGCGGGCTTCTGCTCGCACTGAGCCACGGTCTCAATGATGTACTCGCGGTCGATCAGCTTGGAGAAGGCTTCGCGCATGGCATTGGCCTGCTCCACGGTCTTGCCCTCGAACAGCTTGGAATTCACGTTGAAAGCGGCATAGTAGGTGCCCAGGTTATCGATGATGTGGAACTCGGGGTTGCCCTTCAGGTTCTGGATCTCATCGGTGGGAACGGTGTCGATGAAGTCCACGTCGCCGGCCTGATAGGCGGCATAGATGGCGGTGTCGTCAGCGGACAGCATGAAGGACAGGGTCTCCAACTTCACGTTCTCGGCGTCATAGTAGTTGGGGTTCTTGGTGTAGACCATGGACTGGTTGTGGGTCCACTCGGTGAGCATGTAGGGACCGGAAACCACGAAGCCAGCCTCATTGGCCCACTGGCCGGGGTTCTCCTGCCAGCCCTCGGCAGCCTCGACGGAGGCCTGGGGCACGGCATAGAAGGCGGGGAAGGCCATCAGGTCGAGCATGTAGGCGCAGGGGCTCTTCAGCTCGACGGTCAGGGTCTTGCCATCCTCGGAAGCGGCCACGGCCAGATCCTCGGGATAGCCCTTAATGCCGTCGAACATGTAGCTGTAGTCAGCACCGGTCTGGGGATTGGCGGCGCGCTTCCAGCTGTACTCGAAGTCCTTGGCGGTCAGGTCGGAGCCGTCGGACCACTTCAGGCCGTCGCGCAGGGTGAAGGTGTAGGTCAGGCCGTCCTCGGACACCTCATAGCCGGTGGCGAAGTCGGGCTTGAGCTGACCCTCGGCGTCATAGGTGTACAGGCCGCCGAAGGAGGCGATGGCCAGGCAGGCGCCGTCCACGGAGCTGTTCAGAGCGGGGTCCAGCTTGTCGGGCTCGGAGGCCAGGTTCAGGCGCAGGGAGTCAGAGCCCTCGACAGTAGCGTACTGGAAATACTTGAAGCCGAACAGGTTGGCATAGATGCCCTGCACGGACTCACGCTGCATGTACAGGTCGTTGTAGTGGTAGAGCGGGATGACCGCGTAGGTCTCCATCAGCTTGTCCTCGGCCTGGTGCATCTTGGCTTCGCGGGCGGCGAAGTCGGTCTCGGTCTTGATGTCCGCGATCAGGGCGTCATATTCCGCCCAGTCGGGAGCGGCTTCGCTGGACTTGCCAGCGGGAGCTGCTTCTTCAGCAGCCTCAGCGGTCTCCTCGGCAGCTTCGGCGGCCTCTTCGACGGCGGCAGCGGCGCCAGCGGCGGCAACCGCAGCAGCGGCTTCTTCCACGCCAGCTTCAGCAGTCTCTTCGACGGCTTCAGCAGCTTCTTCCACGGCCTCACCAGCAGCTTCGGTGGCCTCAGCAGCAGTCTCTTCGGCAGCAGCAGCGGCCTCTTCGACAGCTTCGGTGGCCTCAGCAGCAGTCTCTTCGACGGCGGCAGCGGCCTCTTCCACGGCTTCGCCAGCAGCTTCGGTGGCCTCAGCAGCGGTCTCTTCGACGGCAGCGGCAGCCCCTTCGACGGCTTCGCCAGCAGCTTCGGTGGCCTCGGCAGCAGTCTCTTCGACAGCAGCAGCGGCATCTTCGACGGCTTCGCCAGCAGCTTCGGTGGCCTCGGCAGCGGTTTCTTCGACGGCAGCGGCAGCCTCTTCTACGGCTTCGGTGGCAGCGTCAGCAGTTTCTTCGACAGCAGCAGCGGCCTCCTCGACGGCTTCGGTAGCCTCGGCAGCGGTCTCTTCGACGGCAGCAGTGGCCTCCTCGACGGCTTCGCCAGCAGCTTCGGTAGCCTCGGCAGCGGCCTCTTCAACAGCTTCGCCAGCAGCCTCGACGGCTTCGGAAGCGGTCTCCTTGGCAGCCTCAACAGCCTCACCGGCAGCCTCGGCGGTCTCTTCGACGAGCCTCACCGGCGGCCTCGGCGGTCTCTTCTACGGCAGCATCAGCAGCTTCGACGGCCTCGGAAGCGGTCTCCTTGGCAGCCTCGACAGCCTCACCGGCAGCCTCGGCGGTCTCTTCTACGGCAGCATCAGCAGCTTCGACGGCCTCGGAAGCGGTCTCCTTGGCATCTTCGACAGCCTCACCGGCAGCCTCAGCGGTCTCTTCGGCGGCGTCAGCAGCCGCTTCGGCGGCATCGGAAGCGGTCTCTTCGACAGCGGCAGCAGCCTCTTCAACAGCGGCAGCGGCCTCTTCGGTGGCTTCGGCAGCCTTCTCTTCGACGGCAGTGGCGGCCTGCTCAGCGGGAGCAGCGGCCTCTTCCTTCTTCTCGTCCTTCTTGGAGCAACCGGTCACCGCAAAGAGCATTGCGATGACGCAGACGATCGCCAGACAGGACTTCAGCCATTTTTTCATGGTAGGGTCTCCTCCTAAGCTTTGTTTTATCTGAAACGGCGGTGGCCGTTAGAGATCAGGTGTCACATTAATCAGTCGTGCGGATTCCAGCAGGCGATGGTGTGGCCGGGGGCGACTTCGGTGAGCTGCGGGCGCTCCTGGGCGCACTTTTCGGTGGCGTAGCGGCAGCGGGTACGGAAGGCGCAGCCGGAGGGGGTGTTCAGCGGGCTGGGCACATCGCCCTCCAGGGGAATGCGGGTGCGGGTCCGGGCGATGTTCGGGTCGGGGATCGGTATGGCCGATATCAGCGACTGGGTGTAGGGGTGGGCGGGATGGGTGATGATCTCATCTGAGTCCCCCATCTCCACGATGCGCCCCAGGTACATCACCGCGATGCGCTGGGAGATGTGCTGCACCACCAGCAGGTCGTGGGCGATGAACAGGTAGGCGATGCCCAGCTTCTTCTGCAAATCCTCGAAGGTATTGATGACCTGGGCCTGTATGGACACGTCCAGGGCGGACACAGGCTCATCGCAGACGATGAACTTCGGATTCACGGCCAGGGCCCGGGCGATGCCGATGCGCTGGCGCTGGCCGCCTGAGAACTCGTGGGCATAGCGGCGGGCGTGGTCGGAGTTCAGGCCCACGAGGCCCAGCAGCTCCGCGATGCGGTCGGCCCGCTCCTGTTTGGTCTTATACAGGCTGTGGATGTCCAGCGGTTCGCCCACGATGTCCGAAACCGTCATGCGGGGGTTCAGCGACGAATAGGGGTCCTGGAACACGATCTGCATCGACTGGCGGAAGTTGTGGACGTTCTGGGGGGTGATCTGCTGGCTGTCATAGATGATCTCGCCGGCGGTGGGCTTGTAGAGGTGGAGTATGGTGCGGCCCACGGTGGTCTTGCCGCAGCCGGACTCGCCGACGAGGCCCAGCGTCTCGCCGGGCTTGATGGCGAAGGACACGTCGTCCACGGCCTTCAGCGGCTTGGTGCCGAACCAGCCGGTGCGGATGGGGAAGTACTGTTTGAGGTTTTTGACCTCGAGCAAATATTCGCTCATTCGACGTTCCCTCCCTTCGCGGCCTCGTTGTAGACCTGCCTGACATTCATCCAGCAGGCTGCCTTGTGGTTATCGTTGATATCAAGCTCCTCAGGCAACTCGCTTAAGCAGATCTTCATGCAGTTGTCGCAGCGCGACGCGAAGGCACAGCCCTTGGGCAAGTTGGTCAGGTCCACCGGGGAGCCGGAGATGGGGATCAGGCGGGCGTGGTTGGTGTCCAGCCGGGGGATGGAGCGAAGCAGGCCCTTGGTGTACTCGTGGCAGGGATTGTAGAATATCTCGTCGGCGGTGCCGCGCTCGCAGACACGGCCGGCGTACATGACGATGATCTCATCGCACATGTCCGCGATGACGCCCAGATCGTGGGTGATCATGATGATGGCCATGCCCAGCTTCTTTTGGAGTTCCTGCATCAGCTCCAATATCTGGGCCTGTATGGTGACGTCCAGGGCGGTGGTGGGCTCGTCAGCGATCAATATGTCGGGCTCACAGCACAGCGCCATGGCGATCATGATGCGCTGGCGCATGCCGCCGGACAGCTCGAAGGGGTACTGCTTGAGGCGCTGCTCCGGGGAGTTGACGCCCACCAGCTTCAGCATTTCCAGCGCCCGCTCATTCGCCTGCTGGCGGTTGCGGTCGGTGTGGAGCATGATGGCCTCGCGTAGCTGGTTGCCGATGGTGTAGACGGGGTTCAGGCTCGTCATGGGGTCCTGGAAGATGATGGACACCCGCTTGCCGCGGAATTCCCGCATCTGCTTTTTGTTGTACTTGACGATGTCCTCGCCGTTAAAGAGGATCTCGCCGCTCTTGATGCGGCCCGGCTCCACCAGTATGCCCATGATGGAATAGGCGGTGACGGACTTGCCCGAACCGGACTCGCCCACGATGCCCAGCACTCTGCCCTTGTCCAGATTGAAGGAGACGCCATTGACGGCGCGGACCTCGCCGGAATCGACGTTAAAGGATGTACACAGGTTCTTGACCTGCAAAAGCGGTGTGCTCATCTTCTCTACCTCCTCAGCTTCGGGTCAAAGGCATCGCGCAGGCCGTCGCCCAGCAGGTTGAAGCTCAGCACGATCAGGCAGATGATGATCGCGGGGAACACCATCTTGTAGGGATAGCTCTGCATACCGCCGCGGGCCGCGTTGGCCAGCGAGCCCAGGGACGGCATCGGCGCCTGCACGCCCAGGCCGATGAAGGAGAGGAAGCTCTCGGTGAATATGGCCGAGGGGATCTGCAGGGCCACGGAGATGAAGATGACCGACATGCAGTTGGGCAGTATGTGCTTCTTGATGATGCGGCCCGGCTTCGCGCCCAGGGCACGGGCGGCCAGCACATATTCGTTGTTTCTGATTGAAAGAATCTGACCGCGCACCAGACGGGCCATGCCCACCCAGTACAGCACGCCGAACACCACGAACAGGGAGATCATGTTGGTACCCAGCTTGGCGAGCACCGTCCCCTGGAGCTTCGCGCCCAGGATCTGGTTCAGCACCACGGACAGCAGCACCACCATCAGCGTATCCGGCAGGGAATAGATGATATCGACGATGCGCATCATGACCATATCGACGGTGCCGCCGAAATAGCCGGCCACCGAGCCGTACACCAGGCCGATAACCAGCACGATCAGGCTGGCGAACAGGCCTACGGCCAGCGACACCCTCGCGCCGTAGACCACGCGGATAAAGTAGTCGCGGCAGAGCTCGTCGGTGCCGAAGATGTGGGGGAATATCTTCTGGCCCTCGTCGATGGCCTTCTGCTCCATCTTGGAATAGGTGAAGGGGGCCAAGTTCTTGGCGGTCTTGTCGCGCTTGCCGTTCACGGTGATCATCTGCTCGTAGCTGTAGGGATAGAAGAAGGGCACCACGATGATGGAGATCACCAGCACGGCCAGAATGATCAGGCTCATCATCGCCAGCGGGTTCTTCCGCAGCTTGCGCATACCATCCTTGAAGAAGGTGGTGGATTCGCGCATGGTTTCGTGCTGGGCCTTTTCCTCGTCCGTGGCCTTTTCAAACTTGCTCAGGTCGATCTGGAGGCTGAGGAGATTTTTCTTTGGGAGCCTGTCCGCATTATTCATTTGAATTTATCTCCTCTCTCAGTCGAAGGTGATCTTCGGGTCGATGAGCTTGTAGACCAGGTCGCTCAGCAGCGTGGCGATGACCATCAGTATGGCCAGAAAGATGGTGGTCGCCATGATCATGGGATAGTCCTGATTGTTGATGGAGCGCACGAATTCCGTGCCCAGGCCGCCGATGGAAAACACCGTCTCGATGACCATGGAGCCGGTCAGTATGCCCGCCACCATGGGGCCGACGTAGGTGATGACCGGGATCAGCGCGTTGCGCAGGGCGTGCTTGGCGATGACCAGCGATTCCCGGACGCCCTTGGCCCGAGCGGTGCGGATGTAATCCTGCCCCAGCACGTCCAGCATGGAGGACTTGGTGAGGCGGGTGATGTAGCTCATGGGATAGAGCATCAGCGATATCACGGGCAGCACGTAATTGGGATTGTCCGTGGAGAACACGCCCACCCACTTGAGCTGCAATGCGAACACCAGCAGCAGTATGGTCGCCAGTATGAAGCTGGGCACCGACACGAACAGCGTGGTCAGGAAGATGATGAGCCGGTCCGGCCACTTATTGCGGCACAGCGCGGCGATGGAACCCAGGAGCAGCCCCAGCACCACGGCGCACAGCGCCGCCATGCCGCCCAGCTTGGCGGAAACGGCAAATTTCTCGGAGATGATCTGGGAGATTTCGCGGCCGGTTTTCAGGGAGATGCCGAAGTCGCCGTGGAACAGATTGTTCATGTAGATCAGGTATTGCTGCCCCACCGGCTTGTCCAGATTGAAACGGGCTTCCAGCGCGGCCTGCACCGCGGGGTCGGGGGCCTTTTCCTTGGCGAAGGGGCCGCCGGGAATGGCGTTCATGGCGAAGAAGGTGATGGCCGATATGATGAATACCGTGACAATCGCCAGCAGAACGCGCTTGATCGTATACTTCAGCATCCAAAACAACCTTTCTTTTGCCGTCATAATATAACGACACTCATACATTTAATAATTATAGCACGCAAAACACATCACCGCAATAATACAGTTCATCATTATGGATGAAATATTTGTAAATCTTGCAGTTTTGACAGGTTTTTATCTGTTTTATTGGGAGATTTGAAGGCTGAATTAAGGGGAGAGCATCGTTTTAATATGTTGTGAGAAATGGGGAATGGAAAATGGAGGTAACTATTCAGTCCTGTCGATAAACAGGGATTTGTCAGGGAGATGCACACTCTCCTTTAGGGGCGGCGTTGCGCCGCTGGGAGCGGTCCCACCGCCCGCCGAGTAGGACGATGCGTTTCGTTGGGGGCGGGCGCCGAAACGGCGCCCCTACAGGGTTGGTTTGACTCCCCCGCCAAATTCCAATTTATCGGGGTGGACTGAATAGTTACAAATGGGGAATGATCAGTTTGTCCGCAAACAAAGACATTTTTCATTGTCCATTATCCATTTTTCATTAATTTGATTGGCGGCTTTATTTCCCAAAATGCGCCGCGACATCCTTCAGTCTCTCGATGATCGGCAGGTGCTGGGGACAGATGCCCTCACACTGGCCGCAGGCGACGCAGTCCGACGCCTTGCCGAAGGACTTCGCCAGGTTGTCGTAGTTGGTGAAGTTGACGGTCCAGCCCTTTTCCTCCAGGTTTTCCCGCATGTCTTCGTTGTACAGCGAGAAATACTTGGGAATGGGGATCTGCATGGGACAGCCGTCGGTGCAGTAGGAGCAGCCGGTGCAGGGGACGGTGATCTTGCCATTGATGATGTCGGCCACCTGCATGAGCATGGCGTTTTCCTTGTCGCTCAGCGGCTTGAAGTCCTCCATGTAGCTCAGGTTGTCGGCCATCTGTTCCACATTGCTCATGCCGGAGAGGACCATCATGACGTTTTCCAGGCTCGCCGCGTAGCGGATGGCCCAGGAGGGCACGGACATGGCCGGGTCGGCGGCTTTCAGAAGCGCCTCGGCCGCCTCGGGCACCTTCGCCAGCGTGCCGCCCTTCACCGGCTCCATGACGATGACGGGCTTGCCGTGCTTCACAGCCACCTCATAGACGGCGCGGGACTGTATCCACTCGCTTTCCCAGTCCAGATAGTTGAGCTGTATCTGTACGAATTCAACCTCGGGGTGCTTTGTCAGTATCTTGTCCAGCAGCTCCGGGGTATCGTGGAAGGAGAAGCCCGCGTGCTTCACCAGGCCCTGACGCTTCTTCTCCTGCAGCCAGCCGAAGCAGTCGAACTGCTCGTACTTCGGCAGGTTCCCGGCCTCGATGCCGTGGATGAGGTAGTAATCGAAATAGCCCGCGCCGGTCTGCTCAAGCTGGTCGTTGAAGACCTTCTCCATCTCCTCCGCGGAGTTGAAGAAGCCGCTGTGGAGCTTCGTCGCCAGGGTGAAGCTTTCACGGGGATAGCGGTCCACAATGGCCGCCTTCGCCACCCGCTGGCTCTGAAAGCCGTTGTACATGATGGCCGTGTCGAAGTAGGTAAAGCCCTTGCTCATGAACAGGTCCACCATCTTTTTGACCTGTTCGATGTCCACCGCGCCCTCGTTGTTCGGGTCCGTCAGCGGCATGCGCATCAGGCCAAAGCCAAGTTTCTTCATTATATATACCTCCCATTCGTTCACTTTTGTACAACAGTATAGCATGGCGACAGCCGACTGTCCAGTGCCACCCTCCAAAATTGTCTTTCCCCGGCCTGCGCAGACGGTCGCAAGCCGCCCGCACCAGCCGGGGAAAGTAAGTGATTAGCTCTTTTGTATGCAGTCTATCACCGTTTCGGGTTCCTGTCCAATATGGAAATCATTGGTCCGGTGATAGTCTGCCCTTATAGGTCCATCAGAAGGCGCGCCTCTTCCGAACACCCATATTATAATATGCGGATATGAACCCGATATGAATAAAGGGGACCGATTTTGACCCGCAGAGCGGGCGGCGAAACGCCGCCCCTACAGGGTTTGCGGAAAATCCAGCCTTTTACCGCCGGATGGCGTCGGCGATGGCCTGGACGCCCTTGCCCACCAGGGCCACGGAGAAGGGCGCGGTGAGGATTTCGCGCATGAGGGCGTTGGTGGTCTCGAAGTCGATGCGGTTGATGCGGTCGATGGTCTCAGTCTCGGTGCGGGTCTGGTTCAGCAGCAACAGGCGGCGGCCCATGGACTGCATCCGGGCGGAGGTGGATTCCAGGCCCATGATGTAGCCGGCCTTCATCTGCTCCCGGGCCATGGCAAATTCCTCTTGGGTCAGGCCCTTTTCCGCAAGCTCCCGGCCCTCGGCCAGTATCATGTCGATGACGGTGTTGGCGACCTCGGGGTTGGTGGCGGCGTAGACGGCCAGCATACCCGTGTCGGTGTAGGCGTTGGGATAGCTGTAGACGCTGTAGGCCAGGCCGCTGTCCTCGCGGATCTTCTGGAACAGGCGTGAGGACATGGCCCCGCCGTAGACGCTGTTGAATATGGACAGCTCGTAGCCCCTGTCGTCGCCGGTGGCGAGGCCGGGGAAGCCCAGGCAGATGTGGACCTGTTCGATGTCCTTCTCCCGCACCAGCACCGTAGGCGCGGCGGGCGCGGCGGTGAAAACGGGGCGGTCGAAGCCCTCCACCTGCCAGTCGCCCAGTAAGTCATTGGCCAGCTTCTGCACCTGCTCCCAGTCGTAGTTCCCCGCCAGGGCCAGCACGGCGTTCTGGGGGCGATACATCCTGGACCAGTAGCGGCGCAGGTCGTCGCTTGAATAGCTCTGAAGCTGCTTCGCCTCGCCCAGGATGGGCCGGGCCAGGGGCTGATCGCCGTAGTGGGCCAGCATCAGCAGCTCAAAAACCAGGTCCTCCGGGGTGTCCTCGGCCATGTTGATCTCCTCGATCACCACGCCCCTTTCCTTTTCCAGCTCCGTGGGGTCGAACACCGGCGCGGTAGCGAGATCGCAGATCACGTCCATCGCCAGGGGCAGGTGCTCGTCCACCACCTTGGCGTAGAAGCAGGTGCATTCCTTGGCGGTGAAGGCGTTGAGCTGGCCGCCCACGGCGTCCATCTCCTCGGCGATCTGCCGGGCCGTGCGCTTCTTGGTGCCCTTGAACACCATGTGCTCCAAAAAGTGGGAAAGCCCGCCCTCCTCCGGCGTCTCGTACTGGGAACCCGCCCCCAGCCACAGGCCCACGGAAACCGAACGGAAGTGGTCGATCTTCTCCCCGATGATGCGCAGGCCGTTGGGGAGAGTGATTCGGTCAAAGGTCATTTTATGCCTCCCTATTGATTTCGCTCTCATCGATCTCCATAGGAGATCAACAATCCTTTCAAATCAGTATACAGCGGACACGACTGCTGATTGCACTGATTGATTCTTCCCATCGCAAGATAATCCACTGTAGTCTCCAGATATACAGCCAGCCTGCAAACCGTATCCAGCGAACATTGCTTTTCGCCGCGCTCAATATGGCCTATAAATGAAATCGAAACATTGACGGCTTCGGCAAGCTGTTCCTGGGTCAGCTTGAGGTTGTTTCGCAATTGTCTCACCCTGTGCCCCATCTCAACATAATCCACGTTATTCTTCATCATATGCGCCTCCATATCGGAATACCGTTAGTTTAATTCCGGCAGAGGTAAAAGTCAACGGAAAACCGTTAAACTTTCCGACCTCAAATGGATACCATTTGAACCATGATATTCCAATGGGGGCAGGGCATTATGACGATATCCGAAGCTGTGATCGCGCGGCTGTATGAATTATGCGATGAACGCGGCGTGACGATCAACAAGATCAGTACGATTTCAGGCGTGACCCAATCCACCATCAGCGACATCGTCAACCGACGGACGAAGAGCGCACGGGTGGATACCCTCCAGAAGCTGTGCGACGGCCTTGAAATCAGCGTCAGACAGTTCTTTGACAGTCCGTTATTTGACAACCTTGAACAAGAGATACATTAAAGCTCTTCCATCATAACGCGAAATGGACATACTGTCAGTATGCCCATTTCGCATTTATTCAGTCGCTATCAGTCACGACGACGGGGAGGACGATCACCCCTGGGGGCGCGATCGCCGCCGCGGCCACCGCGGTCGCCATCGCGGCGGGGGGGACGGCGCACGGGCATGGAATCGTCGTCATAGACGATGTCGTTGCGAACCAGGTTCACGCGGCCCTGGCTGTCGATCTCACCCACGCGGACCTCCAGCTCGTCGCCGATGTTGACCACGTCCTCCACCTTCTCAACCCGCTTGTTGTCCAGCTTGGAGATGTGGATCATGCCGTCCTTGCCGGGGGCGTACTCGACGAACGCGCCGAAGGACATGATGCGGACCACCTTGCCGGTGAACACGTCGCCCACCTGGAGATCCTTGGCGATGCCCTCGATGATGCGGCGGGCCTTCTTGGCGGCCTCGCTGTCCTCGGTGGCAATGAACACGGAGCCGTCGTCCTCGATGTCGATCTTCACGCCGGTCTCCTCGATGATCTTGTTGATGGTCTTGCCGCGGGGGCCGACCACCTCGCCGATCTTCTCGGGGTTGATCATGAAGTGGACGATCTTGGGCGCGTGCTTGCTCAGCTCCTCGCGGGGCGCGGGCAGGACCTCCAGCATCTTGCCCAGGATGTGCATGCGGCCGTCGTAGGCCTGAGCCAGCGCCTGGCGCAGGATCTGCTCGTCGATGCCCTTGATCTTGATGTCCATCTGGATGGCGGTGATGCCCTGGGCAGTGCCGGCCACCTTGAAGTCCATGTCGCCCAGGAAGTCCTCGAGGCCCTGGATGTCGGTCAGCACGGCCACCTTGCCGGTGTTCTCAACATCCTTGATGAGACCCATGGCGACACCCGCGACGGGGCGCTTGATGGGCACGCCCGCGTCCATCAGAGCCAGGGTGGAACCGCAGACAGAGGCCTGAGAGGTGGAGCCGTTGGAGCTCATGACCTCGGAGACCAGCCGCAGGCAGTAGGGGAACTCTTCCACGGAGGGGATCATGGGCAGCAGGGCCCTTTCAGCCAGCGCGCCGTGGCCGATCTCGCGGCGTCCCGGGGAGCGGGCGGGCTTGGCTTCGCCGGTGGAATAGCCAGGGAAGTTGTAGTGGTGCATGTAGCGCTTGTGATCCTCGGTGCCGATGCCGTCGATGATCTGCTGCTCGGACATGGGGGCCAGGGTCGCCACGGTCATGACCTGGGTCTGGCCGCGGGTGAACACGCCGGAGCCGTGGGGACGGGGCAGCACGCCGACCTCGCACCAGATGGGGCGGACCTCGGTGAGCTTGCGGCCGTCGGGACGGATGCCCTTGTCGATAATGTGGCGGCGCATAACTTCCTTCTGGACGCCGTACAGCGCGTCGGCCACCTCCTGCTCGCGGCCCTCGAACTGCTCCGCGAAGTGCTCGGCCACCTCGGCCTTCACCTGCTCCTCGCGGGCGTTGCGCTCGGAGCGCTCGAAGGTCTCAAACATCCACTCCACCTTGGGCAGGGCGTACTCGCGGACGGCTTCCTTCACGTCCTCACCGGGAAGCTGGAGCGGGAATTCCTTCTTCTCCTTGCCGATCTCGGCGGTGATGTCCGCGATGAACTTGACGATCTTCTTGATCTCCTCGTGGGCAAACAGTATCGCGCCCAGCATGACCTCTTCGGAGACCTCCTTAGCGCCGGCCTCGACCATCAGCACGGCCTCAGAGGTGCCGGCCACGGTCAGGTTCAGCAGGGATTCCTCCCGCTGGGCCACGGTGGGGTTCACGACGTATTCTTCATTCACATAGCCGATGTTCACCGCGCCGATGGGACCCGCCCAGGGGATCTGAGAGACGGACAGGGCCGCGGACGCGCCGATCATGGCGGGGATATCGGGGATATTGTCCTGCTCCACGGACATGACGGTGGCGACGACGGAGACATCATGCCTCATGCCCTTGGGGAACAGGGGGCGCAGGGGGCGGTCGATCAGGCGGCTGGTCAGTATGGCCTTCTCAGCCGGACGGCCCTCGCGGCGGTTCCAGGAGCCGGGGATGTGGCCCACGGAGTAAAGCTTCTCTTCAAAATCCACGCTCAGCGGGAAGAAATCGATGCCGGGACGGGGAGTGTCCGCCACGGTGGCGGTGACCAGCACGCAGGTGTCGCCGTAGCGTACGAACGTCGCGCCGCTGGCCTGCTCGGCATACTTGCCGAATTCAAGGGTGAGCGTCCGCCCGCCCAGTTCCATGGAATAGCTCTTGAACATTACTTGACCCTCCTTGGGTGCTTCTATATATGATGTTTAATTAAATCCTCTGGTGATATTGCAACTCACTTCGCGGTGTACAGACGCGCGCTTGCGGGCAATGTTCCCCGCATCCTGGCGTCCGCACACCACGGGTGGATTACCGGGCCGACTCCAATGCCCTGTAATCCGAACGACGCCGCCGCTCGGCAACCCGAAGCGGCGGCGCGAAACAGTCTATCGTTTTATATCGGTGCGTTCCTTACTTGCGCAGACCAAGCTTGGCGATCAGCGCACGATAGGCTTCGATATCGGTGCTCTTGAGGTAGTCCAGCAGACCACGGCGCTGGCCGACCATCAGCAGCAGGCCGCGACGGGAGTGGTGGTCCTTCTTGTGAATCTTCAGATGCTCGTTGAGGTGGTTGATGCGGGCGGTCAGCAGCGCGATCTGCACCTCGGGGGAGCCGGTGTCGCCCTCGTGGCGGGCGTAGGTTTCCATGATTTCCTGCTTGTTGATAACCATTGTTGTTTCCTCCTCTTTCTTTTGCGCCATGAGCCAGGTGAGCCGTCGGAGTCTCGGCAGACCGGGCAAATGGACCGGGCAATTCTATTTTGCCACAAAATATATTGTAGCACAGGGGGCGGGGTTTGTAAACGGGTATTGGAAAGTTTAACAACGGAGCAGTGAATTTGAAGCTCACTTCACATAGTAGTGCCTCGCCAGCCACCTCGACAGGCCGTCCAGGCCCGGGTAGACGATGCGCTCGCTGACGTTGAGCTGGTCCAGCAGGTCGCGGGTCTGCCAGCGGATCTCCTTTTTGATGATGTAGCGGACGGTCTTTTCGGTGTACTCGTCCAGGAAGGCGATCACGTCCTTCATGTCCATGGGGACGATGGAGAAAAAGGAATACTGGTTGATGATGCGCTGCTCGATGGAGGGCGGCTCCACGATGAGCATGGCCCGGCCATCCATGTCGGCGTCGTATTCCTCGGGGCTCTGGCAGGCCTCCTGGAGCATTTTCAGGGAGAACACCGTGGTCTGCTCCTTCTCCATCACCCGCTGGTATTTCTCCGGGAGCATCTCGTGGAGCTCGTTGACGTCGATGCGCCAGACCACGCTGTCGTGCTTGTCCATGTCGTCCCAGTTGATCTCAGACATGGCGAAGTGGAGGCTGGTCAGGGGCGAAAAGGACCAGTCCAGCAGGCGGGTGGGCAGGCCGTGGTGCTGGCCCAGTATCATCTGCCGCCAGACGCTGGACTCGATGGAGGGGTCCTCCAGCGCCGCGTACTTGGTGAAGTTGGAGAGGATCACCGGCTCCAGCCGCCGCCGCTTGTGCTTGCAGACCCTTTGCAGGGAGGTCACCACGTTGAAATCCGCGTTCGGCATACCCCTGTAGATGTGCAGTGAGCGATAGCGGTCCAGGTCGGGCCGGTAGCGCTGTTCCATCAAAAGCTGGGAAATTCCCCAGATATCGTCGATCACGCAGGTCTTGATCATGTCTTTCCACCCCCGCCAGTAAATCCGAATGTTCGCCTTTATTTTACCACGTTTCCCTCCCGTAAACAACCACTCAACATAAATTCACCATTCCCTTTGTTGACATGCCCCCGCCCCCGTGCTATAATTCGGAAAAATCAACCTTATGGCAATACCAAGGGAGGCAATGCCCATGGCGAAGATCGAAATCATCGGCGCGAATCGCGTTCCCGGCATTTCCGCCGCCATCGACATGGTGAAGAAAACGCTTTCAGAATATGAAGGCGAATATTTCCTTTTTCCCGGCTTCTGTGACGTGCATGTGCATTTCAGAGAGCCGGGATTTTCTTATAAGGAGACCATCAAAACCGGCAGTCTGGCGGCGAAGGCGGGCGGCTACACGGCGGTTTGCGCCATGCCGAACCTGAATCCCGTGCCCGACTGCATGGAGAACTTGCAGCCGCAGCTCGACATCATCGAACGGGACGCCGCCGTCCGCGTGCTGCCCTATGGCGCGATCACCCGGGGCGAGAAGGGCGAGCAGCTTGCCGACATGGCGGCCATGGCTCCCCACGTCTGCGCCTTCTCCGACGACGGGCGCGGCGTGCAGGACGACGGCATGATGCGCGCGGCCATGCAGACGGCTAAGGGGTTAAATAAAATCATCGCCGCTCACTGCGAAGTGAATGAGCTCCTGCGCGGCGGCTACATCCACGATGGAACCTATGCCAAATCCCACAACCACCAGGGCATCTGCTCCGAGAGCGAATGGCGGCAGATCGAGCGCGACTTGAAGCTGGCCGACGGGACGGGCTGCAAGTACCACGTCTGCCACATCTCCACAAAGGAGAGCGTTCAGCTCATCCGCGAGGCGAAAAAATCCGGCGTGGACGTGACCTGCGAGACCGGGCCCCACTACCTGCTGATGGATGAAAACGATTTGCAGGAAAATGGCCGCTTCAAGATGAACCCGCCCCTGCGCGGACGGGAGGACCGGGAGGCATTATTGGAAGGGCTCTGCGACGGCACCATCGACATGATCGCCACCGACCACGCGCCTCACAGCGCCGAGGAAAAATCCAGAGGTCTTGAAAAGAGCGCCTTCGGCATCGTGGGCCTGGAAACGGCCTTCCCGCTGCTCTATACCTATCTGGTGAAAAAGGATGTCATTACACTGGAAAAGCTCATCGACCTGATGGCATTCAACCCCCGGCAGCGATTCGAGATCCCCTTTGAGGGTGTGACTGCCTGGGACCTCAATAAAAGCTACAGCATTGACCCCGCGCGGTTCGTCTCCATGGGCAAGGCCACGCCCTTCGAGGGCTGGCAAGTCTTTGGAGCCTGCGCAGCGACGATTGTATAAACGAGATGGAGGTAAAAGCATTATGGCAAAGCGCACAGACATCAGGAAGGTTCTCATCATCGGCTCCGGCCCCATTGTGATCGGCCAGGCGGCGGAATTTGACTACGCGGGCACCCAGGCGTGCCTGGCGCTGAAGGAAGAGGGCTACGAGGTCATACTGTGCAACTCCAACCCCGCCACCATCATGACCGACACCAGCATCGCGGACAAGGTTTACATGGAGCCGCTGACGCTGGAATACATCGCCAAGATCCTGCGCTACGAGCGGCCGGACGCCATCGTCCCCGGTATCGGCGGGCAGACGGGTCTGAATCTGGCGATGCAGCTGGAAAAGAAGGGCGTGCTGCGGGAATGTCGGGTGGAACTGCTGGGCACGCCGTTCTCCTCCATCGAGCGGGCTGAGGACCGGGAGCTGTTCAAGGAGATGTGCCAGTCCATCGGTGAGCCGGTCATCCCGTCCAAGATAACCTATTCCCTTGAAGAGGCAAAGGAGGCGGCGAAGGAGATCGGATATCCCGTGGTGCTGCGCCCCGCCTTCACCCTCGGCGGCACGGGCGGCGGGTTTGCCTACAACGAGGAGGAACTGATCGAGGTCGGCGTGAACGGCTTCCGCCTCTCCCCCGTCCATCAGGTGCTGGTGGAGAAGTCCGTGAAGGGCTACAAGGAGATCGAGTTTGAGGTCATGCGCGATTCCAACGACCACGCCATCACCATCTGCGGCATGGAGAATGTGGACCCCGTGGGCGTGCACACCGGCGACAGCATCGTGGTGGCCCCCATCCTCTCGCTGAACGACCACGATTTGAAGATGCTCAACGACTCCGCCATCAAGATCATCCGCGAATTGAAGATCGAGGGCGGCTGCAACGTCCAGTTCGCGCTGCATCCCGAGACCAGCGAATACTATCTCATCGAGGTCAACCCCCGCGTTTCCCGCTCCTCGGCGCTGGCCTCCAAGGCGTCGGGCTATCCCATCGCCTCGGTGACGGCCAAGATCGCGCTGGGCATGGCGCTGGAGGACATCCCCGTGGCGGGCGGCACGGCGGCCATCGAGCCGAGCCTGGATTACGTCGTGGCCAAGTTCCCCCGCTTCCCCTTCGACAAGTTCGCCACCGCGCCAAACCTGCTGGGCACCCAGATGAAAGCCACCGGCGAGGTCATGGGCATCGGCGCGACCCTCGAAGAATGTATGCTCAAATCCGTGCGCTCCCTGGAGAACGGCGCGCACCACCTGAGCCTGCCGAAGTTTACGAAAATGGACGACGACGGCCTCTGGCGCTACATCAAGGACTTCCGCGCCGACGGCATATTCGCCATCACCGAGCTGATCCGCCGCGGCGTGCGGATGGACAAGCTCCATGAGATCACCATGATCACCCCCCTATTCCTCGAATCCATCAAGAAGATCACGGACATGGAGGTCGTGTTAAAGGGCAAGCCCAATGACATTGCCATCCTGGGGGAAGCAAAGCGTATGGGCTTTGCCGATAAAACCATTGCGGAGCTGTGGAATACTGATGAGCTGAGCGTCTGCAAGCTGAGGAAGGACAGCGGCATCGTCCCCGCCTTCCCGATGGTGGACACGCTGCACACGGGAACCTATATTCCCTATCTGTATTCCTCCTACAACCTGCCCAATGCCAGCATACATACGGAGAAGAAGAAGGTGGTGGTGCTGGGCGCGGGGCCCATCCGCATCGGTCAGGGCGTGGAGTTCGACTATTCCACCGTTCACGCGGTGCAGACCATCCGCCGCAACGGCTACGAGGCCATCATCATCAACAACAACCCGGAGACCGTCTCCACGGACTATAAGACCTCCGACAAGCTGTACTTTGAACCACTGACGCCAGAGGACGTGATGAACGTCATCGACTTTGAGCAGCCCCTGGGCGTCATCACCTCCCTGGGCGGGCAGACGGCCATCAACCTGGCAATGCCGCTTCAGGAGCGGGGCGTGAAGCTCATCGGCACGGACTGCGCCGCCATCGAGCGGGCCGAGGACCGGGGCAGCTTTGAGCAGATTTTGAAAGACCTGAACATTCCCCAGCCCCAGGGCCGCGCCGTGACGAACATCGAGGAAGGCGTCCGCACCGCCGAGGAGATCGGCTATCCCGTGCTGGTGCGCCCCAGTTTCGTGCTGGGCGGGCGGGCGATGCAGATCGTTGGCAACGAGCAGCAGCTCCGGAAGTACCTCAAAGAGGCTGTGGAGATCGACGCCGACAAGCCCGTGCTGGTGGACCACTACATCCAGGGCAAGGAGGTCGAGGTAGACGCCATCTGCGACGGAAGGGATGTATTCGTCCCCGGCATCATGGAGTTGGTGGAGCGCACCGGCATCCATTCGGGCGACTCCATCTCCGTCTATCCCGCCTTCTCCATCTCCAACAAGGTCAAGGGCATCATCCTCCAGTATGCCAAAAAGCTGGGCCTGGGCATCGGCATCGTGGGTCTTTACAACATACAGTTCATCGTGGACAAGGACGAGAACGTCTACATCATCGAGGTCAACCCCCGGTCCTCCCGCACGGTGCCCTTCCTCTCCAAGGCCACCGGCTGGTCGCTGGCGGACATCGCCACGGAGGCCATACTGGGCAAATCCCTCAAGGAGCAGGGCATATTCGACCTGTACCCAGAGGAGAAGAAGCGCTACTATGTGAAGGTGCCCGTGTTCTCCTTCAACAAGATCAAGGGTCTGGACGCCTACCTGTCCCCCGAGATGAAGTCCACCGGTGAGGCCATCGGCTACGACAACAAGTTGAACCGCGCCCTCTACAAAGCCCTCCAGGCGGCGGGTCTGCACCTGCAAAACTACGGCACGGTGTTCGCCACCATCGCCCGGGGGGACAAGGCCGAGGCCGAGCCGCTGATTCGCCGGTTCTACAATCTGGGGTTCAACATCGAGGCCACCGAGGGCACCGCCGCCTATCTCAAGGAGCGCGGCATACGCACCCACGTGCTCAAGAAGATCGGGGAGGACAATTCGGACGAGATCGTGGAGTCCATGCGGCAGGGCCACATCGCCTATGTCATCAACACCCGCAACGTCAATTCCTCCAACGCCCTGACCGATGGTGTGAAGATCAGACAGTGCGCCAC
The DNA here is from genome assembly GCA_902785105.1 of uncultured Eubacteriales bacterium. Classification (GTDB taxonomy): domain Bacteria; phylum Bacillota; class Clostridia; order Christensenellales; family Aristaeellaceae; genus UBA2862. The sequence continues at coordinate 11,276 of CACZXF010000022.1, read as the reverse complement.
CGAGAACAACATCACCCTGTTCACCTCCCTGGACACCGTACGCGTGCTGCTGGACGTGCTGGAGGAGACCACCCTGACCATCTCCACCATCGACGCGTGAAAAGGTTCGTCATACTGGGCTGCCCCGGCAGCGGCAAGAGCACTCTGGCACGAAGGCTGCATGAACGCACGGGGCTTCCCCTGTTCCATCTGGACAACCTCTGGTGGCGGGCCGACCACACCCACATCTCCCGGGAGGCATTCGACCGCAGGCTGGAAGAAGTGATTCAGAAGGATGAATGGATCATCGACGGCGATTACAGCCGGACCTATGAAATGAGGATCGCCGCCTGTGACACGGTCATCCTTCTGGATTACGACGAAGCGGTGTGCTTGACGGGTATCAGTGATCGAATCGGGAAAAAGCGCCCGGATATGCCCTGGATCGAGGAACAGTTGGATTCTGAACTGGTTGCACTGGTTCGGAATTATCAGAGGGATAAGATTCCGCTCATATGCGCGTTGATTGAAAAATATCCCGGCAAAAGGGCAGTTATCCTTAAAACACGCGCTCAGGCTGAGCAATGGCTATCACAAATACAAGCTAAAGGGGAACGGTATGAAGCAGACGAGCTATATCATTCTTGAAAACAAACCCCTGACCATCAACGTCTTTCGCATGATGTTGCGGGGCGACACCTCCCCCATCATCGCGCCGGGGCAGTTCATCAACATCCAATTGGACGGGCTGTATCTGCGCCGCCCCATATCGGTGTGCGACGTGGAGGGTGACCGGCTGACCATCATCTACAAGGTGGTCGGCAGGGGGACGGAGCGGCTCTCCCGGATGGCCCCCGGCGCGGCGCTGGACTGCTTCTCCGGGCTGGGCAACGGCTACGGCCTCACCTGCGCGGGGGAAAACCCCGTGCTGGTGGGCGGCGGCGTGGGCGTGCCGCCGCTTTATCTGCTGGCGAAGAAACTGCTTGAGCAGGGAAAGCGGGTCACGGTCTGCCTGGGCTTCAATACCGCAGAGGAAATCTTCTATTCGGATGAATTCAAGGCGCTGGGCTGTGAGGTACGGGTTTCCACCGTGGACGGCAGTTATGGCGCGAAGGGCTTTGTCACGGCGGTACTGCCAGATAAACCTTCCTATTATTATGCGTGCGGCCCGGAGCCAATGCTGAAGGCGGTGTTTGGCGCGCTGGACTGTTCGGGGCAGCTGAGCTTTGAGGCGCGGATGGGCTGCGGCTTCGGGGCCTGCATGGGCTGTACCTGCGAAACCCTGACCGGCTACAAGCGCATCTGCAAGGACGGCCCGGTGATGCGGAAGGAGGAATTGCTGTGGAACGCACAAAGGTAAACCTGCTGGGCATCGAGCTGGACAACCCGGTCATCCCGGCCTCGGGCACCTTCGGCTACGGGCGGGAGTTCGCGGAGCTCTACGACATAAATATCCTCGGTTCCTTCTCCTTCAAGGGCACCACCCTCCATCCCCGGCTGGGCAATCCCCTCCCCCGCATCGCGGAGGCGCCCGCGGGGATGCTGAACGCGGTGGGGCTGCAAAACCCCGGTGTGGACAGGGTGATTTCGGAGGAGCTGCCGAACCTTGCAAAAATCTTTCACAAGCCCGTGATGGCGAACGTCTCCGGCTTTTCCATAGAAGAATACGCTGAGACCTGCAAACGCCTGGACACCTGTGAACAGGTAGGCTGGCTGGAGGTCAACATCTCCTGTCCCAACGTCCACCACGGCGGCATGAGCTTCGGCACGGACCCGGCCCAGGCGGCGGCGGTGACGAAGGCGGTCAAGGCCGTGACCACGAAGCCGGTCATCATGAAGCTCTCCCCCAACGTGACGGACATCGCTGCCATCGCGAAAGCCTGCGCCGACGCGGGCGCGGACGGCGTCAGCCTCATCAACACGCTGATGGGGATGCGCATCAATCTGAACACCCGCCGCCCCGTCATCGCCAACGTGACCGGCGGCCTGTCCGGCCCGGCGGTGTTCCCGGTGGCGCTGCGGATGGTGTACCAGGTGGCCAAGGCTGTGGACATCCCCGTCATCGGCATGGGCGGCGTCAGCTCAGCGGAGGACGTCATCGAAATGATGATGGCCGGGGCCACGGCAGTGGAGATTGGCGCGGCCAATCTGGCCGATCCCTTCGCCTGCAAGCGCATCATTGAGGACCTGCCCGCGGTCATGGACAAATACCATATCAATCAATTGACAGACATCATAGGAGGCGCATTATAATGGGCAAGGATGTCATCATCGCCTGCGACTTCGCTTCGGCGGCGCAGACCTTTGCGTTTCTGGATCAGTTCACCGGCAAAAAACCCTTTGTGAAAATCGGCATGGAACTCTACTATGCCGAGGGGCCGGAGATCGTTCGGCAGCTCAAGGCGAGGGGGCACAAGATATTCCTCGACCTGAAGCTCCACGACATTCCCAACACCGTGAAAAAAGCCATGGCGGTGCTGTCCAGGCTGGACGTGGACATCACCAACCTGCACGCCGCTGGGACCACGGCCATGATGGAGGCCGCGTTGGAGGGACTCACCCGGCCCGACGGCACCCGCCCGCTGCTGATCGCCGTGACCCAGCTCACCTCCACCGACCAGCAGAGCATGGAGCGGGACCTGCTGATCCGTGAACCCATCGCGGATGTGGTGATGCACTACGCCCGGACCGCGAAGAACGCCGGGCTGGACGGCGTGGTCTGCTCCCCCCTGGAGGCGGGAAAGGTCCACGACACCTGCGGCGCGGATTTCATCACCGTCACCCCCGGCGTGCGCTTTGCCGACGGCGACGTCGGCGATCAGAAGCGCGTCATGACCCCCGCCCAGGCGAAGGCCATCGGCTCCGACTACATCGTCGTCGGCCGCCCCATCACCGCCGCCGCCGACCCCGTGGCCGCGTATGAGCGTTGCGTGAGGGAATTTGTGGACTGATACTAATCTCAATCTAAAAGTTAGCCAGCCTGCGAGCGGGTTTTTCGTCCTGCCAAGGCGAAAGCCCGCAGGCTTGCTGGTGGCAAGTCAAGGGATTTCAACGCGGGCAGGGCGGAAAAGACGCCGCAGGATGGTTGATTTTTAGATTGAGATTAGTATGAACCCACAGAACCGTCCCTTCGCGCTAAAATCCAAGGGCCGCCTCCATTCGGAGACGGCCCTTTTGGAACCCTTGGGAGACACATGGGGACGGTTCCCCTGTGTTCTGAAATCACGGGAACGCAGAGAACAGTCCCCGTGTGTTCTTAACTTTTTGGCCTCAATGCAAAAGTTTGTGGGATTCTGAGATGAGACGCTGTACAACGGTCGATAAGTTGTATGTTAGTTGCTTCGTTCTTTGGAATGACCGCAGTTGCTTTCCCTTCATCAGTTATCATGGACAGCGGTGCGATAAGCGACTATATCGTCAAAATTCCGTAATCCATTGCATTGACTCACTTTTTGTTACCCTCCTATTCCACACATGGCCACAACGTTTGCATCTAAGGACATCATAGCCCTTTGACCAAAATTTTAAGTACGGTACTTCATAATGCCCTTCACGAACATAATCATGTTTGGTGCCGGTGGGATCACCATGACAGTATCTATTGTAGAGGCTATTAATCGCTGATTGTGTTAAGTGCTTTGCCATAGGGCGGGTATGAGGACCAGCTCCTCCCGCTACATCTTCAAGTTCCTCCGGCTCAAGCTCCTGGCTGCTGTTCATCACTTCGGTAAGCTCTTCGACGGTGAAGTCATAGCCCATTTCCTTTGCGATGGGCAGCACGTCCTCGGGACTGGTCTGCTCTGTGCGTTCGCGGAGCGCCTCATCTTCCATGATCTTCTGTACGAATGCTTCTGCTGACACCTTTGACATTGTTCTCTCCTCCTCGATTCAAAGTGAATAAATGGTTACGTGTCCCCTGTGTTCTGAAATCATGGGAACACAGAAAACCGTCCCCATGGGTTACATTATCCACACTGTAAAGATATGCGCCTAAATTTTACATCTGAGGAGGGTTATTGTCAAGTGAAGAATTGTTAACATTTGAAGGGCGCGCGAATGCGAAGGGGGATGGTCAGTGGCGGGGGGGAATTGGAATTTGTCGGATAGAGCGGGCAAGCCACCTCATCCGCCCTCACGGGCACCTTCCCCTCAAGGGGAAGGCAGGGGTTGAGCTACCCGGTAACCCAAAAGCCTTCCCCTTGAGGGGAAGGTGCCCCGAAGGGGCGGATGAGGTGGACTTCGAACGACACCCCGACAAATCCCCGTCTATCTGAAACTTTGAGCCGCAACACAAAAAGGGACGGTTCTCTGTGTGATGCAGAAAGCACAGAGAACCGTCCCCTTGTATTCTTATCAGGTCAGTTCGGACTTGCCGGTGTAAAGCTCGTAATAGCGGCCCTTGAGGGCGAGGAGGTCGTCGTGGTCGCCGCGCTCGATGATCTGGCCGTTTTCCAGCACCATGATGGCGTTGGCGTTGCGGACGGTGGAGAGGCGGTGGGCGATGACGAAGGTGGTGCGGTTCTGCATCAGGTGGTCCATGCCCTCCTCGATGTGGCGCTCGGTGCGGGTATCGACGGAGGAGGTGGCCTCGTCCAGCACCAGTATGGGCGCGTGGGAGATGGCGGCGCGGGCGATGTTCAAGAGCTGGCGCTGGCCCTGGGAGAGGTTCGCGCCGTCGCCCTCGATGACGGTGTCATAGCCCTTTTCCAGCCGGCGGATGAAGCTGTCGGCGGAGGCCATCTTCGCCGCGGCGATGACCTCTTCATCCGTGGCGTCCAGCCGTCCGTAGCGTATGTTCTCCATCACCGTGCCGGTGAAGAGGTGGGTGTCCTGGAGCACCATGGCGATGTTCTGGCGGAGGAAATCCCGGGGCAGGTCCTGTATGTCTATGCCGTCGATGGTGATCTTGCCCTCGTCGATGTCGTAGAACCGGTTCAGCAGGTTGGTAATGGTGGTCTTGCCCGCGCCGGTGGAGCCGACGAAGGCGATCTTCTGGCCCGGTCTGGCGTAGAGGGAGATGTGCTTGAGGACCGTCTTGCCCGGCACGTAGCCGAAGGTGACGTCGTCCAGTATCACGTGGCCGTCCAGCCTGGCGGGGGTGGCGGTGTTCTTGTCGTGGGCGGCTTCGGGCTCCATGTCCATGATGGCAAAGACCCGCTCCGCGCCGGCCAGGGCGGAGAACACCGTGGCCATCTGCTGGGAAATTTCGTTCACCGGGCGGGCAAACTGGCGGGAATAGTTGACGAATATCGCAAGCCCGCCCACGTCGAACCGCCCCAAGGCGCACAGCGCGCCGCCGATGCCGGCGGTGAGGGCGTAGCTCACCTGGCTCATGTTGCCCATGATGGGGCCCATGATGCCGCCGAAGAACATGGCCTTCATCTGCTTGCCCCGCAGGTCGCCGTTGAGCAGGGAGAATTCCTCGATGCAGTCCGCCTCGTGGTTGAACACCTTCACCACCTTCTGGCCCGCCACAAATTCCTCGATGTAGCCGTTGGCCGCGCCGAGGGCCGCCTGCTGGGCGGAATAGTAGCGCCGGGACTTGGAGATGATGAATCGGCTGCACGCGATGAATATGGGGATGAACACCAGGGTGATGAGGGTCAGCCAGATGTTGGTGACCACCATCATCACCAGCGTGCCGACAAGGTTGATGATGCCGGAGAGCATCGACATCAGCGACTGGTCCATCATCAGGCCGATGTTGTCCACATCGTTGGTGAAGCGGCTCATCAGCTCGCCGGTGGTCTGGTTGTCGTGGAAGCGGAGGGGCAGGCGCTCCAGCCGGGTGAACAGGTCGTTTCTTATATTCTGTATGGCCGTGCGGGAGATGCCGATCATCAGGCGGGACTGGAGGTACGTACCGCCGATGCCCACGACGTAAACGCCGATGAGCACCAGCAGCATACGGCCCAGATAGGCCACGCGCTCCCCGGCGGGGGTGGCGGTGTCGGCGATATGGTTGATGATGGGGCGGAGCAGATAGCTGCCCGCCAGCATGGCCCCGGTGGACAGCGCCATGAACATGAACACCAGTATCAGCCGCTTCCAGTACTTCGCCACATAGGAGAAGATGCGGAGCATGGTCTTTTTGGTGTCGGCGGGCTTGCCGGTGAAGCTGTTGGTGGCCGCCATGGGGCCGCGCCCGGAGCCGGGACCCTTGCCGGGGGCGGCGGCGCTGTTATACTGCTTTTGCAGGGTTTCCAGTGACCTTGCCATTTACGCCGCCTCCTTCCCGTCCATTTGAGAATGATAGATTTCCTGATAGGCCTTGTTGGTCTTGATCAGCTCGTCGTGGGTGCCGATGCCGGTGATGGCGCCGTCGTCCATGACGATGATCTTGTCCGCCTCCATCACGGAGGTGATGCGCTGGGCGATGATGATCTTGGTGGAATCGCTCAGCTCGTTGCGGAAGGCCGCGCGGATGGACGCCTCGGTGGCGGTGTCCACGGCGGAGGTGGAGTCGTCCAGTATCAGTATCTTGGGATGCTTGAGCAATGCCCGGGCGATGCACAGGCGCTGGCGCTGGCCGCCGGAGACATTGACGCCGCCCTGCTCCAGTTGGGTCTCATAGCCGAGCTGGAAATTGCGGATGAAGCCGTCGGCCTGGGCGCTCTTGGCGGCGTCGGTCATGTCGGCCTCGCTGGCGTTCTCGTCGCCCCAGCGCAAGTTGTCCGCGATGGAGCCGGAGAACAGCACGTTCTTTTGCAGCACCATGCCCACGCCCTCGCGCAGGTGATAGAGGCTGTAGTCCTTCACGTCGATGCCGTCCACGAGGATGCGGCCCTGGTCCGCGTCGTAGAGGCGCGGGATCATCGAGACCAGCGTGGTCTTGCCGCAGCCGGTGGAGCCGATGATGCCCACGGTCTCGCCGCCGTGGATGGTCAGGTTGATGTCGTTCAGCACGCCGTTCTCGCTGTTCTTGTAGTAGCGGAAGGTGACGTGCTCGAAGGTCACGTCGCCGCGGGTGACGCGGGCGTCCTTGTTTTTGGCGTTGGTGTCGTCGATGTCCGGCACCTCCTCCATGACCTCCTTGATGCGCTTGGACGAGGCCAGCGCGCGGGAGGAGTTCATGAAGAGCATACTCATCATCAGCAGCGACATCAGGATCTGGGTGATATAGGTCAAAAAGGCGTTGAAGTCGCCGATGGGCATGTCCCCGGCGATGACGTGGTTGCCGCCGAACCAGGTGACCGCCACGCTGGTCAGGTTCATCATCAGCATCATCATGGGCATCATGAATATGACCACGCCCAAGGCCCGCATGGCGGCGTCCTTTAACTCGCCGTTGGCCCGGCCGAACTTCTCGTCCTCCCGCTTTTCGCGGACGAAGGACTTCACCACGCGGATGTTGGTCAGGCTCTCCTGTATGGTGGAATTCAGGTGGTCCATCTTCTCCTGCATGGCCGAGAACCGGGGGAAGCCCACGCGGATGATGAGGAACTCCACGATGGCGATGGCGGGGATGGTCACGGCCAGCACCCGCGCCAACTGGGCGTTCAGCGTGAACGCCGCGATCAGCGCGCCGATGAGCATGCCCGGCGTTCTGAGGAACATGCGCAGCAGCATGTTCACGAAGTTCATGAGCTGGGTCACGTCGTTGGTCAGGCGGGTGACCAGCGAGCCGGTGGAATACTTGTCGATGTTGGCGAAGGAGAAGTGCTGTATCTTCTCATAGACGTCCCGGCGCAGGTCGGCGGCGAAGTTCACCGCGGCCTTGGACCCGAACCAGGCCCCGCCCACGCCGCCGCCCATCATCAGCAGCGCGGTCAGCACCATCAGCGCGCAGGTCAGCACGATGAAGCCAACATCGTGGTTCTCAACGCCGATGTTCAGTATGCGGCTGTACCACAGGGGCATCAGCACCTCGCCCAGCACCTCTACGATCATGCAAAGCGGCCCCAGCAGGAAGTACTTCCAATAGGGCTTGACATATTTGGACCATTTCACGGGCGCTGCTCCTTTCGGCTCTCCATTTCGGAGAGGTTGTCATGGATTTGGTTGAGAATGGAAATCAACCTGTCGATGTCGTCGTCGGGGATGTCCTTAAACATCTCGGCGGCGGTGGTTTGGAAGGTCTGTATGGAGGCGTCAATGACCCGCCGGCCCTCCGGCAGCAGATTGATCTCCCGGCAGCGGTTGTCCATGCCCTCGGTCTTTTCGATGAGACCCGCATTTGCCAGGGCCTTCACCGTCCGGGCCACGCAGGCCGGGCTCACGTCCAGCGCTTCGGCGATGTCCTTCTGGGAATCGGTGCGCCCCATGCGGCTCAGACGCATCAGCATGCGGTGCTGGCTGTGGTGGATGCCCAGCCCGTCGATCCGCTTGTCCACGATCCGGTGGTGCATCCGCATCACTCGTATCATCTGGTCCACAGCCGCGTGCTCCCGATCCTCCCGGGGATTCCCGGCAGCACATTCCATTCCCCCACCTCCTTGAACTCAATTCATTAGCATGTCAATCATTATAGCAGTATACTGTTACCATATAGGGGAGCGTGTGGGGAAAATGTGTTAAAGAGATAAAGGGGGATTTGTCGAAATGTTTGTTCGAAGCCACCTCATCCGCCCTCACGGGCACCTTCCCCTAAAGGGGGAGGCAGGGGCTGGGAAACGCGGACCCAAAAGCCTTCCCCTTGAGGGGAAGGTGGCGCGAAGCGCCGGATGAGGTGGACTCCCGCTCAGCACGACAACTTCCAATTTATCAAACTGTCACACCCCCTCCCCTCCCTCCATTTGTAACATTTTACTTCATTTCCCCCTTCAATTTTCATTTTCCTATGGCAATTCCCGGCATGATGTGTTATAATTAGATGGACAATCATGGAATACAAATGTTTTGGGTTCCATGACAGCCGGGAAGGGAAGGATCGCATTGAACCATCTGGACGCCTTTTTGGCGCGCATGGAGGCCGACGCGGCGCTGATCCACAGGCCGGAGAACATCCGTTATCTGTCGGGCTACGCGGGCGAGGGCTGTCTGTTCATCTCGAAGGACATTCACGCCGTGGTGACGGATTTCCGCTACATCGAGGCTGCGGGCCGGCAGGCCCCGGGCTGGACGGTGGAGCGCACCACCTCGGAGCGAAAGGAATCGGCGGTGGCGCTGGAGCTGGCGAAGGCCGCCGGGGCGAGGTCTATATATGTAGAGACGGACTTTCTGACCCATGACGATTACGTCAAACTGTCCGAGGCGCTTCAGGGCATCGAGCTGGTTTCACTGAACGGCATCCCCGAGGAACTGCGGCAGATCAAGGATGAGGAAGAGATTTCCTGCATCCGGGAGGCGTCCCGCATCGCCAGCCAGGCGTTCATCAACATACTGCCCCGCCTCCACGCCAGCATGACGGAAATCGAGGCCAAGATCGAGCTGGAGTTTGAAATGCTCCGTCTGGGCAGCGAAGGACCGGCTTTCGACACCATCGCGGCGGCGGGCGTGAACGGCTCCCTGCCCCACGCGGTGCCTTCCAGCTATGTCATCGCCGAGGGCGACCTGCTGACGCTGGACTTCGGCGCGACGTATCGCGGCTATCTCTCCGACATCACCCGCACGGTGGCCTTTGGCAAGATTTCGCCGGAATTGAAGGCGATCTACGACACCGTGCTTGAGGCACAGACCAGTGCCCTTGAGGCCATCGGCCCCGGAAAGAAGTGCTGCGACATCGACAAGGTGGCGCGGGACCTGATCGACGCGCGCTATCCCGGCGCGTTCGGCCACAGCCTGGGCCACGGCGTCGGACTATTCATCCATGAACAGCCCCGGGTGAGCTTCAATGACGCGACCGTGCTTCGGCCCGGCCATGTGGTTACGGTGGAGCCCGGCGTATATATTCCCGGTCTCGGCGGCTGCCGGATCGAGGACACGGTGATTATGACTGAGGACGGCGTGATCAACGCGATGCACGCGCCGAAGCATCTGATCGAGCTGTAACCACATTACCCTATCGACTAAGTTTGAGGAGGAGTTCCCCATGATTAACGCAAGCGATTTCAGAAACGGCGTGACCTTTGAAATGGACAACGGCGTGTGGACCATCGTGTCCTTCCTGCACGTCAAGCCCGGCAAGGGCGCGGCCTTTGTGCGCACCAAGATCAAGAACGTGGTCACCGGTTCCGTGATCGAGCGCACCTTCAACCCGACGGAGAAATTCCCGAAGGCCTATATCGAAACCAAGGAAATGCAGTACACCTACAACGACGGCGATTTCTACCACTTCATGGACCTGGAGACCTATGACGACCTGCCCCTGACCCACGACCAGGTGGAGGACGCCATGCCCTTCGTGAAGGAGAACACCAACGTCACCGTCCGCTTCTTCAAGGGCGCGCCCTTCAGCGTGCAGGCCCCCAACTTCGTGGAGCTCCAGGTGGTCAACACCGAGCCCGGCTTCAAGGGCGACACCGCCGCCAACACCACCAAGCCCGCCACCTTCGAGACCGGCCTCACCCTCCAGGTGCCGCTGTTCATCGAAAACGGCGAGGTCCTGAAGATCGACACCCGCGACGGCGGCATGTATCTGGGCCGCGCCTGATCGCGCATAACGATAACACATGAGGTCGATGGACGATTTGCCATCGGCCTTGTGGTGTCATAATGGCATTTCTCATTCTCAACGCGCATAGACATGCAAAGAACGGAGGTGCAGCGATGGAGAATCTGAGCAAAAAGGTTGGTTACCTAAAGGGCCTTTTGGAGGGCGCGGACATCGACCAGGCCACGGTGAACGGCAAGCTGTTGTCGGGCATCGTGGAGCTGCTGGGCGACCTGTCGGACCGGGTGGAGACCATCGACGAGGTCCTGGACGACCTGAACGACTATGTGGAATCCATCGACGACGATCTGGCGGACCTGGAGGGCGACCGCTGGGATCGGGACCGCCGGGACGACGACTTCCCCTTCCTCGACGATGACGACGAGGATGAGGACTTCGACGACGCCTTTGGCGACGGCGAGGACCGGCTCCACCTGCTGCGGCCGGAGGAGGAACCTGTCCCGGAGGTCGAGGCCGAACCGTCGGAGGATGACCCGAAAGCCCTGGCGGGCAAGCTGTGCCCCAAGTGCAGCCGCATGTTCTTCGCCTCGCTGGAGGATGCCGAGGACGCCGAATACATCTGCCCTCACTGCGGCGAGCGCATCCGGGCCATCCCCCTCACCCCCGAAAACGCCCCCATGGCCAGGCCCGTTGAGGACTGACGCTTTCCAATAGGGTAGAAGGAGGGCCATAGCCCTCGCCCCTCCCGTTGCACCGTACGTACCGGTCAGGTATACGGCGCTACATCATAACATGGATTCAAGTA
>CACZXF010000021.1 GCA_902785105.1 uncultured Eubacteriales bacterium | reverse complement strand
GCGTCGCCACCAACGGCTTGCGGTTCGCTACGCTTGGCGGTAAATACCCGCGACCGGACTCTCACCGGTTAGATGTGTGCCATGCCCGGCACACCATAATAGCGCGGAGCCAAAATGGCTCCGCGCTTTGCTATACGAGCAATTGCAAGGCCACCACCAGCGCCGCGCCGGGAAGGCCGAGAAAGCCCACTGCCATGGCCGTAAAGGGATTGACAGCGACGGAAAAACCCACCAGTGCTCCCAACAGGTTTATTCCCGAAAGCAGGAGCGCTCCCATCACCCCGCCGGCCAGCAGCCGCCATATGAAGCGGCGGGGCACCAGCAGAAGGTAGCCTATCAGGCACAGAAGTGTCAGCCCAATTGAAAAGGAAACGACCAATTCCCACGGTATGCGCATAAAAACACCCCCGATTCAGCTTATTCGGAGGTGTTTTTCGTTATTCAGGGAGTATGCGCCGCGCTTCCAGATAATAGCGCTTCTCGTTGGCTTCCCCCATGGAAAAGGTCTTTCTGGGCAGCACGCCCCATTTTTGGATATAGGGGAACAGCTCGGCTTTGTCAAAGGCCCGCGGCATAAAGCCCACCGCGTCGCCCCGCTGGACCAACGCTTTGACGGCGTCGTCGCCATGGATGTAGTCGATCTCCGCTTCCGGATGTCGGGCAAGGTAGTCGTCCAGAAAGGCTTGCAGGAGCCTGAGAGGATGCTGTTTGGATGCAAATCGCCAGGCAGAGGACTTGGTGAAAACGATGAGGTCGTCCCCCTCCCCCATCTCGGCACCATTTGCCAGCAGGTATTCTTTATACTCTGACATCAGCGCATTCGCATTCGCATGGTATACCACCCTATGGATGGGCTCAAATATCAGTGAGGGACAGGCCAGATTGACCAGCTCCACCATCGCGTAGCGTGCGGGATGTTGCTCCCGCTGCTCCGGTGACAGATGTTCTTTTATATCCAGCCAGCACTGTTTCGCCGCCGCCAGCGAGTGGTTGCCATCGCCCACGGCATATAACAGACCGTCGCAATGCTCCCGCAATTTATGGATGGCGGCATATACGCCTTCAACGTCGCCACCCTCCACGGCCCAGCCCTTTAGATGACCGCCTGCTTGCATGAGCTCGAGGTCATACAGCGGGCGAAGCGCGTCCCGCTTCTCCAAAAGGGGTTCAATGATCGTATAGCCGGGGTCATCGATCAGCATCATGACGTGCGGCAGCTCTACCGGCGCGCCCGCGCGTATCTTCGCCCGTGGGGGTACGCGGCTGACCACCGTGCCCTCCGTAGGTCGTATAAGACTATGGGAACCAGGGTTGAAGTCATACTGGTCCAGATCGAGGCAGACCATCAGGCCCGGACGGATGCCCGTGCCGGTTTCGCGACACACCAGCACAAACCCATTCTTTACTGCCACCTGCCATACGCCCTCACGGAGGTATTCCCGCATGGTTCGGTGTATCGCCGGTATCCGCGTTTCCGCCTCCGACAGATAGACCTCCGGCAGGGTGACCCGCAGGGCGGAAGGCGCCTCGCTAACGATTCGTTCCGTCTCCCGCCAGTATTCCGGTTGGGCAGTGAACTGGTCGCAGGCCACTACGGCCCATTTTGACAGGTCGATGCCCTGTTTGGGCAGGAGAATGTCAGCGCTTTTCAATGCGTCGTTCATCAATCGGTCCTCGGCTTCTTTATTTATTGCTATTACAAATTTGAATTTGCGGGGGACTCAATTCCCCCGCTTATTTCACACACCCATCAGGGCATCAGCAGCCGGACGCGATACACCGTTTCAAGGGCCTTGAGCTTTTCAAGCAGCTCAGCGGTGGGTTCGGTGGAGACATCCAGCACAGTGTAGGCGTAGCCATTGCGGGACTGATTGACCATGTTTTCGATGTTCAAATGCTCGCTGGAGGTGATCTGCGTGATGGCGCCGATGACGTTGGGCACGTTCTGGTGGAGTAAGGCGATGCGGGGCATGGTCTGCCGGCCCAGCATACAGTTGGGATAGTTGCAGGCGTTGACGATGGAGCCGGTCTTGATGTAGTCGTTGACCTGCTTCGCCACCATGCGCACGCAGTTGTCCTCGCTCTCCGGGGTGGACGCGCCGAGGTGGGGCGTCAATATGGCATTGCGCTGGCCGATGAGCTTGCCCTCCGGGAAGTCGGTGACGTAGGCGCGAAGGGTGCCGTTGTCCAGCGCCGCCTTCACATCGTCGATGTTCACCAGTCCTCCGCGGGCAAAGTTCAGCAGGGCGCAGGAGTTCTTCATCCGGGCGATGGCGTCGGCGTCGATCATATTGCGGTTGGAGTCCAGCAGCGGCACGTGCAGCGTGATGTAATCGCTCTTTTCGATGACCTCATCAATGGACATGGCGTGGGTGACGGCCCGGGAGAGCTTCCATGCGTGGTCCACGGAGATATAGGGGTCATAGCCCAGCACGTTCATGCCCAGCGCCACGCCGGCGTTGGCCACCAGCACGCCGATGGCCCCCAGGCCCACGACGCCCAGGGTCTTGCCCTCCAGCTCCGGTCCGATGAAGCGGTTCTTCCCCGCCTCCACCTGCTTCTCAACGGTAGTCTCCCCGTCGGAGAGGGTCTTGCACCATTCGATGCCCTCGGAGATCTTGCGGGAGCAGAGCAGCAGGCCCGCCAGCACCAGCTCCTTGACGGCGTTGGCGTTGGCCCCGGGGGAGTTAAAAACCACCACGCCCTTCTGGGCCATCTTTTCCAGCGGGATGTTGTTCACACCAGCGCCGGCGCGGGCCACGCAGAGCAGGTTGTCGTTGATGGGCATTTCGTGCAGATTGGCGGAGCGGACCAGTATGGCATCGGGATTTTCGACGTCGGAATTGACGTTGTACTCCCCGTTTTGCAGTATGCCGTGATAGACCGGGGAGATGGCGTTGATCTTCTTGATATTATACATTTATTTGTTCTCAACCTCGAATTTCTTCATGAACTCGGCGAGCTTTTTCACGCCCTCCACGGGCATGGCGTTGTAGATGCTGGCGCGGATGCCGCCCACCAGGCGGTGGCCCTTCAGGCTGACCAGTCCCTCATTCGCGGCGGCCTTGACGAAGGCGGCGTCCAGCTCTTTGCTGGGCGTGGTGAAGGTGACGTTCATGCGGCTGCGGTACTTCTTCTCCACGGGGGCGCGGTAGAAGTCGGAGTCGTCCAGCACGTCGTAGAGCATATTCGCCTTTTCGATGTTGACCTTCTCGATGCCCTCGACGCCGCCCTGTTCCTTCAGCCACTTCATGCACAGTCCCGCCATGTAGATGGCGTAGGTGGGCGGGGTGTTCAGCATGGACCCCTTTTCGGTCATAATCGTCCAGTCCAGCACCTTCGGGCAGATGGACTTCGCATGGCCCAGCAGGTCCTTCCGGACGATGACGATGGTCAGCCCCGCGGGCCCCACGTTCTTCTGGGCCCCCGCATAGGCCACACCGAAGCGGTTGATGTCAAAGACCTCGCTCAGTATATTGGAGGACATGTCCGCCACCAGCGGCACATTGCCGGTCTCCGGCAGCTCGGCGTAACGGGTGCCAAAGATGGTATTGTTGGTGGTGATATAGAAATAATCCGCGTTGGGATTGAACTGCGCGACATCGAGCTCGGGGATGCGGATGTAGTTGACGTCCTTCGAAGAGGCTACGCAGCGGATTTCGCCGTACTTCTTCGCCTCCACCATCGCGCCGTGGGCAAAGTTACCGGAATCCACATAGTCGGCGCTGCCGCCCTCGCTGAGGAGATTCATGGGAATGGCCGCGAACTGCCCCGTGGCGCCGCCCTGCAAAAACAACACGGAATAGCTGTCGGGAATCCGCATCAGCTCCCGCAGCAGAGCCTCCGTCTCGTCAAAGATATCCTGATAGGCCTTGGAGCGGTGGCTCATCTCCATCACGGACATGCCGCTGCCCCTGTAATCCATCATTTCCCTTGCCGCCGTCTCCAACGCCGCCTCCGGCATGGTAGAGGGTCCCGCCCCAAAATTGTAAACGCGATACATTGTCAATCATCCTTTCTCCAGGATAAGGCGAAAACCCTCGGGATTTTCGGTTTCGCGGTCTGCCGCAAGGCGACAGACCGCGAAACTGATTTTGACATATCAGAGATTTGGCAAAATCACCTGTATACTTCATTATAGTACACCGTTGATGTCAACGCAGTATGACGATGGCGTTAAATGTGTCTTTTTATGGAACATGAAGCATCCCCCATCTGCGCGACAGGGGATGCGAAATCAGGCGGTTATGAACTCTTACGGACTGTTATTTTTTGATGGTAAGCTTGATCTTAGCGGTGATCTTCTTGTTCTTTTCGCCGATGGTGGTGGCAGTGATGGTAACACTACCCTTATCAAGGAAGGTCACCATACCTTTTTCATCCACGGTGGCGAGCTTCGGATTCTTGGATTCCCAGGTCACCTTGGCATCCGAGGCTGTATTGGGCGTGATGGTGCATTCGAGGGCCAGCTTCTGGGTTTTGTTCATGTCGATGGTCTTGCTTGCCGGTTCCTTGATGGTCAGCTTCTTGGGCGTATAGGGATCTACCACGGTGACCACCAGCTTGAGGGTCTTCTTGTTGGTAAGCTTCACGGTGATGTTCGCCGTTCCGGCTTCCTTGGCGAAGAGTATCGGCCCGTCGGTATCGACCACCGAGGTTTTCGAGGACTTGAAGCTCACAGCCGTATTGTTGCCCAGCGAGACAAACAGGATATCACCCTTCTTCATCTCGGTGGATTTATTCGCCTTGAGTTCAAAAACATTCTCGCATTTATAGCCGCAGAGATTGCAGAAGCCCTCGCTGTTGAACCAGTGACCGCCGTTAAAGGTCTTGTTGCCCTCAAGCTTAACGTTGATGAACTGCCCGCAGTCCGGGCACCATTTCCAGGTAAAGTAATCACCGGTGACCTCGTGCTCATGCTCATTCAGGAATTTGATCTCATAATCGTCAATATCCCTCTCAAGAAGCAGCACGCCGCCATCCGCCTCGGCCTTCTTGTGGGTGCAATCCAGCTTCTTGCCGCACCAACGGCACTGGGGCACCTTCAGATCCCAGTCGTAATCGTGTCCCTCGGTAAAGGTCTGAACGCCATGATTGACGATATTGAGATCCTGATAGCAATCCGGGCACCAGTCCCAGGTGTAATAGGGGCCCTTGACCTTGTGCTCCATGTAATCGGCGGCTTTGATGGACTTGTAGCCGCCCTCCCACGGACGAGAGCCCTCTCTGCGCTCCAGATTCTGATGCTTGCAGGTATTCGCATGTCCGCAGAGATCGAAATCGCAGACGCCCTTATCGTTGTACCAGTGTCCCTGCTTCCAGGTGGTCACAGCGGAATCCCGCTTGACATTGATATCGCATTCGCAGTCCCGGCACCAGTCCCAGGTGTACTTGTGACCGGTAATCTGATGCTCCGCATTGTCAAGGGATACGACCTTGTAATCCTCGTGGGGCTCCGCGTCATCCTCCCAGTGATAGACGCCCTCGTTGTGCTCGAGATTCTTGTGCTTGCATTTGTTCCTGTGCTGGCAGAGGTCGAAATGGCAGACCAGGTCGTCGCCATAGTGATGGTTCTCCGCCCAGGTCTTCTTCGCGCCCTTTTTGACGTTGATATTCCGATCGCAGTCCGGGCAGTGATCCCAGGTGTAATATGCGCCGGTGATCTTGTGCTCGCGCTCGTTGGCGGACTTGACGGTGTACTTCTCGCCGTCCCACCAGTTGTAGGCGCCCTCGCAGTGCTCCAGATTGGCATGCTTGCAGGTGTTCACATGGCCGCAGAGATCAAAGTGGCAGACGTCACCGTCGTCATACCAGTGGCCGGCTGTCCAGGTGGTCACATTGGGGTCGCGCTTGATGTTGATGTCACAATCACAATCCTGGCACCAATTCCAGGTATACTTGTGCCCTGTGATCTGATGTTCTGCGTCATTCAGGGATACGACCTTGTAATCCTCATGGGGCTCCGCGTCGTCCTGCCAGTAATAGACGCCCTCATTGTGCTCCACATGCTTGTGCTTGCAGGCGTTCTTATGGCCGCACAGCTCAAAATGGCAGATGAGGTCATCGCCGTAGTGATGATGTTCCTTCCAGGTCTTTTTCGCGCCGCGAACAATGTTGACATCCCGGTCGCAGTCAGGACAGTAATCCCAGGTATACCAGGCGCCCGTGATCTTGTGCTCCTGCTCATTGACGGACTTAACGCTGTACTTCTCACCGTCCCACCATCTGTAGGCACCTGCGTTGTGCTCCACACGGGGATGCTTGCAGTTGTTTACATAGCGGCACAGATCAAAATCGCAGATGCCTCTATCGTTGTACCAATGGTTCTGTGTCCAGGTTGTCACCGCGTCGTCGCGGGTAATGTTCAATTCGCGCTCGCAGTCCGGACACCAGTCCCAGTGATACCGGTGACCGGTGATCTGATGCTCCCTGTTGTTCAGGGAGACGACCTCATATTCCTCTCCGTCTTCCCAGTTTCTCGGGCCATCGTTGTGCTCCATATTGGGATGGCTGCAGGTGTTGACATGGCCGCAGAGCCTGCACTTCCCGTTCTCATCGTAGTCATGCCCCTCCGTCCAGGTAGAGCTCTTCTTGTCCCGGACAACATTGATATCCGTGTCGCAATCCTCACAATAGGTCACGGTATAACGATAGCCCTTGATCTTGTGCTCGGCGTTGTTGACGGAAGTATAGGTATACTTCTCCCGGGGATCGGCGTCCTCCCAATCATTGAAGGTACCGCTCCATGTATGGGTGTTTGTGTGGGAACAGGTCTCCGGGTCCTGGGCCAGCTCGGCATCAATGGTCTCACTCTCGATAGCCTCACTCAGCAGTCCATCGAACACTACTTCATCGTCGGTCGGTTCTGATTCGCCCAGCATGACCTCCTGTTCCTCGACAGGGGCCTCCAGTTCCTCCGGCTCCGCAGACGCGACGAATCCCATCGCGCACAGAAGGAGCAGCGCGAGCAGCGCACTCACCCATCTCTTCATTCCCATGTAACTACCTCCTAAAAAATGGATTTTACCATTTATATTATAATACTATTAACGTTTCATGATGTCAATATAAACATCTACATATTAATATATTGTATATATAATTCATATATTTGTAATGAATTTAACTTCCAGACGCGGAAGGTAATTATGGGTCAATAATAGTGTTTTCATAAAGTAGATATTGGTTGCAACCGGTCCTGGTTTATGGTATAATACAATAAAATCGAAGATTTATGCTCAGAATGAAGGGAGGTGTCGGACGTGACACAGTGGCTCACCCGAGGAATGGTATATCTGGGCAGTCTGCTGATGGTTTACAACATCTTTTGCTTCGTCCGTTACGCCCGCTTCATTCGGAACATGAAGTCGTGGAACCAGAAAAACTGTATACTCTACATACCTATCGCGCTGTTGGTCTCCTTCCTGATCGGGTATCTTGTCGTTGGCTTTTTGGGCAATCCGGATATAATCATGGCCAGCATACTCTTTGGCGGCAGCATATTCGTATTCGTGATGTACATACTGCTCAGCGGCATCACGAAGCAGGTCATCGAAAGCGAGCATCTGGCCGCGGAGCTGATGGCGGCGGAGGAGAGCAACCGCGTCAAGACGAGCTTCCTCGCCAGCATGAGCCACGAAATGCGCACCCCCATGAACGCCATCATCGGCCTGGATGCCATCGCCCTGCAGGATGACACCCTCAAGCCCAAAACCCGGGACCGCCTTGAGAAGATCGACGGCAGCGCCCGGCACCTGCTGGGCCTGATCGACGATATACTGATCATGAACTATGTCGCCTCCGAGGACACGGAGCTGAAGCTCAAGCCCTTCTCCCTGAGAAAAAGCCTCGACATCGTAAACGTGCTGGCACAGACAAAATGCGACGAAAAGCGCCTTGTCTATCACAGTGAGATCCGGGATAACATCGGAGAAATGTATATCGGCGACGCCATGCGGTTAAAGCAGGCACTTTTGAATATATTGGACAACGCTGTCAAGTTTACGGACGAGGGCGGCAGCGTTTCCTTTATCGCCGAGGAGATATCACGCGATGAGACGCGCGGCAGACTGCGCTTTACCATACAAGATACGGGCATCGGCATTGATCCGGGCTTCCTTCCCCATATCTATGACGCATTCTCCCAGGAGGATGCCAGCACGACCAACCGCTATGGCGGCAGCGGCCTCGGCATGTCCATCACAAAAAAACTGGTGGACAACATGGAGGGTGAAATCGCGGTCAGCAGTGCGAAGGGACAGGGCTCTACATTCGTCGTCACCATACCCTTGACGCGTATGGAGTCGCAGGTGGATGAGAGCGCGGCAGAGGAACGTGTCAACCTCGCAGGACGGCGCATACTGGTCGCCGAGGACATCGATCTGAACGCGGAAATGCTGATGGATCTGCTGGACCTTGAGGACATCAGCGCCGAGCGGGCCGAGAACGGCCAGATCGCTGTGGAAAAATTTTCACAGAATCCCGCCGGCTATTTCGACGCGATACTGATGGATTTGCGTATGCCGTTGATGGACGGCATTGAGGCGACGAAAACCATTCGCGCCATGGACCGCCCCGACGCCGCGAGGATTCCTATCATCGCGCTCACGGCAAACAGCTTCGAGGAAGATGTACGCGAAACACTGACTGCCGGCATGAATGCCCATCTTCCAAAGCCGGTGGATTCTGATCTACTCTATGAGACCCTTGGCAAACTGTTGACGCCTTGATAGGAGACGACAAACGGAGTTGCCCGAAGTTCCATTTTGGGTATGACCTTAAATTATTTTTTCCATTATATTGGAATTTCTTTGAGTAAATGGAAAATGTAGAATGCTTTTACTTGCGGGCAATCTTCATTCTCCATTTTCCATTCACCACGATAAATCCCTGTTTATCTGACACTCTTATCGGTAACATATTTGGAGGATGCTCATGAGAATCATTGCCCATGCCTACGCAAAGATCAACTGGGCGCTGAACATCACCGGATTGAGGTCGGACGGCTACCACGAGTTGGACATGCTGATGCAATCCATTGAACTGGGCGACGATATGGTGTTTGAGGACGCAGAAGCGCTGACGCTGACGGTAGATGGAAAACCGGACCCGGACCAGGATCGGAACCTGGTAATCCGCGCCGCCAAAGCCCTTATGAAACACAGCGGCACAAAGCGCGGCGCGGCAATTGCGCTCGGCAAGCACGTTCCTGTCCGTGCGGGACTGGGCGGTGGGAGCGCCGACTGCGCGCTGACGCTGCGGGCATTAAATAAACTGTGGGGGCTGAATCTGAGCGACGAAGTGCTGCTGGCGCTCGGCGCATCCCTGGGCGCGGACGTGCCCTTCTGCCTTACCGGCGGATTGGCGCATGTACGGGGCATCGGAGAGCGCATAGAGCCCCTCCCGGAGGCCCCTGCGCTGCCACTGGTATTGGTCACACCCGGCGGTGGCCTGTCCACCGCCGAGGTCTTTGGTCTGTGGGACAGTGGCGGTTATCCGCCGGTTGATCTAAACGCCGTGAAGCTGGCCGAGGCTGTCCAGCACCGCGATCTCGCCGCGGTGGATGCGCTTGCAAAAAACGCTCTGACCGCGCCGGCCCTGTCGCTGATGCCTGAGATCGGTGAGACGATGAAGCGGCTTCGCGCGCTGGGCGGCTCCGCGGTGTTCATGACCGGCTCCGGCTCCACCGTCGTCACTGTATTTGACGATCCAGTCAAGGCGCGAGAGATCGCCGAAGCCCTCCCCAATGCCATTTTTACCCGAACGATTTCCGCTCTGCCGCGAATCTGAAAAACAGCGCGTCAGCCAAACTACGATGGCTGACGCGCTGTTTTGTCATTCCTTCACGGCGGTAACTTCTATCTCCACCAGTCCGTCCTTGGGCAGCCTCGCCACCTCCACGCAGGAACGGGCAGGTCTGGTGTCACCAAAGAAATCGGCATAGATGGCGTTGACGGCGGCAAAATCATTCATATCCTTTATAAAAACGGTAGTCTTGACGACGTCGGACTTTGAGAAGCCTGCCTCCTCCAAAATCGCTTGAATATTCGCCAGAGACTGCCTCGTCTGTGCCTCAACACCTTCGGGAAGCGTGCCGGTCTCGGGAATCAGGCCGAGCTGGCCCGACGAAAACAGCATATTGCCCGCCTTGACGGCCTGGACATAGGGGCCGACTGCCGCCGGGGCCTTGCTTGTATTGATGATCATGTGATGCCTCCATTGCTATCATAGTATATGCTTAATTGGCCTTCAAAAATTCCAGCACATCCCGCCACCAGGGGAAAAATACGTCGTCGGCGGAGCGGTAGATTTCATGCTTCGCCCCTTCGACATCCACCCGGCTGGCATCCCTGAGCCGTGCGACGAAGGTCTTTTGCGGCTCGGGCAGCACAATGTCGTCGATGGCGGCGGTATAGACGCGAATTTTGGCGTCGATGCGCTCCGCCGCGCCGGGGGCGAGTATCTTATCCGTGACCTCCACGGACTCCAGCAGCCAGCTATAGGAGGGGCTGTTGTTGGAAAACTCGGGCTGATCCCGGCGGAGAGTCTCATACCAGTCGAAGCGCTCCCGGCCCGTGGCGCAGGAGGTGTCGAAATCATCGGGATAGGTGTAGGGCTTGAAGATGAACACGCGCTTCTTCGCCCTGCCCAGCGCCTTGTTGGCCTTGCACATCAGCCGGACGGCGGGCAGGGGCAGGCCTTTGAGATTCGGCGCGATCATCGGCGCACACATGGCCGCGCGGTCGAAGAGGCCCGGATGCTCCTCCAGATACAGCGCCGTCACCGCCCCGCCCATGGAATGGCAGAACACGCGATGGGGCTCCGGCATGAGCTGAACGACCTTCCGGCACACCGCGTCCATGTCCTTCACGTAGTCCTCAAAGGAATCCACATGAGTCAGTGACATGTCCGAAAGCCCTTCCGCCCGCCAGGAGCGCCCGTGGCCCCGCTGATCGTAGGCCACCACGGACAGATTGTTTTGCAGCAGCGAATAAATCAGCTCCACGAACTTCTCCGCGTTCTCCGTGAAGCCGTGGACGAAAAGCACCGTGCCCTCCGGCGCGTCCGCGTCGAATCGGGAGACGAACAGCGGGTTTCCATGCTCACCCTCGATTTTCAAATCAGTCCTGTGGGCTTCTATATAGGGTATCACCGTTTCATTAAGGGTTTTTACATAGTTTTCCGAAAATATCAGGCCGTCGCCATTCAGACCGGTCATGGGCACACCCCCAAGGCATTATAATTACATATTATTTTAACACAGATGGGGTAAACAGGCAATGGCCTGTCCATTTTTTTATTCAGCCTCCGCCGCCACGTAGCCGGCAGCTTCCACCAGGGCGCGGCCTTCGGGAGTGGCCAGCCAGTCATAGAGCTTTCGGGCAGGCGAATTTTCGGGCGCGTCGGCGCGGATGACACAGTAGAAGGGCTGCCGCCAGGGATACTCCCCACTGGCTATGGTCGCGTTGGTGGGTGCTACGCCGTCCACCGAAAGCAGCTTGATGCCCTGCTGCATGTACATGTTGTCGATGTAATAATAGACGGAATAGCCGATGGAATTGGCGGTGTTCCGATAGGAGGCGATGGCGTCCACCAGTTCGCCCATTTCGTCGGTGCGCAGTTCCTTCGGAGCGTCCATCATCGGGGTGTCCTTCATCACCTGAGCCTTCATCATCACCTGGGAGCCGGAGGTCTCCACGCGCTGATAGGCGATGATATCACTGTCTTCGCCGCCCACTTCGGACCAGTTGGTAATCTTCCCGGCGTAGATATCGACAATCTGTTGTGCCGTCAGCGATTCCACGGGGTTCTTGTCGTTGATGAGGAACACCGGCGCGTCATAACCGATGGCCTGGGTCATAAGCTCGACGCCCTCCTCCTTCGCAAATTCCCATGCCTCCGCCGAAGGCTCGTAGACCAGCAGCAGGTCCGCCTCCCCGTTTACCAGGGAATAGAAGGACTGCGTAGTCTTGTTGTGAGTGATGGCCGCTTTTGCTTCCGCCTCGCTGACGCCCGCGGCCGCCTCCATCAGCTTATAGCTCAGCGGCAATGTGGCTGTGGACCCGTCCACCACAGGGTAATCCTTTACATCAATCGCCGGACAATCTGCCAGAGCTGCACTCGCGCAAAACACCAACAGCATGAGCATAAAAATAATCTTCTTCATTAATATTTCCTTTCTTTAATCCATCAGTGCCGCGTATTTTTCGATGGCGTAATACCACTTGCCTTCGCCATCGACCATGCCAATACGCTCGGGCGTCTCCACCCAGTAGCGATCCAGGGACAGCACCTGAATGTTCTGATAATTCATGGCGAGGCACAGCTCCCCGTTTTCATCGCAGACGCCGCTGCGGTAGCTTGAATAGAGGGGGTACATTTCGCCGTCCCGATCCTTGTGCAGCTCGTAGCGGGTGACGACATAGCGCCCGTGGCCGTCCTTCCAGAGGGAGGTGTCGATTCGCTGCCAATCCGGGCCCACCTGATTCCCATCCAAATCAATAATGTGGTTTTTGTCATTGGGCCATTCTCCCACGCTCTCCACAAAGCGCTGAGGGATGCCATAGGCATTGGTATAGAGAGTCATGACGTCATTCTTTGTATTCACCTGGAAAAATGCATTGCCTGTGAGGTCGCAGATCTCCCGTCTGTCATAGTCCTCGCCCACCTGCAAGGTATCCTCGGACAGCATCCAGCAGAACACATAATTCGCCCCCGGATAACTCCGGGAGAGCAGCTTTTCCCCAGTCTGCGCGTCGTAAACCTCCACATCGCCGCCCTGGGAAGCAATGAATACAGCCCGACTGTAGGCGGAATCCAGATGAATGTAATCGTAGACCGGCGGGAGGAGATAGCGGCCAGTCGACATTTTATACAGGCCGTAAAGCTCATCCTCAACGGTGATCACATAGCCGTTATTGACCTCTGAGAGCTGCTCGAAGGTCTGCTTTTTCGCCCGCTCGCCCTTGGCGTTCAGAATCACGGCCTTGCCATTCAGCTCCACGATGTCGCTGACGGGACACAGCCCATCGCAGAAAGGCTCCAGCCGGAAATAACCGGTGTGCAGACCGGTATCATGGGCCGTGCCGTCGGCATCCACCGCCACGAGGGCGTTGACCTCCTGACCGTCCTGTTTCTGGTCCTCGCCCCGCAATGCCAGCCAGCCGCCCTCGCCGGTGGGTCTTATATCTATGTAGTCTCCGGTGAAAAGCACATTCCCGTCGTCGTCCAGCACATCCACCCCTGTGGGCCAGCGCCTGCCGATAATCGCGCCGCCAGGGTCCCGGGCCATGTCGAAATAGAGATAATCCGTCAGCGCATGTCCCTCGGCATCCACCAGAGCCATGTTCTGATAGGCGCGGTAGTCGTCGTCCACCTCACCGACGTCTTTGATGATCTGCTCGTTGAACCGCGTTGCACAGAAAAGCGACATGTCCCCGTTCGACAGTTGCGCAATGGCCCCGTAAGTCTCCGGGGGCGTCAGGGCTGTGCCGTCATCCTTCAGCAGCAGGGCATAGCCCGGCGTTTCCTCCGTGCTCCAGCAGTCCACCAGAAACGTCTCCCCCAGCGCCGCCGGGCACAGCAGCGCCAGCCCCAACAGTATGGCCGCCAGGCGCTTCATATGCGTCACCTCCTAAAAAACATCATGTTTGTTTGACGTCCAATGTAATGCTTTTGTTGCGAAAAGGGAGAGCGTTTTTCGCTCACCCCTTCACTTTGACGCTGCAATAGTCCTCATGTCCCGCGCAGTCCACGCAGATGATCTCACATTCGCCCGGATTGACGGCGGTCACCTGTCCCGCGGCGTCCACGATGGCGACATCGGGGTCTGTGGTGCGCCATAGGACGCTGAGATCGTCGGCATAAGCGGGAATGACCTGAGCACCAAGGCGCAGGCTTTCCCCCGCTTCCAATTCAGCTTCCAATTGCGAAACTTCGATGTTTACGGCATCCTGGACGTACAGGGACACCATTTCCACGGTATATTCAAGGGCGGTTTCCTCCCCCGCCACGGTCATGAGATGGTCGAGGCGCACGTGCCAGCGCTGATTCTGCTGATAGTCGGTGAAATCCAGTCCCGTGAAATCCGGGCGGAAGATGACGCAGCCGCCCGCGCCGTAAGGCTCCATATTCAAGGCGCAAAAGCCGTCCCCGCTGCCTTCGACGGGGTTAAATCGGAAGGTGAGGCCCGTGTTTTCCTCGGTGAGCGTCACTTCGATATGCGATGTGGAAAGATCATAGCGAAGCGGATTCAGCACTGCCGACCAGGCCAGATGGTCGTGCATCAGCTCGGCGGGGAAAGCGCCGGGAGACGGCCAGAGAACTTTTTCCCAATCCGCGTCAGCATTGCCTAAATCGTGGGCGTACATCACCACATAGCTCATGCCGCTCGCCGCGTTGGCGAGGCCGAAACCAGTGGCGGCCATGGCGGGGTTCAGCGTCCAGCGGCGGTGGCCCAGCATGGGCAGGTTCTGGTCGCCGTCGTCCCGGACGAAGTAGGCCACGCCCTCCCGGATGATGCTGTCCCGCATCCAGTTGAAGCGGGCGATGTTGCCCGACGATGTGCCAAGGTGGGCGGAATCGTAGAAATTCACGTCCATATCCTCCGGCTTCGGCGCGTTATGGTCCACATAGTCCAGCGCCGCCAGCAGTGCCGCGCCGTGCTGGCACTGATAGTTATATATGATGGAATCCGACACCGGCTCCACGTCTGCCAGCCAGCGGATAAAATTCAAATATGCCGCGGCGTCTTTTAGCGCGTTCCCGGTCAGTTCCCCCGCGTCGTAAGGGGCGGTCACCACCGGCTTCCGGGCGTAGGGTTCGCCGCCCTCGATGTCCAGCGCGTGATAGGCTTCACGCACCTCCTCGCGGGTACGCAAAGCCAGCGCTGAGGGCAATAACAGCAGAATCAACAAAATGGACAAAACACGCTTCATCAATGGGTTATCCTCCGGGATTCTTAACATACAAAAACAAAATTTACACAAAATCGCGGGTATAATAAGAAAATTCCCCGCAAAACGCAAAAATCCTGCTCAAAAGGTCTTTTCAAATCGACGAAATTCTGATAAAATATAAATACTATGGCAAATGAGCGCGTACAGGACAAAATCCTCAGCGCTTGTGCGCGCAGTAAAAACTATACACACAGGGGGAATTCACATGAAAGATTATCAGGCCAAGAATATCCGCAACCTGACCATCGTGGGCCATGGCAGCGTCGGCAAGACCACGCTGGCCGAGGCACTGCTGTTCTCCGCGGGCGCCATCGACCGTCAGGGCCGCGTCGAGGACGGCCAGGCCACCATGGACTACGATCCGGAGGAGATCAAGCGCCACATTTCCATCTCCGCCGCCATGGCGCCGCTGGAGTGGAAGGACCGCAAGGTCAACCTGGTGGATATTCCCGGCTACTTTGATTTCGCGGGCGAGCAGGTCGGCCCGATGAACGTCTGCGAGGGCGCGCTGATCACCGTGGGCGCGGTCTCCGGTCTGGACGTGGGCGCGGAGAAGGCCTGGGCCATGTGCGACAAGACCCATTCCTCCCGCATGATCGTCGTCAACAAGATGGACCAGGAGAACGCCAACTTCCAGAAGGCGCTGCACTCCATCACCGAGAAGTACGGCAGCCACATCGCCCCCATCGAGGTGCCCATCGTCGAAAACGGCAAGTTCACCGGCGTGGTCTGCATCCTTGAGAAGAAGGCCTTCATCGGCGAGGGCAAGGGCCTGAAGGCCGTGGACATCCCCGCCAACCTGGCCGACGAAGTGGAAGCTGCCCATGAGGCCATCGTCGAGGCCGCCGCTGGCGCCGACGAGGAACTGGAGATGAAGTTCCTGGAGTACCTGGAGGGCGGCGACCCCCTGACCGAGGAAGAGGTCATGTACGGTCTGCGCAAGGGCATCGAGGACGGCACCGTCGTGCCCGTCGTCTGCTGCTCCTCCCTCACCCGCATCGGCATCGCCAAGCTGCTGGACAACATCATCGACCTGATGCCGTCTCCCGCTGGCCGCAGCCTCGAGGGCACCAATCCCAAGAACGGCGAGACCATCGAGCGCGTCTGCGCCAACGACCAGCCCTTCTCCGCCCGCGTCTTCAAGACCATGGCTGACCCCTTCGTGGGCAAGCTGAGCCTGCTGAAGATCACCTCCGGCGTGCTGGAAAGCTCCACCATGCTTTACAACGTCAACGCTGAGAAGACCGAGAAGCCCGGCACCATCTACATCCTGAAGGGCAAGCAGCAGGCCACCACCAACAAGGTGGTCGCGGGCGATCTGTGCGCGCTGGCCAAGCTCCAGTCCGTCGCCACAGGCAACACCCTGTGCGATCAGAACAACCCCATCCAGTTCCCCGAGATGGAGTTCCCGGCCCCCAACATCTCCAAGGCCGTCTACGCCAAGAAGGCCGGCGAAGAAGACAAGATTTTCTCCGGTCTGGCCCGTCTGATGGAGGAGGACCCCACCATCCGCGTGGAGAAGAACGTGGAGACCGCCGAATCCGTGCTGAGCGGCATCGGCGAAATGTCCATCGACGTGGTGGCCGCCAAGCTGGCCTCCAAGTTCAAGGTGGAATGCAACCTCCAGGATCCCAAGATCCCCTATCGTGAGTCCATCCGCAAGCCCATCGACGTCCAGGGACGCCATAAGAAGCAGTCCGGCGGCCACGGCCAGTTCGGCGATGTCAAGATCCGCTTCCGTCCCAATGACGACCCCAACGATACCGAGTTCCACTTTGTGGACAGCGTCGTGGGCGGCACCGTCCCGCGTCAGTACATCCCGGCCGTTGAGAAGGGCCTGATCGAGAACATCCGTCACGGCGTGCTGGCCGGCTTCCCCGTGGTGGGCCTGACTGCTGAGCTGTACGACGGCGGCTATCACCCCGTTGACTCCTCCGAAATGGCGTTCAAGACCGCCGCCCGCCTGGCCTTCAAGCAGCTCACCACCGCCAACCCCGTGCTCCTCGAGCCCATCTACCACGTTGAAGTGGACGTGCCCGACGAGAACATGGGCGACATCTACGGCGACATGAGCAAGCGTCGCGGCCGCATCCTCGGCTCCGAGAAGGTGGGCGACCTCCAGCGCGTCACCGCCGAAGCGCCTCTGTCCGAGATGTTCAAGTATGCCACCGACCTTCGCTCCATGACCCAGGGCCGCGGCTCCTTCACCATGCACTTCGAGCGCTATGAGGAAGTGCCCGCCGCCTCCGCTAAGAAGGTCATCGACGCCTACAAGGCCGAGGAAGAAGACGACTAATCACCATCAATACAAAACATGCCTGCTCCGCGCATACGGGGCAGGCGGTTTTATTCATTATGGGTTGACGCAAAGACACCGACTCTGTAAATCCAAATCCTTAAGGGAACTTTTTCCAGCCTTTCTTCGTCACAGCATCGGTATTGAAAGCGAGGGAGGCGAAGAAAGTGAAGAAGTTCGCGGCAATACTGTTGATCCTGGCGGTGCTGGCGCTGTGTGTGTCAAATTCAGAGGTCACAGGGATCATTGGAAATGAACTAAGAGATGGCAGCTATAGCTTTAACATTCCCATTGCAGAAGCTGACGACGACTCGTGGCGGGCGGCGATTCTCAGCGGAGAGAATGTCGTAAAGCTGGCAAGCGAAGCGGTTCAGAACGGGACGTTTCAGGCACGGTTTGACCCCATTGCCGATGGCGAAGCCACGATAGCGGCCCAACATTTCACCGGAATCGCCTGCGACCACGCCATTACCTGGGAGCTGACGGTAACGGATGGCGCGGTGAAGGACATTCGCTTTATCTCCGATGTCGAAGCGCCTTCGATGGATGTCGCTGGTGAATGGCGAGAGGCCGAAAGCCAGTTCACCGTCATGTCCATTGCTCAAAATTCTGAAAAGGGTTGGGATATAGAAATCATTTCCCCTCTGACTCATGGTGCTTACATATTCAAAGTGACTGCGTATTACGATTGCGCATTGAATGCCTTTGTCTATGATGACGGCGCATTTTACGATGTACCCATCAGCGATGAGGAAAACCCGGAGCTTGGCACGCCAGTCAACGTCGGCACGGCGGGAAATCTCAGATTTGATGGTAACCGGCTGATCTGGCAGGACAGCTCGAGAAGCGACGACAGGGTTATCTTCGAAACGATATTATAAAAGGAGGTCCTTCCCTTGAAAAAGTTAATTGCGGCGATGCTGCTTTGCTGCATGACGATGCCCGCGGTTGCGGAGGCCAGGCCCGCGCCTACGCAGACCCCGACCCCCTTGGATGAATCCGCCGGGCAGCTCTGGGACAGCTTGGGGCAGACCTGGGGCGCCTTCGTCGGCTTCGCGGGTGAGGCAGGCAAGGCGGCCTCTGAATGGTGGGCGGTCGCGTCCAAGGATATCGACAAATACCTCGCCGAAAATGCCCCGGAGGTGAAGCAGTGGCTGGACGATGCCGGGGAGTATTTCGACAAGCAGGTTAGCCCCGAGCTCCAGAAATCCTGGAAAATACTGGTAGAGAGCGCCGCCAAAATCGGCACCTACACCCAGGCTGAGCTGCAAAAGGCCTATGATGAAATCATGGCTTCAATGAAAGAGGATTCCAAAGCCACTCCTGAGGTCAAGGAGGCCGTGGAAAACATGGCTGAAGCCGCTGGGATTAAGAAGGATAAATAACCATTAAAAAACCGCCGGGAACAATAGCCTGTTTCCCGGCGGCAGTCTGTTATGCCATTTCAAATTCCCTGTAAAGCTTTTCGCGCCATGCCGGATCGGAGGCGACCTTCATGGCGTCGGCGCTGCGCCCGAGGCTCATCAGCTTTTCAAACAGAACGCCAAGCCTGACCTCACCTTCCGCTCGGCCTTCCGCCCGACCTTCCGCCCGACCTTCTGCGCGACCTTCCGCCCGACCTTCCGCACGGCCTTCTGCGCGACCTTCCGCCCGGCCTTCCGCTCGGCCTTCCGCCCGGCCTTCCCTTCGTCCCTCTTCTTTGAACAATTCCATCGTTTTGGATTCACTGTATTCTGTAAGAAGCATTTTTTTCACCTCCACACGGTTGGCTTCGATATAGCGTTTAATTTCAAAGCTGCGGGGCATGTCATCCAGGGCAGTATCAACAGCAGCTTCCAAGGGCATGGATTTTTCGTTTTCCCGTATTCTGTCCACAAACCAGGCATATTCATTCAGGGGCTGGCAGGCGGAGACGACGGCGGGGCTACTTCCCTTGTTGACGTTGATGACGCGCACGCGCACGGCAATATCAGCCTCATCACGCTTTTCCGGCGGGAAGGCATCCGAGAGGTTCAGAATCGTATCGTCAGGTGTACCTGCAACGCCATTATAGAACACCACCAGCTTCGGCACCGGCAGCTCGATCAGCCGCGTGCCGTATTTGTTATCCTGCCTCAGCGTGATGAGCTTTTCATAGATATTGCCCGTATACTGCATCAGTCGAAGTGGCATGTTGGGATTGTAGGTGGACTGCTGCTCATAGAGATTGACCTCGTTGGCGATCAGAAAGGCCACGTCATTGCGCATGCCCATGTATACCACCTGGGTCAATGTGGCGATTGTGATGTCCTCCGGATTGGTGTAATGAGAGCCGTTCACCGCGTTGTACAGGCTCAGCGTCCACTCCTTGTGGGCTTCATTGCCAAAGATAAAGCAAAACAGCCTGTCCTTGTATACCCGCGCTTCACCGGCCATCCCCAGGTCACTCCCCTCTAAACCTATTATAGCATACCCGCGCCATCACGGCAACTGCTTTTTAACAGAAACAGGCCGCTCCAAGGGAAGCGGCCCGGAATAATTCATCCCTTCAAATCGCGAAGGAGTTGTATGACGTGCTCCACCTTCTCCGGCGGAAGGTTTCGGCAGGCCTCCAGCAGACGCCGGGTCTGGGTGGGATTGGCGGTTTCGGTGTCGAAGAATTCACGGGGCGTGATTTCAAGGTAATCGCAGATGTTGAAAAACATGGTCATCGAGGGATAGTTCTGGCAGTTTTCCACATTGTTGATGTAGGATTCCCCCTGCCCAAGCGAAAGGCTCATGTCCCTCGCGGACAGCCCCTTCTGCATCCGCAGTGCGGAAAGCCTCAGCGCAAAACTGCGTTTATCTATCACCTAAATCACCCATATATGATTGTACAATATGAGTGACGAAAAACGTACTGCTGAACAGTGGGTTTCATTGACATACACTGTTTGTAAGGGTATTATTGGAAATACATACTTTTTATACCAATCATATCTTGGGGAGATTTACTCCATGTCAGACAATAATGAAACTACCCGCCTTCTTCATCAAATTGATGGGTTGAAGCGTGAGCTGGAAATTGCGCAAAGGCGGGAGGCTGAGAACGCGCGGGAAATCTGTATACTTAAAAATCAGCTTGAAACCCTTGTTCGGGCTGTTGCGGTGTTTTTGAATAACAACAGGTACCTGTGATTTGTAGGGGGTGGCAATTCGCCACCTGACATATACTGCGTAGCAAAGCGCAAGGAGCGGGTGCCGAAACGGCGCCCCTACAATGATAGCACAGGCCGCCTCAATGCGAGGCGGCCTGTGCTGTTATGCCGACGGCTTGGTGTCCGGGGCAGGAATTTCGTTGGGGACGGGGAGGGCGTCGGGCTGGGCGAAGATGAGGCGGGGCGGTTCGCCGTCGTCGACGGACTCCTTGGTGATGATGCACTTCTTGACGCCCTCCATGGAGGGGAGCTCGTACATGGTGTCGGTCATGACGCTCTCGATGATGGCTCTGAGGCCACGCGCGCCGCTCTTGCGGGTGAGGGCCTGGCGGGCGATAGCGGTGAGGGCGTCGGGGGTGAATTCAAGCTCTACGTCGTCGAAGCTCAGCAGCTTGGCGTACTGGCGGGTGAGGGCGTTCCTGGGCTCGGTGAGGATCTTGGTCAGCGCCTCCTCGTCCAGGCTGTTCAGCGTCACCAGCACGGGCAGACGACCGATGAACTCGGGGATCAGGCCGAATTTCAGCAGGTCCTCCGGGCGCACCTGAGACATGATCTCGGCGTTGGTGTGCTCATACTTGCCCTTGATCTCCGCGCCGAAGCCCATGACCTTCTTGCCGATGCGGCTCTCGACGATCTTCTCGATGCCGTCGAACGCGCCGCCGCAGATGAACAGAATGTTGGTGGTGTCGATCTGAATGAACTCCTGGAGCGGGTGCTTTCTGCCGCCCTGGGGCGGGACGGAGGCCACGGTGCCCTCAAGGATCTTCAGCAATGCCTGCTGGACGCCCTCGCCGGAGACGTCGCGGGTGATGGACGGGTTCTCAGACTTGCGGGCGATCTTGTCGATCTCATCGATGTAGATGATACCCCGCTGGGCGCGCTCCACATCGAAGTCGGCGTTCTGGATGAGGCGCAGCAGCACGTTCTCCACGTCCTCACCCACATAGCCCGCCTCAGTCAGGGAGGTGGCGTCGCCGATGGCGAAGGGCACGTTCAGTATCTTGGCCAGGGTCTGAGCCAGATAGGTCTTGCCGCAGCCGGTGGGGCCCAGCATGACGATGTTGCTCTTTTGCAGCTCCACATCGCCCTTCTTGTTGCCCATGCATTGAATGCGCTTGTAGTGGTTGTACACGGCCACGGACAGGGCCTTCTTGGCACTCTCCTGCCCCACCACATACTGATCCAGTATCTCCTTGATCTCCCGGGGCTTCTTGATCTCAAGATTGCCGGTCATGCCGATGGACTCCACGTCATCGGACACGATCTCGCTGCACAGCAGCACGCACTCATTGCAGATATAGGTATTATTGGGGCCGGACACCAGCTTGCGCACCTGGTCCTGGGTCTTGCCGCAGAAGGAGCAGCGCACGCCGCGCCGGGTAGTGTCTTTGCTTGGCATATCTTATCTCCTCGGGATGATGATGTCGTCGATAAGGCCGTATTCCTTTGCCTGCTCGGCGGTCATGAAGTGGTCGCGCTCGGTGTCCCGCTCGATCTCCTCCAGGGTTTTGCCGGTGTTCTGGGCCAGCAGCTCGTTCATGGTCTTTTTGATGCGGAGGATCTGCTCGGCGTGGATCTGGATGTCCGTGGCCTGGCCCTGCGCGCCGCCGAGGGGCTGGTGGATCATGATCTCCGCGTGGGGCAGCGCCTTGCGCTTGCCCTTCGCGCCCGCCGCCAGCAGGAACGCGCCCATGGAGGCCGCCATGCCGATGCAGAGGGTGGAGACTTCGCACTTAAGATAGCGCATGGTATCGTAGATCGCCATGCCCGCCGACACGCTGCCGCCGGGGGAGTTGATGTATAGCATGATGTCCTGGTCCGGGTCCTCCATCTCCAGGAACAGCATCTGGGCCACCACGATGTTGGCCACGTCGTCGTCAATGGGACCGCCCAGGAAGATGATGCGATCCTTCAACAGTCGGGAGTAAATGTCATAGCTGCGTTCGCCGCGGCTGGTCTGTTCGATTACATAGGGCACCAGGGTCATGGGCACACCTCCTGATAGACAATTGGGAATGGGAAATGGGGAATGGGGAATGCCTGGATGCTTCGTTTAGCCCCGTAAAACACTGACGCTAATGGAAAATGGACAATGGAGAATGGATAAAGATGAATGCTTTCGTTCACAGGCAGCCTGTCATTATCCATTTTCTATTTTGCATTGTCCATTTTTCAAAGTCGGGGCAGAATCATTTCCCATTCCCCATTGTCCATTCCCCATTGAAAATATACCCCGCTGCGCGGATGGTCATGCGCCGCGGGGTTAAAAACGATGGTTTATTCCGCGTTGGCCTTGAGGAAATCGAAGGTCTTGCGGGTTGCGGCGGCATCGGCGAAATAGGCCTTGTCGTCGTCGGAGATCATCTGCTTGAACTCGTCCAGGGTCTTCTTGTTCTGGTCGGCGTACTTCTGGATCTCGGCGTCGGTCTCCTCCTCGGTGGCGGTGATGTTCTCGGCCTTGCGGATGGCCTCGATCACCAGCTGGGTCTTGACGCGCTCGGCGGCCTGGTCGCGGTACATGTCGCGCACCTGCTTCTCAGTCTGGCCGGTATACTTGAAGTAATCCGCCATCTTGATGCCCTGATAGGCCATGCGCATTTCCATCTCGCGCATCATGCTGTCGATCTGGTCCTCGATCATGGCGTCGGGGATGTCCACCTCGGCGTTGTCGCAGACGGTCTCGATGATCTCGTTCTCGAAGGCGGTTTCGGCGCGGTTGTCGGCGGCCTTGGTCAGGTTGTCGCGGATCTCGGCGCGATATTCCTCGACGGTGTCGGCAGTCTCGGAGGCTTCCTTGACGAAGTCGTCATCCAGCGCGGGCACTTCCTTCTCACGGATGGCATTGACCTTTACCTTGAAGACCACGGGTTTGCCCGCCAGCTCCTTGGCGTGATAGTCCTCGGGGAAGGACACGTTGACCTCGCACTCCTCGCCCACGGACTTGCCCACCAGCTGATCCTCGAAGCCGGGGATGAAGCTGCCGGAGCCCAGGATCAGGTCGTGGCCCTCGGCGGTGCCGCCGTCGAACTGCACGTCGCCGTCGAAGCCCTTGTAGTCGATGTTGACCTGGTCGTCCAGCTTGGCGGGACGGTCGGAGATCTCCACCCAGCGGGAGGCGCGGTCGCGGGCGCGCTCGATCTCGGCGCTCACGTCGTCCTCGGTGACTTCGTCCACGGTCTTGACGATGTTCAGGTGGGTGTACTCGCCCAGCTTGACGTCGGGACGGACGAACACCTCAACGGTGAACTTCAGCTCCTGGCCGCGGCCGATCTGGTCCACATTGACCTCGGGATTGGAGACGGGATGCACGTCGTGCTCCTTCAGGCCCTCGGAATAGATTTCGGGGAAGATGGCGTCCAGCGCGTCCTCGTAGAACACGCCCGCGCCATAGTAGTTTTCAATGACCTTCATCGGCGCCTTGCCCTTGCGGAAGCCGGGGATGCTGATGCGGCCCTTCATCTTATTATAAGCGGTCTTGAGGCCCTCGGAAAACTTCTCGGGCTCCACCACGAAGCTGAGCTTGACCTTGTTGGAAGAAAGCTTTTCAAAAGTGCTGGTCATGGATAATCCTCCGTTTCAGTGACATATAACTTTCCATAATGCAAAGTATAGTTTACCACAGCCAATAACCTTTTTCAACACAACAAGGTAAATTCTGCCATGATTATGAAGGTTTTGAGGTTTATTTTTTGTAAATCAAAACTACATCGGATCAATGATGAGACGTATCCGCCAAAGATTCTCAACGAAAAATATTGACTTTGTTAATATTTTTTGTTATGATTGATTGGGAAACATGGGCTGACCAACCCATGCAATAATAAGTGAGGAGGAGTAACATGAAGAAGATCGTTGCACTGCTGCTGAGCGGCTGCCTGTTGGCGGGCTCGGCGGCGATGGCCGAGGCGAAATTTGTGCCGGGTACCTATGAGGGCACCGGCAATGGCTACGCGCTGACCGACGGCGCGGCCCAGGGCGGAAGCGTACCCGTGACCGTAAAGGTGACGGTGGACGAGAACGCCATCACCGCCGTGGAGATCGCCGGCGACGAGGAGGTCCCCTTCGGCCAGAACGCCTTTGAGAGCTATCAGCAGGCGTTGATCGGCCGCACTGACGGCGACATCGACGCCGTGGCCAGCGCCACCCGCACCCGCGATGGCGTCAAGGAGGCCGTTGAGGACGCTCTCTCCAAGGCTCTGGTCGGCGCTGCCGAGGCGGAAGCGCCCGCTGAGGAAGCCGCCCCTGCCGAAGAAGCCGCGCCCGCCGAGGGCGGCGCGTTCGTGCCCGGCGAATATGAGGGCAGCGGCAAGGGCTTCGGCGAGACCGTGCCCGTGACCGTGAAGCTGACCGTGGACGAGAACGCCATCACCGCCGCCGAGATCGCGGGCGATGAGGAAGTTCCCTTCGGCCAGCCCCAGTTTGAAGCCTACGCCGCCGCGCTGGTGGGCCGCACTGACGGCGACATCGACGCCGTGGCCGGCGCGACCATGACCCGCGATGGCGTCAAGGCCGCCGTTGAAGATGCTCTGGCCAAGGCCAAGGGCGGCGCTGCCGAGGAAGCTCTCGCCGAAGAAGCCGCACCCGCCGCTGAGGGTGGTCTGTTTACCCCCGGCGAGTACGAGGGCACCGGCAAGGGCTTCGGCGAGTCCACCCCCGTCACCGTGAAGCTGACTGTGGACGAGAACGCCATCACCGCCGCTGAGATCTCCGGCGATGAAGAGGTCCCCTTCGGTCAGCCCCAGTTTGAAGCTTACGCCGCCGCGCTGGTGGGCCGCACCGATGGCGACATCGACGCCGTGGCCGGCGCGACCATGACCCGCGATGGCGTCAAGGAAGCTGCTGAAAAGGCTCTGGCCGCCGCCAAGGGCGAGCCCGCCGCGCCCGCCGAGGATGTGGCACTGGCCTTCACAGCCGGTGAGTACACCGCCACCGCTGACGGCTACAACGGCCCCGTGACCGTCAAGGCCACCTATTCCGATTCCGCCATTGAAAGTATTGAAGTCGTCGAATCCGCCGAGACCGGCCATGTGGGCACGGTAGCCTTCGACATCATGATCCCCGAGATGCTCCAGGCCAACGGCTCCGGCGTGGACGGCGTCTCCGGCGCGACCTTCTCCACCAAGGCCCTGCGTGCCGCCGTGAACGACACTGCCGAGCAGGCCGCCTGCACCAATCTGGATGCCTTCAAGGCCGCGAAGATCGAGCACGTCCCCGGCGACCCCGTGGAACTGGAATATGACGTGGTCGTGGTCGGCGCCGGCGGCGCTGGCATGGCCGCCGCGGCTCAGGCCGCTCAGGATGGCAACACCGTGCTGGTCATCGAGAAGAACGCCGAGGTCGGCGGCAACACGCTGGTCTCCGGTGGACAGTATCAGTCCGTGATGCCCTATCTGGTTTGGGACCCCGCCGATCCCGACGCCACTACCGGCGTCTATGCGCACGACGGCCAGACCTATGAGAAGGTCAAGTCCGTGCAGGGCTGCATCGATGAGCTGAAGATGATCCTGAACTGGTCCGAGGAGCCCTTTGACGAGGACTACTATAAAGACAATGAGTTTGTGGCCGGCGACGCCATGGAGCTCTCCAAGCACGGCGTCCATCAGGAATATCTGCCCATCCTCAAGGAGCTGAAGGCCGAGATCCAGGCCTATCTGGACTGGGCGCAGCCCCAGCTGGACGCGGGCGTGCCCGAGAACCAGCTCGCCCTGTTCTCCACCCTCAACCTGCACAAGTTCCAGACCTACTACGGCGGCCTGCGCCAGAGCGCTGACAAGAGCCAGTGGATCTACGGCGACGTGGACCTGGTCTCCCAGTTCATCGACGGCGGCCAGGGCCTCAAGGAGTGGCTGGAGGATCAGGGCGCGACCTTCCACGAGGACAGCCAGCAGACCCTGATCGGCGCGCTGTGGTATCGTGAAAACGAGTTCATCGGCTCCACCATCGACCTGGATGGCGACGGCGAGCCCGAGATGGGCCGCTGGGGCAGCTACTTCGCCGCGCCCATGACCACCCTGTATGCCGCCAACGAGAAGAACGGCATCATGATCCGCACCACCGCCAACGAGCTGATCGTCGAGGACGGCCGCGTCACCGGCGTGAAGGCCACCCACTACGACGGCACCCCCGTCACCGTGAAGGCCGGCAAGGGCGTCATCCTGGCCACCGGCGGCTATGCCGCGAACATCGACAAGGTGCTGGAGGGCAACGTCTACTGGTCCACCGAGTACCTGTCCACCGCCACCAAGACCACCAACCGCTCCTCACAGCAGGGCGACGGCATTGAGATGGCCGAGGCGGTCGGCGCTGCCACCACCGGCATGGGCTTCACCCAGCTGATGCCCATCTCCTGGGTGGACAACGGCAACCTGGCCTTCGGCGGCGGCAACTACGCCTGCTGGATCAATCCCACCACCGGCCACCGCTTCGTGGACGAGGGCTCCGAGCGCGACGTGCTGTCCCTGGCCGAGTTCAAGAACGGCATGGAGGTCAACGGCACCAAGGGCGTGTTCCTGGAGTTCTACAACAAGGAGCAGATGATGCCCGCGCCCATGCAGCTTGCCGAGGGCGATTATCCGGGCCGCTACTATCGCAGGACCATCGCCGAGCTGCCCGAGCTGTTCGAGGAGCTGGGCGTGACCGCCGATCCCGCCACCGTCATCGAGACCATCCGCGCCTATGACCAGGCCGTGATGGGCCAGGGCGAATATCCCGACTGCGGCAAGGCCATCGCCTCCCGCACTGTGGGCGACGTCCAGCGCAACGAAGACGGCAGCTACAACATCGAGTCCTACGATCTGGACAACGCGCTGCTGACCATCCGCCTGATGGCCCCCTCCACCCATCACACCATGGGCGGCCTGCTGGTGGACACCCAGCGCCACGTGCTGAACGCCGACGGCGCGGCCATCCCCGGCCTCTACGCGGCTGGCGAGGTCACCGGCGGCATCCATGGCGGCAACCGCCTCGGCGGCAATGCCATCGTTGAAATCTTCGTCTCCGGTCGCACCGCCGCCCAGGCTGTGACCGCTGACAACCAGTAATATTTTATTGACACGGGGCAGGAGCGATCCTGCCCCCTATTTTTTGTGCTATAAACAGGGATTTATCGGGATGTCGTTCGAAACCCACCTCATCCGCCCTCACGGGCACCTTCCCCTCAAGGGGAAGGCAAGGAGTTAAGAACGGCGGAACCCAAAAGCCTTCCCCTTGAGGGGAAGGTGGCGCGAAGCGCCAGATGAGGTGAACCCCCCGTTACCCCGACAACTTCCAATTTCTCACCCTGTCCAAAACTCTTTTCTCCCCATTTCTTCAAAAATTCGCCCATATTTTCCCAATTCCCGTCAAACCTAATGCAAATATTCTTGACAGCGGCGAATAAATGGTTATAATTATAGGTATATCTGTGCTTTAGCGTAGCACAGTAAAA
Source organism: uncultured Eubacteriales bacterium (assembly GCA_902785105.1). Taxonomy (GTDB): domain Bacteria; phylum Bacillota; class Clostridia; order Christensenellales; family Aristaeellaceae; genus UBA2862. The sequence continues at coordinate 22,057 of CACZXF010000021.1, read as the reverse complement.
GTTAAGGAGGAAGAAACATGAAGAAGCTGCTTAGCGTCCTGCTGGTCGCCATGCTGGTGCTGTCCACCGTCGTCGCCGCCTTTGCTGAGGCTCCGGCGAAGGACTACAAGATCGCCGTGGTCACCGGCTCCATGAGCCAGGCCATCGACGAACGCGCCGCCGCCATGATGCTGGAAGGCAAGTACGGCGACATGATCACCACCGACGTCTATCCCGACAACTTCGTCGAGGAGAAGGAGACCGTCATCCAGAAGATCGTGCAGTATGCCGACGATCCCGCCGTCAAGGCCATCGTGGTGGCCCAGGCTGTGCCCGGAACCGCCGAGGCCTTCCGTCAGGTGAAGGAACGCCGCGACGACATCATCTGCCTGGCCGGCGAGTCCCAGGAGGACCCCTCCCTAATCCAGGACGCGGCTGACGTGGTTCTGATGAACGACTTCGTGGCCCGCGGCTATCTGATCATCAAGACCGCCAAGGAGCTGGGCTGCGATACCTTCGTGCACATCTCCTTCCCCCGCCATCTGGGCATCGAGTCCCTGGCCCGTCGCCTGGCGGTCATGAAGGAAGCCGGCAAGGAGCTGGGCGTCAACGTCGTGGAAGAGACCGCGGCTGACCCCATGAGCGACGTGGGCATCACCGGCGCTCAGGCTCAGATCCTGGAGAAGGCTCCCGAATGGATCGAGAAGTACGGCCAGAACTCCGCTTACTTCTGCACCAACGACGCCCACACCGCGCCCCTGCTGCAGACCCTGCTGGAGAAGGGCGGCTACTTCATCGAGGCCGACCTGCCCTCCCCGCTGATGGGCTATCCGGATGCCCTGGGCGTGGAATTCGCCGACGAGGACATGACCAACTACGAGTTCCTGCTCAAGTCCGTTGAGGACGCCATCGTGGCCAAGGGCGGCGAGGGCCGCTTCGGCACCTGGGCTTACTCCTACCTGTTCTCCTTGGTGGCCGGCCTGACCGAGCACGCCATGAACGTCATCGACGGCAACAGCGAGCTGACCGAGATCGACGACATCGCCGACGCGCTGGGCGTGTACTCCCCCGGTGCCGAGTGGAACGGCTCCTACTACACCGATGCCAACACCGGCGTCAAGAGCGAGAACTATATGCTGATCTACGAGGACACCTACATCATGGGCAATCCCGGCCACTATATGGGCAACGCCGAGGTCGAGGTTCCCGAGAAGTACTTCACCGTCAAGTAATCGGCATCCCTACAATAAGGGGGGAGGAATACTCCTCCCTCCCTTTTGTTAACATCATCATAGAGGCGTCGATGCACCGTTCGCTATCTTGGTGGACGGCGGATCGACGCCCCTACAATGGGCCAACTAAGGAACTGTGCATAAATTATTCATCGTCGGTCAACGTGCCCCGGCACGCCTCCCTCCTCCGCCTTGCGCTGACGAATTCATCCTGCGCATTCTGTACGAATTATTTATGCACAGGTCCTAAGAGAGATAGGGTAGATAAAACATGAGCAGTCAAACCCCATTGCTGGAACTTAAGAACATCAAGAAGGATTTCTTCGGCAACCAGGTTCTGGAGGACATCAACCTGACCCTCGACGAGGGTGAGGTGCTGGGCTTGGTGGGCGAAAACGGCGCGGGCAAGTCCACGCTGATGAAGATACTCTTCGGCATGAATGTCATACGCGAAACCGGCGGCTACGGCGGCGACGTCGTGCTGAATGGCCAGGTGGTCCACTTCAACTCCCCCTTCGACGCGCTGGAGGCGGGCATCGGCATGGTTCATCAGGAATTTTCGCTGATTCCCGGCTTCACCGCCACGGAGAACATACTGCTGAACCGCGAACCCCAGAAGAAGAGCGTGCTGGCGGAGGTATTCGGTGACCGGCTGAACACGCTGGACCGCAAGGACATGGACGCCCGCTCCGAGGACGCCATCGAGCGCATGGGCGTTCACATCGAGGGCAGCATGAGCATCTCCGACATGCCCGTGGGCCACAAGCAGTTCACGGAGATCGCCCGTGAGCTGTCCAAGGAACAATTGAAGCTGCTGATTCTGGACGAGCCCACTGCCGTGCTGACTGAGCAGGAGGCGCTGGCGCTGCTGGAATCCATCCGGGGCATGTCGAAGCGGGGCATATCCGTAATCTTCATCACCCACCGTTTGCAGGAGATACTGGATGTCTGCAACAAGGTCGCCATCATGCGCGACGGCGTGCTGGTGCAGGAGGTGCCCGCCTCCCAGACCAGCATCCCCGAGCTGACCCGCTGGATGGTGGGCCGCAGCGTCGCCAATGCCGCCGTGGACCGCCGGGAGCCGCCAGCCACGGAGCCCATCATGTCTATCCGCAAGCTGTGGGTGGACATGCCCGGCGAGACGGTGCGCAATGTCAACTTGGACGTCCGCCGGGGCGAGATACTGGGTATCGGCGGTCTGGCCGGGCAGGGCAAGCTGGGCATTCCCAACGGCGTCATGGGCCTGTATCAGGCCGGGGGCAAGGTGACCTTCGAGGGGCAGGACATCCCGCTGAATGCGCCGCGGAAGTGTTTGGACGCCTCGCTGGCGTTTGTTTCGGAGGACCGGCGCGGCGTGGGCCTGCTGTTGGATGAGTCGCTGGAATGGAACGTCTCCTTCCCCGCCATGCAGATTCACGGCGAGTTTTTGAAGCCGCTGCTGGGCGGGCTGGTCAAGTGGCGCGACGACAAGGCCATCCGCGAGACCACGGACCGCTATATCGACGAGCTGAAGATCAAGTGCACCAGCTCCAAGCAGAAGGCCAAGGAGCTTTCGGGCGGCAACCAGCAGAAGATTTGTCTGGCAAAGGCCTTTGCGCTGAAGCCCAAGTTCCTGTTCGTCTCCGAGCCCACCCGCGGTATCGACGTGGGCGCGAAGGCGCTGGTGCTGGAGGCGCTCAAAAAGTTCAATCGTGACAACGGCATCACCATCGTGATGATTTCCTCGGAGCTGGAGGAGCTCCGACAGATCTGCGACCGCATCGCCATCGTCTCCGGCGGGCGGATCGCGGGCATACTGCCGGCCAGCCAGCCCAGCGAGGAATTCGGCGCGCTGATGGTCAGCTCCGTGGTGTAAGGGAGGCGCAACATGACTGAATATGTAAATGAGAGCAGCCGCACGACGATGGATAAGATCAGGGCGGTGATGAAGGAATTCGGCCTGCCCCGCCTCATCATAACGGCGTTTCTGCTGCTGATGTGCATCATCGCGCCCTTCACCGGGGCAAACTTCTGGACCCAGATCACCAACGTGGTCAACCGCTTTAGCTGGAACGCCGTGCTGGTGCTGGCGATGGTGCCGATGGTCCATTCCGGCTGCGGCCTGAACTTCGGCCTGCCCGTGGGCATCATCGCGGGCCTGCTGGGGGCCACGCTGTCCATCGAATGGGGCTTTACCGGGCCCATGAGCTTCTTCATGGCGATTGTGATCGCCACCCCCTTCGCCCTGATCTTCGGCCTGGCCTACGGCTGGCTGCTGAACAAGATCAAGGGCGGCGAGATGATGATCGCCACCTATGTGGGCTTTTCCATGGTGTCCTTCTTCTGCATGATGTGGCTGATACTGCCCTACAAGAAGCCGGACATGGCCTGGGGCTTCGAGGGCACGGGCCTGCGCACCACCTTCCCCATCGACAAGTACTATGGCGGCGTGCTGTCCAACTTCCTCAAGATCCAGATCGGCAAACTGGTGATCCCCACCGGTGCGCTACTCTTCTTCGCGCTGCTGGCGGTTCTGATGTGGGCCTTCCTGCACACCAAGACCGGCACGGCCATGACCGCCGTGGGCTCCAACCCCACCTTCGCCACCGCGGCGGGCATCAATGTGGATAAGATCCGTATGCTGTCCGTGGTCATGAGCACCTGGCTGGCCGCCGTGGGCATACTGGTCTACGAGCAGGGCTTCGGCTTCGTGCAGCTCTACAACGCGCCCTTCAACATGGCGCTGCCCGCCGTTTCGGCCATACTGATCGGCGGCGCGACGGCGAACAAGGCATCTATCACCAATGTCATCATCGGAACGATACTGTTCCAGGGCATGGTCACCATGACGCCTACCGTCATGAACGGCCTCATCAACCTGGACATCTCTGAGGTCCTGCGCGTGGTGGTTTCCAACGGCATGATCCTCTACGCCCTGACCCGCAAATCGGAGGTGACACGATGAACGGCAAGAACACCTCCACCGGCAAAAAGATTTTGAACCTGATCGGGAACAACGCCGTCCCCATCATGTTCATCATCATCATACTGATCTGCCTGCCCATGTCGGGCTTCTCCTCCACGTTCCTGCTCAATGAGATCATGAACCGCTTGAGCCGCAATGCCTTCCTGATCCTTTCGCTGCTGATACCGATCATGGCGGGCATGGGCCTGAACTTCGGCATGACGCTGGGCGCGATGGCGGCGGAGATCGCGCTGATCTTCACCTCCGACTGGCAGATCTGGGGCATCCCCGGCATCGTGCTGGCGACCATCATGTCCATCCCGATCTCCGCGCTGCTGGGCCTGATGTGCGGCAAGATACTGAACGCCGCCAAGGGGCGCGAGATGATCACCAGCTACATCATCTCCTTCTTCATGAACGGCGTCTATCAGTTGGTTGTGCTGTACATGATGGGCTCCATCATCCCCATCACCCACACCAACATCAAGCTGCCCCGCGGCTACGGCGTCCGCGCCTCCGTGGACCTGACCCGCATCCGCAAGAGCCTGGACAACGTGCTGGCCTTCAACGTGGCGGGCGTGCGCATTCCGGTGATGACGCTGCTCATCATCGCGGCCATGTGCCTGGTGATCGTGTGGTTCCGCCGCACCAAGCTGGGGCAGGATATGCGGGCTGTGGGCCAGGATATGGAAGTCGCCCGTGCAGCTGGCATCGACGTGGAGGGCACTCGCATCATCTCCATCGTGATCTCCACGGTGCTGGCGGGCATCGGCATGGTCATCTATCTGCAAAACATGGGCGACATGGCGACCTATTCCTCCCACAGCCAGATCGGCATGTTCTGCATCGCCGCGCTGCTGGTGGGCGGCGCGAGCGTGGACAAGGCGTCCATCGGCAACGTGTTCCTGGGCGTCATACTGTTCCACACCATGTTCATACTGGCCCCGAAGGCCGGTGCGGTCATCACCGGCAACGAGGTCATCGGCGAATACTTCCGCGTGTTCGTATCCTATGGCGTCATCACCGTTGCGCTGGTCATGTATGAGACCAAGAAGCGCCGCGCCAAGGCGTCCATGGGCGCGCAGCTTGAGGCCGAACAAAAGGAGGAGGAGAATCGATGAATAAGCGCAGATTGTTCTTCGGCGGCATCACGATACTCCTGCTCGTCGCCATCGCTGCCTGCATGATGGTCATCGGCCGGGGCCACACCATGTATTTCGACAACAAGAAGCTGGAATACGAGGGTAGGACCATCGATACCATCCGCCGCATTAACGTCAACGTCAACGGCGAGCAGGTGGCCAAGCTCTCCGCCAAGGACCGCGGCATGGCCACCTTCACCGGTCAGACATTGAAATTCAACTTAGAGGTCATCCGCCAGAAGGGCGGCGAATCCGAGTTCTATGACTACACCGTCAAGATTCCCTACGGCCAGGACGGCATGGTGCTGAACCTGCCCGCCATGATCGAGGGACTGCCCGAGGAGGCCTACGCCACGGTATTCGTGCCCCAGGTCGTCGAGGAGGAAGAGGACGAAGAAATCGTCACCGACGAGTTCGGCATGGACATGGATGACATGGGCGCGGAGGGGTAATGCAAAATAACGCGGGCGACCGGATGGTCGCCCGCGACGTATTCAATCAAGAGATGGGGATGTGTTTTGATGGATAAGATTACCAGCGCAAAGAACCCAATCATAAAGGGGCTCCGGTCTCTGAACCAACGGAAGGGACGTCTGAATCAGGGGCGCTTTCTGGTGGAAGGTGAGAAGATGATACTGGAGGCGCTGGGATGTGGTCTGACGATTCGTGAGGCGCTGGCCGAAGAGGGCCGGGAGGACTTCGCCTTTCAGTTGGAGGAAGAAGGCGCGAGGGCCTACATTGTGCCAAAAGAACTGCTCTCAACGGTCTGCGACACTGTGACGCCTCAGGGCGTCTGCGCATCCTTTGACATTCCCTCGCCTCTGCCGCTGGACGAAGCCCCGAAGCTGATCGTTGCGCTGGACGGTGTGCAGGACCCCGGCAATCTGGGCACCATCTGGCGGACGGCGGACGCGGCGGGCTTCGGCGCTCTGCTGCTGGGGGCTGGCTGCGCGGACCCGCTTTCGCCAAAGGTCCAACGCTCCGCCATGGGCTCCGGCTTTCGGGTGCCCTTCATGCTGACCGATGACCTGCCGGGAACGTTGGTCGAAATGCGTCAACAGGGCTATAACGCGGTGGTCTCCGATCTGCGGGGCGATGACTTTTACAGCCGCCCCGACCCCGGCGATCGTTTCATATTGGTCATCGGCAATGAGGCCCGGGGCATCTCCGACGCCACCCGCGAACAGGCCGATATTCGCGTCCGCCTGCCCATGCGCGGCGGCGCGGAGTCCCTCAACGCCGCCGTGGCCGCGGGTATTCTGATGTATGGTCTTACAGAAAAGCTCTAACACAAATCCCCTGGAATCGAGCCTTTACGATTCCAGGGGATTTATTGTCAGGCTTTTACCAACGGGATGCAGATGTAGCTGACCGTGTCGGCGGGGTCCTCCACCGGGGGCATGTAGACCTCCAAGGAATACTGTCCCGCGAGCGCGTAGCCCTTCAATGAGGGGAGCCACTCCGTCCAGATCTGCGTGTTGACATTTTGCAGGCTCTCGGGCAGCGGGCCCTTACAGGTAAACTCCGCCCAGAGGCCACCGGGGATCTGGCAGGTCTCGCAGCCCTTCGGGATGTCCACCCAGGGCACATAGTTGTCCGCGATCCAGTAGTCGAAATCCTTGCCGTCCTTGTCCATGCAGACGCCAAAGACGCCCTTCAGGCCCCTCATGTCCTGTGCCCATTCCTGCCAGAACTTCGGTATCTCCTGATAGCTGGTGTCCGAATTGAAACGCCGCCTGATGCCCACGATGGTAAACGGGGCCTTCTCCGTAATGCGATAATCCAGCATAGCGCCGCCCTCCAATGTGATTTTGATGTGCAATGACGCGAAGGAGCGCAGTGCTGCTCCCGGCTCCCGTGCCCGTGAAGGCGCGATGCCGTGAAATCTTGTAAACGCCCTGGCGAAGCTGTCCGGGGAATCATAGCCGTATTTCAGGGCGATGTCGATGACCCTGGTCTCGGATGCAGATAGCTCCTGCGCGGCCAGCGTCATTCGGCGGGCGCGGATGTAATCACCCACCGTCATGCCGCACAGCGCGCCGAAGATGCGCTGGTAATAGAACGGCGACAGCGCCGCCACCCCGGCGATCCGCTCGATCTCCAGCGTCTCCGTCAGATTCGCCTCGATGTATTCAATGGATTCCTGAAACCCCTCGATCCAGCCCTGCATCGCGCTCCCCCTCCATCACAGCCTCATTATAGCATCTTCATCGGGGGTTTTCCCGGCTTTTCGTGCGCACATATTCAGGGTTGCAGCTACCACTCCACCTTTTGCAGGGCCACGCCGGTGCGGCAGGGCAGGTAGAGACGGATGCCGTAGCCGAATTCGGTGTCGGCGGCGTGGTAGACGGTGTCCATGCTGACGCGGCTCTGACCGCCGAAGGGCCAGTCATCGGTGGAGAGCACCACTTTATACCCACCGGGACCGGTGACGCGGCAGTTGATGAACACGTCCGTCTGGGACCAGGTGGGATGGAGGTTAAAGGCGTAGAGCAAGCCGCCACGGGCGAATATGATGAGCTTGCGCGTGTTGTCGATCCAGAGGCTCTCAGCGGGGCCGGTGGTGTGGACGGCGCGGGTGTTCATCAGGTGGGTCATGCTCCGGTCGAAGGCGGCCAGCCAGTCGAACTTCATGTCCCAGTTGTGGACCAGGGACCACTGGCGGCGGGCGTAGTGATAGCTCCAGCCGTTGCCCTCCCTTGGGAAGTCCACCCATTCGGGATGGCCGAACTCATTGCCAATGAAGTTGAGATAACCGTTCCCGGCCAAAGCGCAGGTCAGGAAGCGGATGACCTTGTGCATGTCGATGGCGCGGTCCATGGAGGGGCTGTGATAGTCCTTCATCATGCCCTCGTACATCTCCGCGCCGGCCAGGCGGAACATCAGGGACTGGTCCCCCACCAGCGCCTGATCGTGGGATTCGGCGTAGCCGATGCTCATCTCGCCGGGGCGTCCCCAGGTCAGTTCGTACCAGAGGTAGAGCATGTCCCAGTCGTCCTGCATCTGGTCCTTCACCAGCTTGATCCAGGTGTCCGGGATGCCCATGGACAGCCGGTAGTCAAAGCCCACGCCGCCATATTCCAGCGGCAGGCACATGCCGGGGAAGGCACTGACGTCCTCAGCGATGGTCATGGCCTTGGGATTATAGCCGTGGATCAGCTCGTTGGCCAGCATCAGGTAGACGCGGCCGTCCACGTTGGTGTTCATTGAGAACAGGGAATCGTAGCCGGAGAAGCCCTCCAAACCGTGGTTCTCATACATGATGGAGGTCACGCCGTCGAAGCGGAAGCCGTCGAAGTGGAACTCCTCCATCCAGTATTTCAGATTGGACAGCAGGAAGTGGAGCACCTCGTGCTTGGAGTAGTCGAATATGCGCGTCTGCCAGCCGGCGTGCCAGCCGCGGGAACCATCGTGGAAATACTGGTAGTTGGTGCCGTCCAACTGATTGAGGCCCTCGCCGATATTCGGGCATGCGTGGCTGTGCACCACATCCAGCAGCACGGCAATGCCCATGCTGTGGGCCTTGTTGATGAGGTATTTCAGGTCGTCCGGCGTACCGTAGCGGTGGGACGGGGCGAAGAAGTTGGTCACCTGGTAGCCGAAGGAGGCGTAGTAGGGATGCTCCTGTATCGCCATGAGCTGCACGGTGTTGTAGCCGGCATACTTGATCCAGCCCAGGGTCTCGTCGGCAAACTCCCGATAGGAGCCGATGTGGCCGTGCTCCTGAGCCATGCCGATGTGGGCCTCGTAGATCATCGGGGAATCGGGGCGCTGCTTGAAGTACCAGTCGCCGTCCGTCCACTGGAAGGGCTCATCGGGCTGCCAGATCTGGCCGCAGAGGGTCTCGGTGGACATGTCCATCACGCAGCGGGTGATCCAGGCGGGGATGCGCTCAAAGCTGCTCCCCTGACGGCCCACCATCAGCTTGACAAACTGGCCGTGCTTCAGGGCGTCCCAGCCGTCGAGGTATATCTCCCATACACCGCCTCCGATAAGGTTCAGCGGCGTGTCCCACTTGGCCCAGCCGTTGAAGTCGCCGGTGACCCAGACGGCGTCCGCACCGGGGAGCCAATCGCGGAAGACCCAGCCGTTCTCGGTACGATGAAAGCCGAAGTAGCGGTGGCCGTTGGCGAAGTCGGAGAGGCTCCCCTCCCCCGCCAGATGCCAGCGCCGGTCGTTGAAGCGGTCCAGGTGCATACGGATGTCCCCGGCGTAGGGGTTCAGGCTCGGGTCCTTCTCCATCAGCAGCCACAGCGCGTTGTCGACGTGTATCATGGGCAACCTCCTATATCTGCTTGTGTATGGTCAGTATATTCTTATCATCCCGACGGGCGTATTCCATGCCGTCCATGGTCTTTTTCACCAGAAAGATGCCCAGGCCGCCGATGGCCCGCTCCTCCACGGGCTTGTTCACATCCGGATCTTCCTTCTGAAGGGGATCGTAGGGCACGCCGCCGTCGATGAAGGTGATGGAAGCCCGTCGGGTCGCCTCGTCGAATTCCAGGCGGATGGTAGCGTCGCCGGTGCCGGGGGCGTAGGCATACTGGGCGATGTTGGAGAAGAGCTCATCCAGCGCCACGTCGATCTGCAACTGCGCCTTCATGCCGCAGTCCAGCCCTTCCAGCCATTCATCGACGAAAGCCGTGACCCCGGTGATGTTTTCGATCTTCGCTTCAAACGTCCGCTCCTGCATGTCAGACGCCCTCCTTCTCTGAACCATAGTAGGCAAAGCCCAGCATCGTAATGTCGTCAAACTGATCCGCCGCGCCGACGAAATCGGCGATATTTTGGCGCACGATGGGCAGGACCGTTTCCATAGGCTCCCCCTTCACGGTGTTCAGCACATTGACCAGCCGGTCCGCGCCGTACTGCTCCACCTGCTCGTCGATGGCCTCGGGGATGCCGTCGGTGTACACGAACAGCCTGTCGCCGGGATTCAATTGCAGCTCGTACTCCTTGAAGGGCATGTCCTCCATGGCCGCGAGGGCGAGGCCGTGCCTGTCCTTGTAAAGCTCGTAGTCGCCGCCGGCGCGCATCAGCACCGGGTATTCGTGGCCGGCGTTGGCGCACTTCATCGCGCCGGTGGAAAGGTCGATGATGCCCAGCCAGACGGTGACGAACATCTCCGCGTCGTTGCCCTCGCAGAGGGTGTTGTTGGCGCGGAAGAGTATGCGGGAGGGCGTCTCGCCGGATTCCGCCAGGCCGCGGATGGCGGTCTTGGCCCGCATCATGAACAGCGCCGCCGGGATGCCCTTGCCGGACACGTCCGCGATCACCAGCGCCAGCCGGTTGCTGTCGATGAAGAAGAAATCGTAGAAATCGCCGCCCACCTCCTTGGCGGGGTCCATGGTGGCATAGAGCTCGAAGTCCTTGCGGGGGAAGGTGAAGTTCTTGGGCAGGGCGGAATCCTGGATGGTCCGGGCAAATTCCAGCTCCTGTTCGATGCGCTTCTCCGCCGCCTCTATGTAGCCCTTCAATACGCTGACGGTCTGGTTGATGTCGTTGGACAGGGAGGCAAATTCCGAGGAATTGCGGACGGAGACCACCTCGTCCAGATGGCCCTGGGTGATGCGGTCCAGCGAGGCGTTGACCATGTCCAGGTTATTGACCACGATGCTTTGCACCAGCATGGAGATCAACACATAGATCACGGCGAACAGTATGATGGCCGCGAAGGCGGATTCATAGGTCTGGATGTCGCGGTCAGCATAGACCTCCGACATAGGCAGCATGGTCAGCAGCGTCATGCCGCCGCCCAGGTCCTCCAGGCGGCATAGGGATTTGGCGCCCAGCAGATTTGACTGGAAGCAGACCCCTCTGGGCTGGGCCGTCATGGTCTTGAGGGCGTCGGTGGTCAGGCTGGAGCCGCGATGGGCGCCCACGGTGATGACGCCGCTGTCGCGGATGATGTCAAAGGAGCCCTCGCTGCCCACATGGACATAGGAGAGGGATTCATTGAGCCCGGCGATGTTCAGCGCGTTGGAGATGCTGCTGCGCTCTATGACCACCTGCACCATGCCCTCGCCGCAGCGCGCACCGACGGCCACGCGCAGGGAGGATGGATTGATGATCTGTATATCCTCGCTGCCGTTCAGCACTCCGGACAGCATGGCCGTATACACCGGCGAATAACCCGCGCTGGCGACGGCATTGCCCTCACTGTCCACGGCGGCGACGGCTACAAGATTATAGATTTTGCGCAGCCGCTCCAGGAAATCATTGTCGATGTTTTCAAAGCCGCCCGAATGGTCGATGGCCTCGGCGATGGCAAGGGCCTCCATCTTCGCGGTCTCACCGGCCAGCACATTGGTGTTTTCACTGGTCTGCTGGAGCTTGTCATAGGTCTTGTGGATGTCCTCGGAGACCGTAGCCAGCGTGCCCTCGGCGCTCTGGACGGCGGCGCGGGTCTGCATGGTGAAGGTGAACAGCAGGTTCAGGGAGAGTATGGCGAAGGTCACCGCAAACAGCCAGAACTGGAACCGCTGAGAGACGGGGATCTCCTCCTCCTTCAGCTTGCGGAAGGGGTTTTTCCACTCCCCGGCAAATATTCTGAGGATATTGGAGGAGATCGCCATGCCCAGGCCGGTGAATATGATCATCGGCGGCGCGCAGGTGGTGACCACGTAGAACGCCATGCTCATGTCCTCGCGGTGGGTGATGAACACCACGTACATGTGGAAGACCTCCATCACCGCGCCCATGAAGAAAGCGTAGATGGCCGAGGGCTTCTTCCGCTTGAATATGAAGATGTGCATGGCCGCCGCCACGAAGCCGGCCAGGCAGGTGGACACACTGCACGCAATGCGGGTATAGGAGCCCACGCCCCAGTAGGTGCCCGCGATGTAGCGCTCGATGCCGCCGATCAGGCCCGCGATGATGCCCGAGACGGGATCGAAGAACAGGCCCGCCGACAGCGGCCCCATGTCGCGTACATTCAGCATCATGTGGTTGTAGTCCACGCCGAAGTGAGTGGACAGCACGGCGCAGAGGCCGTAGATCACGCCGATGATGAGCCGGTGCGCCGCTGTCATCCGCTTTCCCTGCATCCGCTTCCAGATCAGCGCCGTGAGCAGCACAAACAGCGTCGTCACCGCCGACATCTTCAATATCATCGCAAGCATATTCTTTCTCCTGGTCGATGGCTTGTTTATTCGATTCACAGCGATATTTTGAAATCTGTCCGGGAGAGATTCGCCTCCCCTGATAATCCCTGTTTATCGGCATGATAAAGTGCCATCTATATTAATTATATCAAATAGATTGTTTCTTTACATGTCAAAAATACCGTTAAATGCCGGGTCACAAAATTTTTACAATTTAAAACAGGCAGGCTATCCGGATGGGATAACCTGCCTGCCTCTCTAAGCCATTACACGCCCTTGGACTCGTTTTCGAGCTTCTTGGCGAGGGTCTGATTGGTGGTGTTGATGTAGCCGGGGATGGGGAGGATCTTGGCGTTGATGGCGTCGATGATCCAGCTCGGCTGGGGGAAGAAGGCTTCCTCCAGCTCATGGGCGGGAGTGATCCAGTTCTTGGAGGCAACGACCACCGGCGGAGCGTCGAGGTAATCGAAGGCCATTTCGGTGATCTGGCGGGCGACCTCGGAGGCGAAGGAGCCGCGCTCGCAGGCGTCGGTGACGATGACCAGGCGGCCGGTCTTCTTGACGGACTCGATGAGGGTCTCGTAGTCGAAGGGCACCAGCGTGCGGGCGTCGATGACCTCGGCCTCGAGATTGTACTTGTCCTTCAGCTCGTCGGCAGCCTTCAACGCACGATAGAGCACCGCGCCGAAGGTCAGGATGGTGACATCCTTGCCGGGGCGCTTGATGTCGGCCTTGCCGAAGGGGATCTCATAGTAGTCCGCGGGGACGCCGCCCTCGTGGAACTGCTCGCCCACATCGTAGATGCGCTGGCTCTCGAAGAACACCACGGGGTCGGTGCCAGCCAGAGCGGTGGCCATCAGGCCCTTGGCATCGTAGGGGGTGTTGGGGAAGGCGATCTTCAGGCCCGGAATGTGGGCGGTGAGGCTCGTCCAATCCTGGGAGTGCTGCGCGCCGTACTTGCTGCCCACGGACACGCGGAGCACCACGGGCATCTTGATGACATCGGCGGACATGGCCTGCCACTTCGCCATCTGGTTGAACACCTCGTCACCGGCGCAGCCCAGGAAGTCGCAGTACATCAGCTCCACCAGGGCGCGGCCGCCGGCCATGGCGTAGCCCACGGCGCTGCCCACGATGGCGGACTCGGAGATGGGGCTGTTGAACAGGCGATGGTACGGCAGGGCCTCGGTCAGTCCACGATAGACCGCGAACGCGCCGCCCCAGTCGCGGACGTCTTCGCCATAAGAGACCAGAGTCGGGTCCTTGTAGAACCGGTCGATGATGGCCTCGAACAGGCCGTCGCGGAGCTGATAGACCTTGTTCTTGGAAACCAGACTGCCGTCGGGATTGATGCCCCAGCGCTCCTTCTTGGCAATGGCCTGGACGCGGGGGTTCTCCTCCATGCTCATCAGCACGTCGGGCTTCTGGCCGGGCGCGCCGAAGGACTCCACATGGCCGTTGGTGAACATCAGGTCGGCGATGGCGTCGGGATTGGCAACCAGGTCCATGCGCGGGGAGATCTTCTCGTCGATGGAGAGCTTGAAGTTGCGGAGGATGGCGTCCTCGACATACTTGACGATGGCGTCGCACTCGGCTTCCGTCGCCACGCCCGCCTCGATGAGCTGTTTGCGATATTCGATGATGGGGTCCTGGGCCTCCCAGGCGGCTATCTCTTCCTTGGTACGGTAGGAGGAGCTGTCCGACGGGCTGTGGCCGGCGAAGCGGTAGGTCACCACGTCCAGCAGCGCGGGTCCCTTGCCCTCGAGGAGCAGCTTCTTCTTGCGGCCATAGGCCTCGATGACGGCCAGGGGGTTGAAGCCGTCCACACGCTCGGCCAGCATCTGGTTGGGGTTGAAGCCAGCGCCGAGGCGGGCGGGCATGTCGTAGCCCATGGTCTCGCCCACGGTCTGGCCGCCCATGCCGTACTGGTTGTTGACGATGTTGAACATGACGGGGAGGCCGCCCTTCATCTCGTCGTCCCAGAGCTGGGTGAGCTGGCCCATGCCGGCCATGTTCAGCGCCTCGAGGACGGGGCCGCGGCCCAGGGAACCGTCGCCGATGTTGGCGATGACGATGCCGGGCTTGCGGTTCACGCGCTTGTACAGCGCCGCGCCCATGGCGATGGTGCCGCTGCCGCCGACGATGGCGTTGTTGGGATAGATGCCGAAGGGGGTGAAGAAGGTGTGCATGGAGCCGCCGAGGCCGCGGTTGAAGCCAGTCTCGCGGGCGAAGATCTCCGCCATCGCGCCGTAGAGCAGGAAGTTTATGGCGATGTCCTTCACGGTCTCGTGGGGCTCGTCCTTGATGACGTTGTAGGTCTTGCCGTCCAGGAAGTTCTTCATGATGTCCAGAAGCTCCTCATCGGACAGCTTTTCGATGGCGGAAAGGCCCTTCGCCAGTATGTCGGAGTGGGCGCGATGGGAGCCGAAGATGAAGTCGTTCACATCCAGGTGGAACGCCTCGCCGACAGCCGCCGCCTCCTGACCCATGGAAAGGTGGGCCGGGCCGGGATGGTTGTAGGCGATGCCCTTGTATTCGCCGGTCTTTTTGATGAGGTTGATCATCGTCTCGAACTCGCGCAGGGTCAGCATGTCGCGGTAGATGTTGACAAACTGCTCCTTGGTGAAGTTACCCAGCTCGTCCTTGACGGTCTTTTTGTACTGGTTGACCGGAATGTCCTCAAAATGGATATAGCCGGAGGCGCGGCGCTCATTCGGGTCAACAAACAGCTGCTTGGACATTTTGATCTACTCTCCTTTATATGAATCTATAATTTCTTTTCAGCCCTTGGCAAGCATCAGGGTGAAGTTTTCGAGGTTGTTCTTGAGGTCGCGCAGGAACTTGCTGGCAGGGGTGCCGTCCAGGGCGCGGTGGTCGTAGGACAAGGACAGGTTCATGCTGGGATAGACCTCGATCTGGCCGTTGTTCATCCGGAAGGCGTCCTTCATGGCGCAGACGCCGAGGATGCCGGTCTGGGGCGGATTCACCACGGGGGTGAAGCTCTCGATGCCCAGGGAGCCGATGTTGGAGACGGTGAAGGACGCGCCGGACAGGTAATCCGGGCTGATCTTGCCCTCCTTGCACTCCTTGGCCAGCTTCTTGGCGGTGTCGGAGAGCTGCTTCAGGGTCATCCTGTCAGCACCAAAGATGGTGGGCACCATCAGGCCGCGGTCGGTATCCACCGCCATGCCCAGGTTGACGCCGCGGAAGTACTTCATGGTCTTGCCGTCATCGATGAGGTTGGCGTTGAGGGCGCGGTGCTCAGGCTGCATCAGCGTGCGGGCCACGACGTACATCACGATGTCGTTGATGCTGATCTTGTCCATGCCGAAGGCTTCTCCCTTGGCCTTGAACAGGGCGCGGGCATTCTTGACCTCGGTGGCGTCGTAGGAGATGTTGTGGGTGAGCTGAGCCATGGTGGACAGGCTGGCGACCATGGACCGGGCGATGACCTTGCGGATGTTGGACATGGGCTCGGTGTAGCTGTCGTCGCAGGGCACGCCCAGCTCCACGGGCGCGGCGCTGACGGCGGGAGCGGCGGCAGCTTCGGCAGCCTTCGCGCCCAGCAGCTTGCCCTCGTCGATGAGCTTCTGCACGTCGCGCTCGATCACGCGGCCATCGGGGCCCGTCGGGACGACCTTAGACAGGTCGGCCTTCTTCTCCTCGGCCAGCTTCTTGGCGCGGGGGGAGATATGCAGATCGCCGACGACCACGGCGGGCTCGGCCAGCTCCGCGGCGGGCGCGGCTTCGACGGCAGGCGCGACGGCGGGAGCAGCGGCAGCAGGAACCTCGGCGCCGGGACGGAACACCTCGGGGTTCGCGCCGGGTTGGCCGATGACGCAGACGTTGTCCAGACAGGGCACGTCGTCGCCCTCGTTATAGAAGATAGCCAGCATCGTACCGGCGAACTCGGCCTCGCACTCGAAAGCGGCCTTGTCCGTCTCATAGGCGAAGAGCTTGTCACCCACATTGACCTGGTCGCCCACGGCCTTGAAGAACTCGGTGATGACGCAGGATTCCACGGTGTTGCCCTGGCGGGGCATGATGACCGGCTGGCAGTCCCCCGCGGCGGCGGCAGACGCGGCAGCGGCGGCAGCGGGCGCGGCGGGTCCGGCAGTCGGAGCGGCGGGTGCGCCGGACAGCGCGGCGTCGGGGTCCTCGCCGGGGTTGCCGATGACGCAGACGTTCTCCAGCACGGGCACGTCGTCGCCTTCTTCAAATAGCACCTTCAGCAGGGTGCCGGCGGTTTCGGCCTCGCACTCGAAGGCGGCTTTGTCGGTCTCATAGGCGAACAGTATATCGCCCACCGCGACGGTGTCCCCCACTTTTTTCTTCCACTCGGTAATGATACAGCTTTCCACGGTATTGCCCTGGCGGGGCATGATTACTGCAACAGCCATTGGAATTTCCTCCCTGTCCATCAAATTATCAGGCGCTATGGCCTCACTGATACTATTGTAACATCCCCCGCGCTAACATTCAACGAAGCAACCTCAAATTCATGCTAACTTTACTCAATTTAACATTGTCCCGTCAAAAAACCGGCGCATTGTATGAATCGGCGCGAATTTTCTCAAATCCTTATGTTGATTTCTTGACGAAACGTATTGAAAAAAACATGCCAAACCTTTATAATAGTATATGAGCATCATCTCAGAACGAGGGGGGTGAACCGCCGTGCCCGTGCGCAATTCCGCGAAGGCCATCGTGCTGAACGACGGCAAGATATTGGTCAACCGCTGCATCTCCAAATTCGGGGAATATTACGCCCTGCCCGGCGGCGGACAGCACACTGGCGAAATGCTGAACGAGACCGTGAAGCGGGAATTATTGGAGGAGACGGGGTATTCCGTCATCCCCATCCGCCTCTCCGGCATCTATGAGCGCATCAGCGTGGGGCGTCATGATCCCAACGCCCACAAAATCTACTTCATCTTCCTCTGCAAGCTGGGCCCCGAGCCCAAGCGCGCTCCCACCGAAACGGACCGCTTCCAGATCGGCCTGGAGTGGATCGATCTCCGCGAAATCACCCGCCGCAACCTCTTCCCCCGCGCCATCCGCGACAACATCTCCGGCCTGATCGGCTATGGAGAGACCATATTCATAGGCTCCGAAAAGGACAGATAACACAGAACTGCCGCCCCAGAAAAAGGGATGGCAGTTCTTTGTTGTACCCACAAAATAAAGGGACCCCGGTGACGGCCGGGAAAAGGCCGTCACCGGGGTTGTGTTCAGTTTTAATGAACAGCTAAAGTTGAGTCAAAGGTGATTAATAGTTCAGGGAAACCGCGTCAGACACCGGTCCCTCTTCGAACTCGTAGTCACCAGTGAGGTGGGACTCGTCCTTGCCGAGGGTCGCCTGAACGGTGATCTGATACACCTGGCCGCTCTTCAGCTTGTCAGCGGGGATGGTTTCAGTGAGATTCTGAGTCTGAATCTTGTAAATCTCGGTATTGCCCTGCTTGCAGTAGAGCCAGTACCAGTCGCCATAGCCGGTGGACTCCTTCGCCCATTCAACGCTGACGCTCTTGTCAACGTTCAGGGAATACTTGACGCCGGTAACCTTGGCAAGAGGCGCACGAACGACATTAATGGTAACTGTGGCCTTCTTGCTGCCCGCGGTAGCGGTGATGACAGTCTTGCCTACCGCCTTACCGGTTACAACGCCGGTCTTCGAATCGACAGTGGCAAAGCCAGTGCCATCATCCGAGAACACAACCGTGTCAGTGGTGGTGGTGGGTTCAACCGTCGCCTTCAGGGTCAGAGTCTTGCCTTCCACGAGATCGACGGTACCGGTCTGATCCAGCTTGATGCCGGTCGCACGCTCGATGACCTTAACCACGCACTGATCGAACTTCTTGTCATTGTCCTTGGAGGTCGCGGTGATGGTGGTCTGGCCAACCTTAAGGGCGGTCACAAGGCCATTCTCAACGCTGGCCACGCTGGGATCGGTGCTGCTCCAAACAACGCCGGTTTCAGTGGGCGTCTGAGAGCCTTCGCCGGTAACGGACGCGGACAGAATCACAGTATCGCCCTTGTTGAGAGAATCGGCGGGCTTGCCGCTGATGGAAACGCTCTCAACATGAATGATATTCTTGACGGTAACCTCAAAGGTCGCCTTCTTCATGTCCTCTTCCTTGGTCTTGTCATCCTTGGCGAGCACGGTGATGATCGCCTTGCCTTCGGAAACACCGGTAACAACGCCGTCGCTCACAGTCGCGATCTCCGGCTTGTCGGTCTTCCAGATCAGGTCCTTGCGGGTCGCGTTGGAGGGCTCGATGGTCGCCTTCAGAGTCATGGTCTTGTTCGCGCTGCCAATGTCAATGAAGTCAGGATCAGTATCCTTGGCCTTGGCAAGGGTGACGTTGGTCACATCAAACTCTTCCTTGTTGACAGTGATCGTGCGGTTGATGGACGCAACGTTATCGCTGTCCTTGGACTTGGCAGTGATGATGACGGTACCCACAGACTTGCCGGTCACAACGCCGTTCTCATCGACGGTGGCAATGGCCTCGTTTCTGCTGGTCCAGGTAATGCCCTTATTGGTGGCATCAGCAGGCGTAAAGACGATGGTCTTCGACAGATCGAGAGGATTCTTGGCGTTGATCGTGGTGCTGTAATCCTTGGAGTCGTCGAAAGCAATCTGCTGAACAGCCTTAGTCACAGTGGCCTTGGTGACGGTAACCGTGCAGGAAGCCTTCGCGCCGCCATTTGCAGACTCGACGAAGATGGTCGCGGTGCCGGGCACATTGGCCGTCACGGTGCCGGTCTGGTCAACGCTGGCAACGGTAGTGTTGTTGCTGGTATACTTGACGCCCATCTGGTCGACCTTCTGGGAGGGATCCTCAGCAATGAGTTCCTTCACAGACAGGATATCGGTCTTGCCTGCTTCGATGCTCAAGGAGGTCGCGCTCAGCACGATGGTTTTGGGATACACAGGCTTGTTCACGACGGTGACAGACACGGTCTTCTTGGAGTTATCCTTCAGCGTGGCGGTGATCGTCGCGGAGCCGGCCTTGACAGCCTTGATCTCAGCACCCTTATCGTTGGCAGTCACAGTAGCCACAGTTTCATCGCTGCTGCTCCAGGTGATGCTCTTGATATTGGCGCCAGTGGGCTGGATATTGGTGAGCTCCATCTTGTGGGTATCACCCACATAGAAAGGGGATGCGGGAGCGGTCAGAGCGTCGAAGCCAGTGACGTTCTTGCCCACAACGGTAACCACGCAGGTCGCGCTGTCGGAGCCGGCAGAGGCGATGACCTTGGCCGTGCCTTCCTTGAGGGCGGTTACGATACCCTTCTGTGTAACGGAGACGATTTCAGTGTTCGGAGTCGTCCAGGTGACAGT
The DNA here is from genome assembly GCA_902785105.1 of uncultured Eubacteriales bacterium. GTDB lineage: Bacteria > Bacillota > Clostridia > Christensenellales > Aristaeellaceae > UBA2862. The sequence goes on along the minus strand of CACZXF010000021.1, from coordinate 2,309 downwards.
CTTGTTGTCCTTCTCATACAGCCTGACATTTTCACCAACGATGACTTCGACGGCTTCCTTGTCGAGGTTGATGTTCTTCACCACGGGGGCGGTGACGGTGACGGCGCACTCGGCCTTGATGCCGCTGCCGTCGGCCGCGGTGGCGGTGATGGTGGCGGTACCGGCCTTCACGGCGGTGATGGTGCCGTCGCTCACAGTGGCAACAGAGCTATTGCTGGTGGTCCAGGTAACCTTGGAATCGGTGGCGTTGGAGGGCTCAACGGTGGCGGTGAGCTTCTCGGTCTTGCCTTCCTCGAGGGACGCGGTGGTCTTGTCGAGGGTGATCTTGGTCACCTTCACGCCGGCAGGTCCGGCGGCCTTGACGGTCACGGTGCATACGCCCTGGACGCCGCTGCCGTCAGCCGCGGTGGCGGTGATGGTGGCGGTACCGGCGGTCAATCCCTTAACCACGCCGTTGGAAACCGTAGCGACGCTTACATTGGAGCTCTTCCAGGATACGTTTTTATTCGTGGCGTTCGTCGGCAACACAGTAGCAGTCAGCGTAGTGGTGCCAGCGACTTCAAGACTGGCGGACGCGGGAGCCAAAGTAATGGAAGTCACTTTGACGTTCTGCGGTTGCGGTTGCGGTTCCGGCACATAGGAATCGGTGATGTGCCAGTCATCCAGCGGGATGAAATCCAGCTCGGACTTATACTTGTCATTGGCGATCGCGTAGACGGTATCCACATCCTCGAAGCCAATGAAGATATCACCCAGCTCCGGCAGGAAGACCTCATGGTCAACCTTCGCGCTCGGGAAGGACAGCTTGAAGGCCTTGTAGCCGTTCTTGCTGGCGGCGGCCTTCACGGTGCCGAAATTGTTGTACGCAAAGGGCTCGCCGTCCTCGCCTGCCAGGTAGATATTCAGATTGTGGAGCTCCTTGGTCTTCAGAGAAGTGCCGTTGAGCAGATAGAACTGGCAATCCAGATTGCCGTTGGACTTCATCTCCATGGACGCGGGGACAAAGGTCCAGCCGCCCTCAGCCATTGCACTGACAACAGCCTTGGTGGGCTTGGGGAACATGTTCGTGAGCTTATTGGCCACAACCTGGATTTCGATCGTGTCCTTCTTCTTGGTCTTCTTGGTGGTGACGGTGATCTTCGCCTTGCCGGCCTTCTTCGCCGTCACATGGCCGTACTTATCCACCTTCGCCACGCTGGATTTGGAGGATTTCCAGGTCAGCGTGGAGGGGTCCGCCCATTCAGGTTCCATGATGATAAAATCAGCGAGATCAAGCTCGTCACCGACCCGCATCTGCGCGCTGCCGGCGGATTCATCAAAGTCCACATCGGTGGCGATGTAGGGATCGGCGACCGTCACGGTGATGGTCAGCGTCTTTCTGTTGGACAGTTTGACCGTGATCTTCGCGGTACCGGGGCTCAGAGCGGTAATGGTGTTGCCATCCTCGTTCTCCGCTTCCTCAACCACAGCCACCTTCGTCTTGCTGCTCTTCCAGGTGCCGGATGCGTAAACACCGGCAATATCCAGGGAAACATTCAGCGTATCGCCGACATTCATGGACGTTTTGACAGAGTTCTTGGTGACTACGAGTTCACGATCCTCAGAGGGATAGTCCTCGTCCGCATAGGTCTTCTCGGCTTCTACCGGCGCGGCAACTTCCTCAGCGATATTCTCAGCCTCAGCCTCGACCGCGACTTCCTCTTCGCCGCCGAGCACGACCGCTTCGGTCTCCTCGACCATCGGCTCAAGGCCCTCAGCTTCGATCACAGGCTCGGAAGCCTCTGCGGCTTCCTCCGCGACGGCCATTATGGGAGTCGTCAGCATGGCCAGCGCGATGATCATCGCAAATAAGCGTCTCAAAGCGTTATCTTTCATAATTGTTCCTCCTCATATCCTGTTGGTTGCAAGAATAGGAATTCACCAGGGCCCGTTTTCATCTCATAGGCATTGCCCCCTCATTCATAGCCCGTTCACTCTATTTCCTCATGCGGCTTATGTACTGCAATATAATTGACATAATATGCCACACAATTGCAAACTAATTATATCACCTTATTAAATATTTGTCCATACTTTCGATAACGATTGCAATAATATTTTTAATGCTAATTTTCGTTAAAATATGGACATTTCAAGCAGTCCACTTGAAATCTATTTTTCGTTGAATCTTTCCACATGCTTCGATAACCAGTTTCTTAGCCAGTCTATATTTTAACCTGGATTATTCATGCATCTACAAGGAAGGGAAAACACACCAACGAAGCTGAACTACAGCAGAGATGGAGCGATTTTTATCAGATGGAATGGTA
>CACZXF010000020.1 GCA_902785105.1 uncultured Eubacteriales bacterium | reverse complement strand
CAAAGGCAAAGTTGCCTTCGCGCCACCTTCCCCTCAAGGGGAAGGCTTTTGGGTTCCGTCGTTCCCAGCCCTTTGCCTTCCCCTTGAGGGGAAGGTGCCGTGAGGGCGGATGAGGTGGCATCGAACGACGCCCCGACAAATCCCCGTTTATCGAGAAGAGGGATTTCCCTCAATCATACATCCTGCACGCCTCATACTTGGAAAACGCGCCCTCCCGGCGGTTTCTGACCTGTACGGCGTGGCGGATGCAGGTGGGGAGGTAGGCATCCCACTTGACCTCCAATATAATCACCGGCGGTCCGGCGGGTATGGTGACGCATTGGGGGTTGAGGAAATCCGTGCATCGCAGGCCGGTGCGGATGTTTTCGTCGATGGTGACGCGGACGTTGCCCGGACCGTAGACGAAGGGTGTGCGGGTGTAATCCACGATGGTCCGGGGGCGCAGGCCCTGGGCCTTCATCTTGGCGTACAGCTCGATGATGAGGCCCCGTCCGCTGGCAGCCATCCAGGCGGTGTCGCCGTTCACGATGCGTTGGGCCTCTTTGGCGGTCAGCGGCGCGGAAACCTTATAGCCCAGGCCGTTGCGCTTCACCTTCTTTTCCAGTTGGATGAAGTCGGTATTGCCGTTGTAATAGCGGATGCGGAACTTCTCCCGCTCGTTGACGCCGTCACGCTTTTCCCGCAGAGTCTTGTCGGCGATGTTGTCGAAATAGAGGCTGCGGATCAGGTAGCGTCCGTCCCTCCCCGCGTGGGGGTCGGGCTTCGCCACCCGGCGCAGGCTGGCGATGATGGCCGCCCTGTCCCCCGCGTCGATGACGTGCTTGATTTCATTTCGGTAGATCATGGGATCGCCTCCCTGTTTGATGGCATAGTTTTAGCATGGGAAGCTTAAACCAAGATTGAAGTTGACATGAAATGGGAGACATGCTAAAATACAATAAATAATTCTTATACAAGTGATAAGATGAAGAAGATTTGTATAATACTTGCGGTCATTCTGGTGATTGTCCTGGGCCTGGGCATATATGCTTTCCGCGTCATCCTTCGGAGCAAGAGGATGACCCACGAGGAATCCCTTGCATGGGAGTCGGATCACTATGATACGAGCTTTTATGACGCCCTTGAAAAGGTGGATTATGAGGTCCCGAGCTACGACGGCTATGTGCTCCACGCGCAACTGCTGAAGAACCCGGAGCCGACTCAGAAATATATCATACTGACCCACGGCCACACCGGCACCCGCATCGGCTCGCTGAAATACGTTCGTTTTTACCTTGATTTTGGCTTTAACTGCGTGATCTACGACCTGCGGGGCCATGGGGAGAACGTGCCGACCTTCTGCACCTATTCCATCCGCGAGAGCCGCGACCTTTGTGCCATGGTCGAGGAAGCCCGGAAACGCTGGCCGGATATGACGACCCTCGGCCTCCACGGAGAATCCCTGGGCGCGGCCACCACGGTGGCTTCCATGCAATATAAGCCCCAGGTGGACTTTGCCGTGGCGGACTGCGGCTTTTCGGAGATCGCGTCAATATTGAAAGCGGGTTTGAAGCGGTCCTATTTCCCGGAGTTCATGTACGAGGTCACAAGACTGTGCGCCAAGGTGGGCAGCGGCTATGATTTCAACGACATGCGGCCCATCGACGCCCTCCGGGAAAACGACGTTCCCATACTGTTCATCCACGGCGAGGATGACACTTTCATCCCCTATTCCCACGGCGTCGCCATGCGTGACGCCACGCGCGGCCCGTCGGACTTCCATCTCATGCCGGGAGCCAGGCACGCGGAGTCGGTACTCGTCAATTACGATGAGTATAAACAATGGGTCGCGGCATTCCTGGAAAGCCTTCAGGGAAATTGAGGAACACTCAATTTCCCCTTTATTTTTGTCATATTTGCCATTTTTAGCGCATATAGAATCCATAATGCTATCTCTATTTCCCACAAAGGAAAATATAAAATCTTTATGCGGCGGGGGATTTCAGTATATTCCCGGCACATGAAGCGCATACTCTCTATCATGAAGTTCTTGGGAGGTAGGCAAATATGGATCAGGCAATTTCCCACGAAAGCATAAGCCGAGAGGCATTTCCCCGGGGCGGTCGGCGCTCGGGCTGGTCGGAATCTGAAAATCAACTGCTCTGGGAGACGGCGGACGAGGCCCAGCAGCAGGGCCTGCCGCTGAAGGCGGTGTTCGACCAGATCGCCCGGCAGACGGGCCGCAGGCCCAACAGCATCCGCAATTATTATTACGCCCAGGTGCGCCAGCACGAGGACGGCCAGGCCCACGCGGCGCGGTTCGTGCCCTTTACACAGCAGGAGGTGGACTGGCTGATGGAGCAGGTACTGACGGCACGGGCTGAGGGCCAGTCTGTGCGCTCCTGCCTTCAAAAGCTGGCTAACGGGGATCACAGCCTGATGCTCCGGTATCAGAATAAATACCGGGCGGTCATCAAGAGCCGCCCGGAGTATGTGAAGGAAATGGTGGAAAAGCTGAACGAGAAGGGTGTGGCCTGCGATACGCCCCAGGTGAACCATCGGGTCCGGGCCGACGTGGGCACATCCAGCGAGGAGCTGACCGCCGAGGCCCGCCGCACCGGCGACGCGGAGCTGGCCCGGGCCTGCGACGTGCTGGCCCAGTACCTCCGCGGCCAGCGGATCGTCGCCGGGTCGGCCCTCACCGGGGCCGTGCAGGCGGTGGTGGACCCCGTCAAGGAGTTCATCGCCCTCTCCGCCCAGGCCCGCGCCGAGGCCGCCGATGATTTCTGCGCCAATGTCGCCCAAAGGATTGGGGAACTGGAGGCACAGATGGCGGAGGCAGATGGAAGGGAGGAATGAGAATCGCTATAAGCAGGGATTTGTCGGGTAATGCATAATTCATAATGCGTAATTGGAAAATACCTATCGTTTCAGCATTTTCATAATTACGAATTACGCATTATGAATTATGAATTGTCCAACAAATTCCAATTTTCCGCCTTAAAAAATATCACGCCCCGGAGGAATCGCTTCCTCCGGGGCGTCGTTTATTCATAGGCTATGGGAGCGATGGAGAACTTGAAGCAGAACTTATCGGGCATGGCGTAGGCGGGGTTGAGATCGGGGCCGCAGGAATTGGAGCCGATGCCGTTCTGGCCGTAGTCGAGGCAGAACACGGTGCCGGGAGCCTTTTCCAGCTCGAAGGAGTGGGCCCTGCGCTCCAGCTCCTCCTGGGAATAGCGGGAGAGGTTGAAGCTGAACTCGTCGCCGAACACCTCGAAGCCGCCCAGCGCGCCGGAGATGCGGAGATAGTCGCAGTTCCAGTGACTGCCGTTCTCCTGGGGACGGATGTAGTCCTCATGCTGGGCCTCCACGGTGGAGGTGTACATGTGCTTCACGCTGGCCCGGTGCTTGTCCACATAGCTCTCATAGGGGCCGAAGCCGAAGTAGCTGAGCCTGTCCATAGCTTTGGGCAGCATCATGCGGATGCCGAAACGGGGCAGCGGCGGGGCATTGTCGCGGCGCTTCACGTCGATATTGGCGTCGATGCGTCCGTTGCGGTGGACCGTCCACACGGCGGTGCCGGAGGCGATCTTCGGCAGGCCGGGGGCCACCATGGCAAACTCGGCGGTGATGACCGCGTCGTCGGCCAGGTCCAGCTTCACATTGTAGACGCGGGTGCTGGCGCAGTTGTAGCCGTACTGCCTCCAGTGCTGGGCGATGTACATGTCGTTGTCCGTAGGCGCGCGCCAGATGTTGAACATCATGGGCTGCTTGATGACGTGGAGCTGATCGAAGTTCATCATGTCAAAGCAGCCGTTCTGCTTGTTGAAGCTGTAGCGGAAGTTCTCGCCCCTCAGGGTGATGGAGCGGTTGTCCTCCTTGACCTCGATGGCCAGCACGCCGTCGGGCCGCTCGGGCATGGTGTACTTCTGCCGACCGATCTGGTCGTAGCCCAGCACATGGCCGGCGGGGGTCAGCGGGCGGTCGTACTTCTGAGTCTGCTCGAAGTACACCGCGAACAGCTTGGGCAGGTTGTCCGGCAGGTCGATTTTGATCTCCCGCTTCTCGTGGGGCGGGATGTCCAGCAGCGCGTCGGGCACCGTGTTCTTATAGATCTCCCGGCCCTCGGCGCGGACGGTGTAGCTCATGCGGATGTAGTCGTTCAGTGGGGTGAAGTCCAGATAGTTCTGCACCCGGAACACGCCCTCCCGCAGGTCGACTTCCGTGACCCGGGCGGGGCGGTTGACGTTCTTCAGCTCCAGCAGGCCGGTGTGGGGACGCCGGTCGGGATAGACCAGGCCGTCCATGCAGAAGTTGCCGTCGTTGGGGAACTCGCCGAAGTCGCCGCCGTAGAAGTAGCGCTTGCGCCCGTCGGGGGTGCTGCCCATGTCGATGGCATGGTCGCACCACTCCCAGACGAAGCCGCCGCAGTTCCCCTCGTGGCGCTCGAAGCAGCGGAAGTAGTTCTCCGCGTCGCCGGGACCGTTGCCCATGGCGTGGGCGTATTCGCAGAGCACATAGGGCTTGCCCACCTCGTTGCGCTCGAAGTAGGCGTCGATCTCTTCAATCGACGGATACATGCGGCTGTAGAGATCGAGGTGGTCCCGGTTGATGTACTCGCCCTGGGGCGGGAAGGAGGCCCGCTCGTAGTGGGTCAGCCGGGAGGGGTCGAACTCCTTGGTCCAGCGGAGGGCATTGTGGAAGTTGCGGCCCATGCCGGACTCGTTGCCCATGGACCATATGAGGATGCAGGGCCGGTTCTTGTCCCTTATGACGCTGTGCTGCACCCGGTCCAGTATGGCCTCGCCGTACTCGGGGTCCTGGGCCAGTATGTCGTAGTGCTTTTCGGTGTAGATGCCGTCCTGATAGACCACGCCGTGGCACTCCACGTCGGCCTCGGCGATGAGGTAGAAGCCGTACTTGTCGCACATCCTCGGGAACAGCGGGGAGTTGGGATAGTGGCTGGTGCGGATGGCGTTGATGTTGTGATGCTTCATCAGCACCAGGTCCTTGAGCATCTCCTCCTCGCCCACAGCGGGCCCCAGCACGGGGTCGCTGTCATGGCGGTTGACGCCGCGGAACTTGATGGGCGTACCATTGAGCTTCACCACCGCGTTCTCCACCCGGATGTCCCTGAAGCCCACGAATTCGCAGATGGATTCGCCGTTGTAGCGCAGCACCAGGGTATACAGATAGGGATTTTCAGCGTTCCAGAGGGTGATGTCGTCCAGGGCGACCTCAAAGCTGTCGCCATAGGCCCGGCCATCGGCGATGCGGTCCCCGCCGGCGTCGTAGAGATAATAGTGGGTGTGGTGGCTGGCGGAGGGGTCCTCGCCCCGGTATTGCAGCTCCACGTAGATGCGGCCGTGGGTGCGGTCCGGGGACATGCTGGTGTGGACGAAATAATCCCACAGGCAGCGCTGCTCCCGGCGCAGGATGTAGACGTCCCGGAAGATGCCGCTCATGCGGAACTTGTCCTGGTCCTCGAAGTAGCTGCCGTCGCACCATTTCAGCACCAGCACGTCGATCTCGTTGTCGCCGGGATGGACGAAATCGGTGATGTCGAACTCGCTGACGCTGTGGGAGATCTGGCTGTAGCCCACGAACAGGCCGTTCATCCAGAGATAGAAGCAGGAGTCCACGCCCTCGAACACCAGCGTCCGGCGGCACTTGTCCTCCGGCAGCATGAAGTGGCGGCGATAGAGGCCGCAGGGGTTCTCCTCCGGCACGAAGGGCGGGTCGTAGGGGAAGGGATAGCGCCAGTTGGTGTACTGGTGGCGGTCGTAGCCCTGGGTCTGCCAGACGGATGGCACGGGAATGCTGTCCATGTCCACGCCGGAGGTCAGCAGATCGTCGGGCAGATCGATGACGGAATCAAAATAGCGAAACTGCCAGCGCCCGCTCAGAAGCTGGAAGCGGTCCGATTCCCTCCGCTCGTCCCGCATGGCGGCGAAGCGGTCGGAATAGGGGATGTAGTAGGCGCGGTTAGGCAGCGTATTCACATGCAGCATGTGGGGGTTTACATGGTAGCCTGGCAGGTTCATGGCGTTTCCTCCGTTTGTTCAGGGACGGCGGGGCCCAGCGTGCAGCCGGACAGCTCGATGTATTCGCCGTCGCCGAGTTCTATATTCACGATGCCGTGGAGCACTTCAAACTTGATGAGCTGGGCGCCGGTGCCCAGAATGCCGTCATAGACGCTGTAGCTGGACAGCGGGGCGTTGTCCACGGGCTTCACCGCGTAGCTCCCCGCCGGGAGCAGCGGGCCCACGAGATAGCCGCCCTCGCCGGTGGTCTGATCCACGATGGGCTGGGCCTCCTCAATGGGGCAGGCGCTGGCCTCGGACAGCGTCAGGCAGGTATTGGCGGCCAAGCGCATCACGCACTGCCGGTTGATCAGATTGTGGCTGATCAGATTGGCGCTCTCCGAGCAGTTCTCCCGGACGATGACGCTGGCGAACATGGCGTCCTCGTTCTCCATCAACAGGTAGTCGCCCTCGGGGATGTCCCGGCCCACCAGGTAGGTGCCGCTCTCGTAGACCGACTGCCGCCCACCTTGCTCCAGCTCGGCGATCCGGGCGTTGACCTGGTCCCGCAGCGCGTACAGCGAAGGGAGCTTCATGTCCGAAAGGTCAACGGACTCCGCCTGAGCCGCGCATATGCCGCATGACAGCATCAGAGCCGCCAAGGCGCAAACAATGCGTCTCATAACGCACCTCCGAATTTTTCATTCTATTCACAATATACACGAATGTACTTAAAAAGTCAATTGAGATTGTATTATATCAGTGGAAGGGGACATTTCAGAGCAGACGCCAAACGGGAATTTGTCGTGGAGTTTCACGCTCTCCTGTAGGGGCGGCGTTGCGCCGCCCGCCCGATAGAGCGTTTCGTCTCGCGGGAGGGCGGGCGCCGAAACGGCGCCCCTACAGGGTTGGATTGACTCCCTGATAAACTTCAATTGATCCTATACCCCTCCCTCCACCTTTCTTTTACCCAAAAACGTCACAATTTCCCCCTTGCATGGCGGGGTCAAACATGTATAATTAAGTAGAAACCCATTGCGGTGACACCGGTTTGCCGCGACCATCCCAAAGAAAAGAGGTTTGCGCATGAAAATCAGAGAGAACTTCCGCCGGGGCATCGCCCTCGCGACGGCGCTGATGCTGCTGACCGGCCTGCCGGCGCTGGCGGAGACCGCGCCCGAAGAGGCCGCGCCCGCTGAATCGACGACCTATGATGTGATCTATTCCTCCTCCAACCCCATCCCGGAGATCGCGGCGCGCTGCCGCCCGGCCATCGTGGACATCTCAAATCATGTGGAGAGCTGGAATCCCGAGACCCGCGTATCCTCGGTGGACCCGGTGTCCTTCGGCTCCGCCACCTTCATCCGCGAGGATGAGGACGGCACCGGCGGCTATCTGCTGACCAACTACCACATCATCAAGGACGGCGACGTGTTCAAGGCCCGCTGGCTGGACGGCACGGAGATGGACATCGAGCTGGTGGGCTATGACGACGGCACCGACATCGCCGTGATGCGCTTCGAGGACGCCGCGCCCGCCGACGTGGAGCCCATCCCCATGGGCGATTCCGATCAGCTCGTCATCGGCGAGCTGGCCATCTGCATCGGCAATCCCGGCACCTCCACCCAGATGCTCTACGGTACTGTCACCGCCGGCATCATCTCCGGCCTCCAGCGTGAGGACATCAACGCTGGCAACTTCAGCCGCTCCATCAACGTCATCCAGACCGACGCGCCCATCAACAGCGGCAACTCCGGCGGCGCGCTGCTGAACGCGAAGGGCGAGCTGGTGGGCATCCCCACGCTGAAGATGGGCCTGACCTACACCGACCTGTTCGAGGGGCTCAGCTTCTGCATCCCCATCAGCGCGGTGAAGGACTACATCGAGCAGCTCATCGACAGCGGCAAGGTCATCCGTCCCCGCATGGGCATCACCGTGGTTTCCATCGACGGCCCCGAGGAGGCCATGAACCGCTTCCCGCCCGCCGGCGCTCAGGTGGTCACCGTGGAGACCGGCGCGCCCGCCGAGAAGGCCGGACTCATCATCAACGACATCATCTATGAGGTCAACGGCGTCCGCGTCCGCTCCGCCAGCGACGTGGTCAATGCCATCGACAAGTGCGCGGCCGGGGAGTCCGTCAAGCTCAAGGTCTATCGCTATAACTACGACACCGACGGCAACCTCACCAAGGGCTACACTGAGATCGAAGCTGAAATGCAACTGGAGCTGCTGGATTAAACACAAGTAGCCTTCCACGATTAAAATGCTCCCTCTGAAGCAGACACTGGAAAAACACAAACCAGTGAGCTTCAGGGGGAGCATCTATGTCCAGACGGTCGAAGTCGCAAGAAGTGGTTCTTCATGTTTTGTTGATGGGTTCGGTCCAGACAGCGAATGAGGGAACATTTCATTTCTCTCTTGCAAAACAGGCGATCCCATGGCCGTCGCCGACAGTTCTAAGCCTGGGACATTCATTGGCGCATCGAGCCTGGGCCTCGGCACATCGGGGCTGGTAAGGGCAGCCCTCCATGCGGCGTCCGCGGTCGATGAGGGACAGGTCTTCAATGGCGATCTGTTTGCGGCCCCTGTCCCCGGTGGAAAACACCGAATCGAGCAGCCGTCGGGTATAGGGATGCGACGCCTGTTCGCGGAGCCCTTCGCCTGGCAATTCCTCGACGAGCTGTCCCGCGTACATCACCGCGATCCGATCGGTGACGCTGCGCACCACGGCCAGATCGTGGCCGATGAACAGCATGGTCAGATCCATTTCATCCTTGAGCCGCATGAGCAGCTTCAAAATCTGACGCTGCACGGACACGTCCAGGGCGCTGGTGGCCTCATCCAGGATCAGCAGCTTCGGCTGAATGGAGAGCGCACGGGCGATGACCACCCGCTGCTGCTGGCCGCCGGAGAGCTGATGGGGCAGCCGTTCCGCCAGCTCCACAGGCAATTCCACGCGTCCCAGCAGCTCCGGCAGCATGTCCCGCGCCTGGGAACGGGAGGCGATGCCGAAGTGCACGAGGCCCTCGGTGAGGAAATCGCCCACCGTCATGCGCGGGCTGAACACGGAATAGGGGTCCTGGAACACCATCTGCACATTCCGCCACAGCTCGCGCCGCTGGGAGCGGGACAGGCGGGTCACGTCCCTGCCCTCGAACAGTATCTGTCCATCGGTGACCTCCGTCAACTGGGCCACCATGCGGGCGATGGTGCTCTTGCCGCAGCCGCTTTCCCCCACGATGCCCAGGCTTTCGCCGCGTTTCAGCGTCAGATCGACGCTCCGCACCGCCCGGAGGCTTTCATGCCTGCCCACGGGAAATATCTTGGTCAGGCCCCTCAGCGCCAACAGTGTCTCAGCCATGACTTGCGATCAGCCTTTCATCGTCGATTTCTACCACGGCGTCCAGAAGGCCGTGGGTGTATTCGTGACACGGATGTTCGATCACATCCCTTGTCTGGCCCAGCTCCACCAGCTTCCCATGCTGCATGACGCCGATGCGGTCGGACAGATAGGCCGCCACACCGATATTGTGGGTCACCATCACGATGGCGGTGCCGGTGGAGGCCCGCAGCTCCAGCATCTGACGGATGACCTGGGCCTGCACGGTCACGTCGAGGGCGCTGGTGGGCTCGTCCGCCAGCAGCAGCTTTGGCTTGAGCGACATCGCCATGGCGATGCCCACCCGCTGTCGCATACCGCCGGAAAGTTCAAAGGGATAGGCATTCAGCACCCGCTCCGGGTCGGTCAGGTGCAGCTTCAGCAGCATCTCCCGCTGTAGATCCCGGCGCCGCTGCCTGTCGTTCATGCCGTGGATGCGCAGGAACTCATCATACTGCGCGCCGACCCGGGCGATGGGGTTCATGTAGCGCCCGGTGTCCTGGAAGATCATGGATACGCTGCTGCCACAGAGCGCTCGTCGCTCACGGTCGTCCATCCGGGTGACCTCGCGACCGAACAGCACCATGCCGCCCCGCGTGAACGCGCCTCGGGGCAACAGTCCCAGCACGCCATGCAGCAGCGTGGACTTGCCGCTGCCGCTCTCCCCCACGATGGAGAGGATCTCCCCCTGGGAGACCGAGAGTGAAACGGCGTCCACGGCGCTCTTTGATCCGTCGTAGGAGACGGAATAGTTGTCAATCGAAAGAATCTCCAATGCGTTCCCCCGCTGTATCCCGGAAAAGGCAGGAAAGCCTTTCCCGGGATGAATTGTCGTCGATCAGTCGATGGTCAGGTGGTTGTCCACGAAGTAGTAGTCGATGGGATAGGGCGTGATGCTGCTCACCTTGCTGTTCGCGACCACGAAGTTGTTCTCGCCCACCAGCCAGATGGCGGCGCAGTCGTCCAGCATGATCTTTTCGGCCTCGATGGTCAGCTCCTCGCGGCCCGCGATGTCGAAGGTCTGGGCCAGCTTGTCGATCACCTCATCCAGCGCGGCGTTGGAGTAGTGGGTCACGTTGTTGGAGGAGCCGGTCTTGAAGAAGGAATCCAGGTACCACTGGGGGTCGCCGGTGGAGAGCACCTGGGTGTTGCCGCAGAGCATGTCGAAGCTGCCGCTCTCGCCCAGCTCGCTGGTGCTGTCCACGATCTGAAGCTCGATGTGGATGCCCACCTGCTTGAGCATGTCCTGGACGGCCTCCAGCATGGTGGTGAAGGAGCCGTTGGAATAGGTGATGGTCAGCATCAGCTCCTGGCCATCCTTCTCCACATAGCCGTTGCCGTCCGCGTCCGCGAAGCCCGCGTCGGCCAGGTACTTCTGCGCGGCCTCGGCGTCGTAGCTCTGGCGGTTCAGCGTCTCATAGCCGTAGGGCGAGGAGGCCGGATAGGGCGCGCCCGCCACGCTCACGCCGCTGCCCAGCACGCCCACCAGCGCCTCGTAGTTGATACCGGCGGCGATGGCCTTGCGCACGTTCACATCGGCCAGGAAGGGGTTCTCGTAGTTGAAGGAGATGATGCGGGTGCGGGCGCCCTGGGTATCGAACACCTGCATGTTGCTGTCGGCCTGGAAGGTTGGGATGTCCGTCCAGGCGATGCGCTGCACGATGTCCACCTGGCCGCCCTGCAGGGCCATGCCGCGGGTGCTGTCGTCGTCGATCATCAGTATGGTCATGGTGTCGATGTCGGACGCGCCGCCCCAGTAGCCGTCGTACTTGGCCAGGTCGATCCGGGTGTTCACCTCAAAGCCGGTCACCATGAAGGGGCCGGTGGCCACGGGCGCGCTGGCAAAATCAGTGCTGGCGTCCACATCCACGATGGAGTACATGGGTTCGGAGATGTTGGCCAGGAACGCGCCGAAGGGCTCGGTAGTAGTGATGGTCACATTCTGGCCGTCGGCCTCGATGGATGCGATCTTCGCGGCGGACACCGCGCGGTCCTGCAAGGACATGGCGCGCTCGAAGCTCTTCTTCACGGCCTCGCCATCCACGGGCTTGCCGTTGTGGAAGGTCACGCCGTCGCGCACGTGCAGGACCCAGGTGGTGTCGTCCTTCTGCTCCCAGCTGTCCGCCAGCAGGGGCACGATCTCATATTTCTCGTTCACGGTGACCAGGGTCTCGGTGATGCCCGCGCGGCAGGTGGTCCAGCCGTCCCACTCGGTGGCGGGGTCCAGGCTGGAGCCGAACCAGTACAGCGCGCCGTTCAGGTGCTTGCCCTCGGCGAAGGCCGCGCCCATCAGGCACAGGCACAGGGCCAAGGCGAGGATGCGGGAAATCATGCGTTTGCTTGCCATTGCTTCATCTTCCTCCATTTTCTGTTTTTCTTTTCGTAGCGGGGGTCCAGTATATCTCTAAGGCTGTCGCCCAGGAGATTAAATATGATGACGTGCAGCACGATGATACTGCCCGGCCAGATGATCAGCCACGGCGCGGAGGTGATGAACTTGCGGCCCTCCGACAGCATGAATCCCCATTCCGGCGTGGGCGGCTGGGAGGACAGCCCCAGCAGGGAAAGGCCGCTGAGGGTCAGCAGGTTCGCGCCGATGTCCTGAGTGATGTTCACCAGCAGATAGGGAAACACGTTGGGCAGTATCACCCTGCGGATGACCTGCGCCTCTGAAAGGCCGCCCATGCGGGCCATGTCCACGTAGTTGTTCTCCCGCACCGACAGCACCAGCGCCCGGGACACCCGGCAGTATTCCGTCCAGCCCACCAGCGACATGGCCAGCACGGTGTTGTGCAGGCTGGGCCCCAGCACACTGACCAGCGCGATGACGAACACGGTGGAGGGGATGGCGACCACGATGTCGTTGAAGCGGGTGATGAGCATGTCCACCCAGCCGCCCATAAAGCCCGCCAGCACCCCCAGCAGTATGCCCACCGCGGCCACGATAGCCACCACCCAGAACACGATCAGCAGCGAGGTCCGACCACCCCAGATGAGCCGGGAGAGTATGCATCGGCCGATCTGATCGGTGCCCATCGGGTACTCCGCGGAATGCTCCACCATGGAGGCGGCGTAGTTGGTCTCCAGCGGGTCGTGAGGCGCGAGCTGGGGCGCGAATATGGGGATCAGTATCAGTATGACGGACAGGCACAGCAGGATCATGAACGAAGGGCTGTGCAGGGTCTTTTTCACATAGGCATTCATCGGCGGCCCCCCAGTCTGATCCTCGGGTCGAGATAGTGATAGGACAGGTCCACCACCAGGTTGACCGTCACATAGATGATGGCCATCCACAGCACGTAGCCCTGTATGATGGGATAGTCGCGCACGGAGATGGCCTCCACGGCCATCTTGCCCACGCCCTTCCATTCAAAGATGGTCTCCACGATGGTCGCGCCGCCCAGCAGGCTGCCAATGGACATGGCGAACATGGTGATGACCGACAGCAGCGAATTGGGCAATATCTGCTTCAGTATCACGCGCCTGCGGCTCATGCCCTGGGCCAGCGCGCCGGTGAGGTAGTCCTTGTTCATCTCCTCCAGCATGCTGCCGCGCACCCGCCGCACATACAACGACACCATCCAGAAGGCCAGCGTGGCCGCGGGCAGTATCAGGTGCTGGAAATCGCCGCTGCCGAGGATGGGCAGCAGCTTCAGCTTCACACCGAAGGCGTACATCAGCAGCGTGCCCACCCAGAAGGAGGGCATCGAAACGCCGAAGAAGGAGATGAAGCGGATCAGCCCGTCCACCCAGGTGCCCTGCTTCACCGCCGAGAGTATGCCCAGCGGCGTGGCGAAAATCACCGTCAACAACAGCGTCGCCCCGGTGAGGATCAGCGTATTGGGGATGCGCTTGGTCATCTCCGACCACACGGAGGTGCTGTAAAAATACGACTTTCCGAGGTCCCCGCGCAGCACGTTCCTTAGCCAGCGCAAATACTGAACGAGAAAGGGATCGTTCAGCCCCGCTTCCGTCTTCTCCGCCTCCACCAGCGCCTTGTCCGGCACCGCGCCCATGCGCTCGTACTTCAGCGTGATCGGGTCGGAGGGGGACAGATAGGTCAGCGCGAAGGTGAAAAAGGAGAGGATCAGCATGATGGGTATGACGAACAACACCCGACCAATAATATAACGCTTCATGATTGTTCAGCACTGACCCTGTCGCCGTGCGCACTTTCATAGATCACAGTTTTCATTGATTCGCTTTCCTTCCAAAAAGAATCAGGACATGCCTGAATCCCCGTTCAAGCATGTCCTGTAATCGTCCGCGCCAAATGCGTAGAGCGGCGCTACGAGAAACCCGCAGACAGGCGCAGCGCCTCTGCGGTCCTTTGGGACATATCATTCTTGAGTCCGAAGAATCCAATATATCTTTCCACAGGCAGGTCTTCTGACTCGGCTTCCTCGCCCCGGCCCCTTCTCAATCCGAAGATCAATGGTCTATGGCCCCGGCTCGACCTCACAGCAGCGGTCCTGTCGGAGATTCACACTCCGTTCCCTATTCTTCCTCACGTCCGATCGACGTTGATGCGCGGACGTTTGGACACCCGTGGATACCCGTATATTCTATTGTGTAAATAGTATATCATTTTACCATTCTCAATGCAACAGTAAAAGGCGTAAAATTAAGCTAACAGGGGATTTGTCAGGCGGCGGGATTTGCCGCCTCATATTGCGTAACCGCCGAGAATCAGGGGTTAAAACAGCGTACATATCCAGGCCGCCAGGGCAGATGCCGCAGGAAAGATGATGAGCAGCTTCAGAAGCTGGCTTTTCAAATTAAACCCATACTTTCTGCCGTTGTACACACGCTCCACCTCAGGGTAGTAATACTGGAAGAAGTGGAATTTGCAAAGGAGAAACCAGTCAAAGAAGATCATGTCGTAGGCCTTGTAGATCGTGAAGATGAGCACAAAGCGCAAGAAGAACTGTCCAAAGTTAAAGCCACTTCTGATGCCGTCCCAGATCGAGACCACGCCTACACCCAATATCGACAATACGCTCAGGATCATCAACACCCATCCCATGGCCCTGGCGCCATAGAACAGTTCCCCGCTTCTTGGTTTTAAGACCTCCAGAGCCTCTTTCGGAGCTGACGAGAAAAATCGGTTGTCCTGAACAAAAGCCACCGCCGATATCAGCAGGAGCGTTATCGCCCCACAGAATACCATCGCAAGAAATAACGTTAACAGCATGTCATTCCCCTCCTGAAGGCTTATTATTGTACAAAATGCTCACAAGTCATATTCCCTGTCGCCCACGTACCTCTTCCAGCCAAGCAGCAGCGCCGTGAACATGACGATCGCACCGAGGCTCATATTCGACGTTCCGATCCCATTGATCAGCGCCGTGTTGCCGAGCCGCCGCATCCCGTTGAAAAAGATCTTCCCTATCATCAGATTGAACACGCAGTACCATTTGGGAAAGGGGGTATAGCACCTGGCGAAGGCGATGAACTGCACCACATTAGCGCCGGCAAAGAATACCCCAAAGACGGCCGCGGACGGAAGCAGAAAGTACAGAAGGTAATTAAGGGCGATGTCATGGCCCGCGGCCTGTCCTGCCGCATCGGTAACTGACTTATAGAGCCACATGAACGTGCCGCAGGGCAGATGTACCGCTCCGCCACCGATGGCAAGATAGACATACATCGACAGTTTATAGAACCGACCGCCCCGCGGCATCTTCTCCCGAATCAACGGGTAAATGGTTATAAGGCCGCAGAATTCCAGGCATATTCCCACAAAGCCGATCAGGCCGCCCAGGACCGGCCGCCAGGCCGGCAGGGTCAGCGCGATGGCGAAGTAGCCATCGATCATATTCATCCCGTCCGGAAATTTCGCCGCGCCGATCAGAAGATCGCCGATCAGCGTCAATATCGCGCCGAACAGGCCGATTTTCAGATATCGCTCCGCTTTTTCTCTGTTCATGTTTTTCTCCCCTTGCCGTCTCCATGCGACCGAACATCCCATCAGCGCAGCGGGAAACAGCATCCGGTCCGGAAAGGCAGCTATCATTGACGCCGCTCCATATCATCGAGTCAGAGACAGGCCCAAAGCCCTGTCAAAATCCCCCGGCTGCGCCGACAAGTGCGCAGAGATCCATGAAGAACATCACGCCAAGTGTCTGCCTATTCTCCCCGACTTTACTTTTTTCCTGTGACGGTATAGATCATGCCCTTGATCTGCCGGGAATCCGTAATTGTAAATCCCGCGCCTTTCATCATCTTTTCAATGCCCTTGCGGTTTGTGGTGTGGCAGTCGCCGCTCGTCATCAACTTAAAGAGAATGTGATTGTCGATCCACGCGCCGATACCGCCGATGCCAGTGTCGGAGAGGATATACAATCCACCGGGCTTCAGCACGCGCTTTGCCTCCCGCATCGCCTTTTCAGGGTAGGGATAGTGATGGAAGCTCTGGGAGCATGTGACGATATCGAAGCTCCCATCCGGATAGGGCAGCTTGTCGGCAGAGCCCACGGTGAACGCCGCGCCGGAAATCACCTTGCGCTTCGCTACGCGTATCATCTCATCTGACAGATCCACGCCGCAGTATCTCGCGGGTTTTTCCTTCGCAAGAATGTCGATCAGAAATCCGGTCCCACAGCCCACGTCCAAAAGCGCTTCATAGGGAACGTTCCTTATCTGTTCCGCAATGTCGCGACAACTGATTTTTCCGTTTTGCGAGTAATAATAGGTGTCGCGCTGATCGTATTCGGCAGCCTGCCCATCAAAATGCTTCTTCGACAATGCTTCGTAGTCCTTCATATCGTTCCCTCCTCATGATGCCGGGTCATGTCTTTATAATCGTTGATATCATTAGATTTATCTAACCCACACTCATTATGAAAGCCCACCGCACAGCCGTCCAACCTTGACGCGCCGCAGGATGGGCGAAAAAGTCATGTTAGATTTCACTTACCATTATACTCCGACTATCTTGTTTTTTCAAGGAGAACCTCAGAAAAACGCAAATAATATATGTTTTGTTACTATAGAAGCACGCCGGGGCGATACCATGATGGTGTGCCTGACCAGAGAAAACAGCGCTTTGACCGTCGTGTTCACCAGCAACGGCGAGCCGCCCGACAAACCGATCCATGAAATGGGAGGCGCGCACAAGTACCAGGTTTGAGCCACAAAAACAACTCAGGAATTTGACCCGGATGGCGCCCTGCGTCGGGGAGATAAGGGCGACGAAGTCAGGAAGTTACATGTTCTGGCGGACAGCGCTGACGGCAGCTACGTCAGTATAGATGTTGTAAAACCATTCATTTTTTACGTGAGCATAATATTAGTATGCTATTATGATAAAGATAGGCAGAAGCGATTTCCAGAGCATACCAGTGACCGGGGAAGATCGACAGCTTTTGCGATTATCAGAGAGGAGACAGAACCATGAAGATCACCTCTTTTAACCCGTTGATCGTCACCAGGAAGCAGGCTGAGAGCATGGAATTGTTCGAGGCGCTTGGCTTTGAAAAGCGCCATAGCAAGGTCAGCGGCGTCAGCGAGGACATCAATACCGTTCGCATGAAGGACGCCAACGGCTTTCATATCGACATCACCCAGGCGAACATGATGGAACGGGATATGATGATCATTCGCATGAACGTGGATGATCTGGATGAAGCCTTTAATCTGCTCACCGCCCATGGTTTTAAGGCTGTGGATGGCAGCAATTCTCTCACGCCTTCCTCCAAGTCCGTGCTGATGACCTCGCCCTCCGGCTTTGGCATCGACATCGTCAAGCACATCAAGGACCATGAATAAGCCATATCATTTGTGAAGGAGGCGGCACCATGAAAATTACATCCCTTGATCCCATCATCGTCACTCCGGAGGTTGAGGCTGCCAAGAAGGTTTTTGAAGCCCTGGGCTTTGAAAATACCCATGCGCCGTCCAACACCATTGCAGACAAACATGTGACCAGCTATCGCATGAAGCACCCCAACGGCTATCATGTGGATGTGGTGGGAACCTCAGAGGCCATCTCGCGGGATAGGACGCTCATCCGCATGAACGTAGATGATTTTGAGGAAGCTTATAACATTCTGCTCGCCCGCGGCTATAAGAATGTCCACGGGGATCGGATCGACGGGACCCGCAGCGCCACGTTCGCGACGATGGAAGCGCCTTCCGGCTTCCGGATCTCCATCGTCAAGCACATCAAAGATCACGAATAAATAAGGAGGAACAATACCATGAAGATCACATCATTCAATCCCCTGATCGTCACCAACAATGTGGAAGAGGTCGTCAGCGTGTTTGAGGCGCTGGGCTTTGTGAAGAAGCACAATCCCACCGGCACGTCCGCCATCGGGAACGAATACGTCGCCTATCGCATGACCGACGCGAACGGCTTCCACGTGGATGTCACCACCTCCACCGCGCCGCGGACCCAGGACCTGACCGCCATTCGCATGAATGTGGACAACTTCGAGGAAGCCTATGAGTTTTTGACCGCCCGCGGCTTCGGGAACGGACAGAACGGTTCCGTTACGAATACCGGCTCGGCCAAGGCGTGCATACTGTACTCTCCCTCCGGCTTCGCCATCAATCTGATCCAGCACATCAAGGACCATGCCTGAGGAAGGAGAAAACCCCATGAAGATCACCAGCTTTAACCCTCTGATTGCCACGAAGGACGCGGAGTCCATTGTCAGCCTGTTTGAGGCCCTGGGCTTTGAGAAGCGCCATGCGCCCAGCAACACGGCGGCTTCCGGCAACGACTATACCGATTATCGCATGGGCGACGCAAACGGCTTCCGGGTGGACGTGGTCAACACCGCCGCAAAGCTTGAGCGGGACATAACCAGCATCCGAATCAACGTGGACGACTTCGACGAGGTCTACAAGCTCCTGATAGACCATGGCTTTAAGCCCCAGGGCGGGAACCCGGTCACCGAAAGCACATCCGCGAAGGGACTGTCGATGGTCTCCCCCTCTGGCTTCAGCATTTCCCTCGTCAAGCACATCAAAAAGGAAGACAGGAAGTGAGGTCAACAGTATGAAGATCACATCCTTTAACCCCGGCCTCATCACTGGGAACGCTGAAACCGCCATCGCCCTCTTCGAGGCGCTGGGCTTCGAGCAGCGGCACACGAAGACGGGCATCAACGACGAGGACATCACCACCGTCCGCATGAAGGACGTCAACGGCTTCCATGTGGACGTCACTCAGGTGGACAATTTTCCGCGGGACATCATGGCGATCCGCATGAACGTGGACGACTTCGACGAGGCTTATGAATTCCTGACCGCCCGCGGCTTCAAGAATGCCCAGGGCGAGAAGGTGACGGATACGGGTTCCTCCCACGCGACCATGATGGTTTCGCCCTCCGGCTTCGCCATCAACCTGATCAAGCACATCAGGAAGGAAGACCGATAATCTCAATGGGCGAATCGATGGTTTTTCACGATTCGCCCATTGATCATCCAGTAACCGGAAGGCAGGAAACAACGTCATGATGAACAAGATCGAGGAAGCCATCATCTATGCCACTGTGATGCACCAGGGCAAGGTGCGCAAGCTGGGAAGCATCCCCTACATACTGCATCCGCTGGAGGTGGCGCAGATCCTGGCGACGATGACCGACGACCAGGACGTCATCACCGCGGGCATACTGCACGACATCGTGGAGGACACCGACGGCACGCTTCAGGAGATCGAAAAGCGCTTCGGCGAGCGCGTGGCGCTGCTGGTGTCCTCCGAATCGGAGAATAATTATCCCGGCGAGAGCCGCAGCGAGAGCTGGAAGCGGCGCAAGGAGGAATCCCTGAAGGTGCTCAGGAACGCCGACGACCAGGGCGTCAGGATGCTGTGGCTGGCGGACAAGCTGGCCAACATCCGGTCATTGGCGGGCAACTACTCCGAGCATGGGGAAAAGGTGTGGGAGAGCTTCCATCAGCACGACCCCGAAATGCACCACTGGTACTACCAGACCATCGCGGAGCAGCTTGAGCTGTCTCTGAACAAGACCGGCGCGTTCAAGGAGTTCATCAAGCACATCAATTTCATCTGGCCCGGCTCCTTCGATTCCGAAAAGGCGCGATACCGGAAGTACCGGGAGGTGTCCGTGGAGGGCTGCAAGCGCATCGGGCGCGGGGCCAAGGGCGATGTGTACCGCTACGACGACGAGCTGATCATCAAGGTTTACAATCAGAACAACACCTACAACGACGTGGAGCGGGAGATCGCCATGGCCCGCAAGGCCTTCATACTGGGCATCCCCACCGCCATCTCCTTCGGCATCGTGGCCGTGGGGGATCATTACGGGGCCATGTACGAGCTGGTGGATTCCGAAACCATCTCCTACTGTATTGCCAGGGACCCCGGCCAGGTGGAGGCCTACGCGAAGCTGATGTCGGAGGTGGCGCACACCATCCACGACACGGAGGTGACGGCGGACGACGGCTTCCCCGGCGTCATGGACCGCATACGCGACTACATCGAGGGCGGCATCGGCCGTGAGGACCCGGACCTGGCCGGAAAGGTCATGGCACTCCTGGAAGCGCTGCCCCGGACCGACACTTTGCTCCATGGCGATTTCCACACGGGCAACGTATTCCTCCAGCGGGGCGAGCCGCTGCTGATCGACATGGACCGCCTCGCCGTGGGGCATCCCATCGTGGAACTCAGCGACCTGTATTACTTTTACGTGCTCCTCGGGGAGGATGACCCCGGCGTCATCGAGCGCTTCATGGGCTTTTCCTACGAAACCTCTCAGCGATTTTTCCGCTTCTTCCTGAAGCACTATCTGGGTACGGAGGATGAGGCGCGGCTTGACGAGGTCGCGGAGAAGGCGTCGCTCATCGGCTACAGCCGCATGATCCGGAAGATTCGCAAACAGAGAAAGCCCTCCGACGCGGACCACCGGGTGGTTCGCCACTGTGCGGAGAAGATCGCTGAGCTGACGGAAAGGCTGGACAGCCTGGCATTCTGACGGAGGAACTACGTATATAAAAAGGGATTTATCGGGATGTCGTTCGAAGTCCACCTCATCCGGCGCTTCGCGCCACCTTCCCCTCAAGGGGAAGGCTTTTGGGTTGCCTCAGTTTCTAACCTTGCCTTCCCCTTGAGGGGAAGGTGCCCGTGAGGGCGGATGAGGTGGCCTACCCGCTCATCCCGACAAATTCCAATTTATCGTGTTAAACTTTGCATTTGTTAAAAAAGGAGAAAACACCCATGACCATCACCAGCTTCAACCCGCTGATCATCACACAGGACGCGCAGTCCGCCATCGCCCTCTTTGAAGCCCTCGGCTTTGAACGCCGCCACATGAAGACTGGTATCAACGATTCCGATATCACCAGCGTTCGTATGCGGTACACGGGCGAAGACGGCAAGATCTTCCATGTGGATGTGGCCCAGGTGCCCGTTCCGCAGGACATGACCACCATTCGCATGAACGTCCGCGACTTTGATGAGGCATATCACATGCTGGAGGCGAAGGGCTTTAAGAATGCCCAAGGGGATAAGATCACCGAAACCCCTACCTCGAAGGCAACGACGATGGTTTCGCCCTCCGGCTTTACCATCAGCATCGCAGAGCATATCCGGAAACATGATTGAGCAAGGAGAACAGAGCAACATGAAGATTACATCCTTTAACCCCCTGATCGTCACCAAGGACTCGGAATCCGCCATCGCGCTTTTCGAGGCGCTGGGATTTGAAAGGAAGCATACCAAAGAAGGGATCAGCATCAACAACAGCACCGATGTCCGGATGAAGGACGCCAACGGCTTTCATGTGGATGTCACACAGGGCACCGGCGAATGGATGATGATCCGAATGAATGTGGACAATCTGGAGGAAGCCATCGAGCTTCTCGAAGCCCATGGATTCCACAAGGCCAGGCACGACGTCGCCAATAAGACGATTGATACGGGGTCCTCCCGGTTCAACATCATGGTGTCCGCTTCCGGCTTCATCCTCGCGGTATCACAGCACATCAAAAATCATGATTGAAAAGGAGGAACTTTTCATGAAGATCACATCTTTCAATCCCCTGATCGTCACCAAGGACCCGGAGCCTGTCATCGCACTGTTTGAGGCGCTGGGCTTTGAGCGCCGCCACAGGGTCGTCGCCACCGAGGACAACGGGGTGGAGATCATCAGCGTGCGCATGAAGGACTTAGGCGGCTTCTATGTGGACGTGGCTCAGGCGCCGAACCTGAAGCAGGACCTGTCCCTCATCCGCATGAACGTGCCCGACTTCGACGAGGCCTATGAGTTTCTGACCGCGCGGGGCTTCAAGGGTGCCAGGGGCGGCGAGACGCTGGACACCCGGACCAACCGCTCCGCGATGATGGTCTCCCCCACCGGCTTTGCCTTCGACCTCTGTCAGCACATCAAGGAATGATATAATACTATTCTCAATCTAAAACATATACAGATTCGGAGCAGATTTTTCGACGAAGGGAGGCGTAGCAGCGCTACGTTGACCGGAGTGAAGCAACGACAGGGCGAAAAAGACGCCCGAAGATGTATAGATTTTAGGTTGAGAATAGTATAAGGAGGAATACCCCATGCAGATCACTTCTTTCAATCCCTTCGTACTCACCGAAAAGGCCGACGAGGTCATCGCCCTTTTCGAGGCCCTGGGCTTTGAGCGCCGCCACAAAAAGACTGGCATCAACGACAAGGACATCACCAGCGTATCCATGAAGGATGCCAACGGCTTCCATGTGGACGTGGCCCAGGTGGAGCCCGGCCACATGCCCAAGGACATGACCGCCATCCGCATGAACGTGCGCGACTTCGACGAAGCCTACAATTTTCTGATCGACCACGGCTTTAAGAATGCCCAAGGCGACAAGGTCACCGACACCAGCTCCTCCCGCGCGACCCTGATGATCTCCCCCTCCGGCTTTGCCATCAATCTGGCCTATCACATCCGAAAGGATGAAGAGGAAAAGTGAAGATCACGACTTTCAACCCGCAGATCATCACGAAGGACGCCAAGTCCGCCGTTGCCCTGTTTGAAGCGCTGGGCTTTGAAAGACGACACACCAAGCAGGACATCGGCGAGCTGGACGTCATAGGCATTCGCATGAAGGATGCCTGCCAATGGATTCTACGTGGACATCTCCCAAAGTGACCGGCTGCCCGTCGATTGCATCGAGGCCATACGCATGAATGTGGATGAATTCGACGAGGCCTTCCAACTGCTCACCGCCCGCGGCTTCAGGAATTTCTACGGCGACCACACAGTGGAGAATCCCTCTTCAAAGTCCGCCGTGATGATCGCACCCTCCGGGTTCGTCATCAACCTGGTTCAGCACATCCGGGAGAGGTAGAAGCCGCTCAGTTTATATTGATGAGACATAATAACCCTGGAGAGGCGCAGTTTTGAAGTGTCCCCAAAGTTGGACAGGCGAGGGCTTGTTACCTGCGGATAGCAGGGAGCAAGCCCTCAAGTTTTGTCTTGAACCTGCGGTTGTTATAGTAGTCGAGGAAGTCAATCAGAGTCTGCCGAGCGTTGCCACCGAGCACGGGAGCCACGAGAATACACTTACAGCCTGTGCTGTCATTGATCTTTTGGTCGTATAGCGTTGGCGTTCTCTATCTTCTTGTCGCCCAGTATGATCTTCTTGCCGCAGCCGATCCTGCGGGCAATGGCCATGCTGATCTGGCCTGCGCCGGTGACGAAACTGCAGCGAAGCTTCAAGCCTCATGGCTTCCCTGTTCATATGCTCACCTCTCGAATGTCTTTGCCACGTTTTTCAGCAGCTCCCGGATGGGCAGGTGCTGGGGGCAGACCTTTTCGCACTTGCCGCACTGGAGGCAGTCGGACGCCTTGCCGTGATCGCCGCCCGTGAGTACGCTGTTGTAGTAGAATCCCGTGTTCCAGTTGTGGAAGGCCTCATGCGCGTTCATGGAGGCGAACATATCCGGGATGCGGATGCCCTTGGGACACTCGTTCTCCTCCACGCAGTAGCGGCAGGAGGTGCAGGGGATCAGATTCAGGCTGTGGAAGATGTCGTTGACTTTGCGCACAGCCGCCATTTCCCGTTCGTTCAGCGACTTGAAGTCTGCCATAGCGCTCAGATTGTCCGTCATCTGGGCCATATCGCTCATACCGGAGAGCACCACGGCCATCTGCGGGAAGGAAGCCGCGAAGCGTATGGCATAGCTGGCATTGCTGCCGCCGTTCAGATCCCGCAGGATTTTGTCCGCCTCGGCGGGCAGGTTCACAAGGCTGCCGCCCTTCACCGGCTCCATGACGATGACGGGCTTGCCGTGCTTCTCACACACCTCGTAGACCTTCTTCGATTCCACCGAGGCATCCTCATAGTCCACATAGTTGAACTGAATCTGGACGACCTCGATCTCCGGGTGCTCGGTCAATATCATGTCCAGCACCTCGGCCTTGTCGTGGAAGGAGATGCCGAAGTGGCGGATCAGTCCCTCCTCTTTGAATGCGTAACAGGTCTCATAGGCCCTGCAGCGCTGGTACTTTTTGTAATTATTCCTGTCCTGGGCGTGCATCAGGTAGAAGTCGAAATAATCCGCGCCGCACCACTTGAGCTGATTTTCAAAGAAGGGGCGGATGTCCTCCTGCTTCCTGAAGTACGGAGCGGTCAGCTTGTCGGTCAGCAGAAACCGACTTCGGTCGTAGCGCTTTGCCACGCAGTCCCGGATGGCCGTCTCAGACTGGCCGTTGATGTAACCGTGGGCGGTATCGAAGTAGTTGAGTCCGGAGGCGATAAAGGCGTCCGCCATCCGGCAGAATTCGCCGTAGTCCACCTGTCCGCCCTTCATGGGCAGGCGCATACAGCCAAAGCCAAAGTTGCCGTGGATTTCAGGAAAATGCCTGTTCTGTACCATATCTATGCCCTCCCGTTACATTCCAAGTCCGCTCAGCCAATCCGAAACCGCCTTCGACGTGGCGTCCGCGTCGTTTTGCGCGGTCGCGCCGCGCACCGCAAGTCCCTTCAACACGGTTGCGCCGGGCAGCGTCTTTTCGATGTCCCGCTGGCTGTGGGACTGACCGCTGCCTTCATGGGTATTGAAGGGAATTACGGTCTTGCCCGCGAAATCGTGGTTCTCCATGAAGGTATACACGATGTTGGGAATCTCGCCCCACCAGATCGGATAGCCGATGAAGACGGTATCGTACTGATCCCAATTCTCCACGTCGCCCACGTACTCCGGGCGGGCGCCCTTGCGCTGCTCGGCGGTGGCGACCTCCAGGCATTCGTCGTAGGAATGGGGATAGTCAACGACGGGCACGATCTCAAACAGCTCCGCGCCGGTCTGTTCCGCGATCACCTTTGCCAGCTTCGCGGTGTTGCCCTCCTCGATCACGCCCACGTTGTAGTTCTCGCCCGCATGGGAGAAATAGGTTACCAGAACCCCCTCGGCCAGAGAACCGCTCATCAGCATCAGGGCAAACAGCAGAATAGCAATTCTTTTCATGCTTCGATTTCCTTTCCTCGTCAATAGGTCGATGCCCGGGAGCTGGTGAAGCGCCATATTCCCCGCTCCTTCCGCAGAGTGAAATCCCCCTGCAAGCGCCAGGGGCTCCTACGCCCGCCGTACACGGCAGCGGACACACGGCTGCGTCCGATCATCGTCGCCCGGTCACCGTCAATTTTGACCTCAATGCTGTCGTGTTCGGCGGAATAGTAGTTGAATGTCCCATCCAGCAGTCCCTTCAGAAACACCTCCGCGGACTGCTTCACGCCAGTCATGTGCATGAGATAGTAGTCCTTCGCCATCAGGCTCCGCAGACCGTCCGCATCCTTTTCAATCATGTACCGCCAGTATTTCCGGTACATCTCCTGTATGATCTCCCGTTCGTTCATGACTACATCAATCCGTTCACGGAAAGCCACTTCTGTACAGCGCCTTTGGAATTTGCCGCCTGGCTGCCGGTGATGGAAAGGCCCTTCTTCACTTCAGCACCGGGGCAGGTACGCTTGATGTCACGTTCACTGCCGCCCATGCCACTGCCCTCGTTGGTGCAAAGAGGGAGAATACTTTTGCCAGAGAAGTCAAAGGCCTCCAGGAAGGTGAACACCGCCATCGGCATCGTGCCCCAGTAGTTGGGATAGGCCAGCACGATGGTATCGTAGCTGTCGATGGATTCCGGCAGCGAGACCAGCTCCGGCCGCGCCTTGGCCCGCAGGTCGCGCTTGGCCTCTTCGATGCAGGTCATGTAGACCGGGGAATAGGGCTCTTTCATCTCGATTTTGAAGGTATCCGCGTCGATCACTTCCTTCATGAGGTTGCAGACGATCTCCGTGTTGCCCACCTTCACATAGCGCATCGCGCCGCCGAAGTAGTTCTCATCCGCCCTGGAGAAATATGCGATCAAAGTCTTGGCCATGGTTTTATCCTCCAAATCTGTTCTTGATGGTCTTATTATACATCAAAGATATTGCAAAGTCCAATTCAAATGCTGTATAATTGATTTGATATTTAAATAGCAGGAGGCCGACATGACCACCAAACAGATCGATTACTGCATCGAGCTTGCACATACCCTCAATTTCAGCAGGGCGGCGGAGAACATGTTTGTCAGCCAGCCAACCTTCTCCTACCAGATTAAATTGCTGGAAGATGA
Organism: uncultured Eubacteriales bacterium; assembly: GCA_902785105.1. Classification (GTDB taxonomy): domain Bacteria; phylum Bacillota; class Clostridia; order Christensenellales; family Aristaeellaceae; genus UBA2862. The sequence goes on along the minus strand of CACZXF010000020.1, from coordinate 26,337 downwards.
GATCGGCTTTGCCGTATTCGAACGCAGCGGCAAAGGCGCGGCGCTGACCCCGGCCGGAGCACAGTTTGTCGCAGCACTGGCGAATCTGCGCGAGGACCTGAAGCGCGCCATCGAACAGGGGCAGAATTTCAGCGCGAAGTACACAGACAGCATCTCCATCAGTTTGATGGTATTCCAGGCCGTGTATTTCCTGCCCGAAGCCATGCGGCTGTTCGGAGAGATCCACCCGGATGTGCAGATCACGCCCATATTTCAGTATGAAAACGGCGTCGAAACTTTCCTGCGGAACGAAGTAGATATACTGTTCGCCCTGAAAGAGCAGACAAAGCACATTCCCGGCATTGCCGTGCACGACTTGTTTGAGAGCCGCATCTATCTGATCACAGATAAAAACGACCCCCTGGCGGCTAAAAACCTTATCAACGAGGAGGATCTATACGGGCACACGCTGATGGTGGGCGGCGGTTCACCTCCAGCGCTCCGCACTGTTCAGCACCGCCTGATCGCCTCCGGTAAAATCCAGTATTTCAACAGTCCGGACCACGACACGACCCGCATCAATGTCGCTGCCGGAAAGGGCATCTGCCTCGCTCCCGGTTTTCTGAATGACCACAGCGGCCAGTTCGCGTGGATTCCCTTTGACTGCAAGGAGACTTTTTCCTGCGTTCTCTGCACCCACAGGACCGATAATCGCCCCAGCGTAGCCGCCTTTCTCAGCATTCTGAAAAAGCTGTATCGCGATGCCGTTGCATTCCCGCTATAAACCTTCTCTCGTACCTGAGCCAAATTCTTCCCTTAATATGGATTCGTTCATGTCATTTCCTCGCGGTGATGCAGAAGATGGGCGTGGGATTGTAGAATTTGTCGATCTCACGGTAGATGCGGTGGTAGCAGTCCCGGTCCACCCTGCGGTCCCGATAGCCCGCGCCTGCCAGCAGCGCCATATCCCAGTTTGGGCGGGGCTGCTGGAGCTCACGCATCTCACTTTCGATATGGACATATGCGGCGTTCTGTGCCGCCGTCAGGTCCTTGTGGGCGTGATTCTCCGGCAGCGGCGCGTCGGAATGATCGTGGTGATAGTCGCCGTCAAAATTGATGAGGATGCCGTCTTTTTTCAGCAGAGCGTGCCACTTCTTATAGGCCTCCGGCAGATTTGGCAGGAAGGATGTCAGGTTGCGGGTCACGATGGCGTCAAAGGACTCGGGTTCAAAGGTCGGGTTTTCGGCGTCCATCACCAGGAAAGTGGGGTGCAGATCGAGCAGCTCCGCCGAGTGCTTCGCCCCGCGGATCATCTCCTCCGTCAGGTCGACGCCCGTCACATTGTGTCCCTCCGCTGCCAGCAGGAAGCTGAAAAAGCCCGTGCCGGTGCCGATGTCCAGGATGTCCAGCTTTCTTCCTTTGGGAAGGTAATGGTGCAGCTCGTAAAGCCAGCGTTCACGCTTGTTGCTTTTCAATTCATCGAGACGGAGCGCCTCGAATTTCTCGACGCGCCCGGTCCAGTAGTCGGTGATTTCCCTTTTGATGCTTTCCATTTTTACCTCATTATGACAGCACGAAACGCCGGGAGCCGAAGCCCCCGGCGCATTATCATGCTATTACTTGTCGATGTCCAGATCAGCCGTCACCTGGTAGTAGTCGCAGGCGTGGGCGGTGTAATTGCTCACATTGACCTTGGAGATCATGTTCATCTGCAGGAAGGAGCAGAAGATGTAGGCGTTGTCGTCCAGTATCGCCTGCTGAAGCTCAACGGCCAGCTCGCCGCGCTTGGCGGTGTCGAACTCGGTGGCCATCTGGTTCATCAGGTCGTTGACGTGCGCGTTCTCGTAAGCGCCGAAGTTGTAGCTCATGCCTGGCAGGCAGGAGGTGGTGAAGAAGTACTGGGGGTCGCCGGAGGGGGCGGTCACCAGCGCGGAGGCGTAGATGTCGAAGCTCGTCATGTCAGCCAGGAACTCGCGGCGGCTGGCGGTGCAGTTGATGTCCACCTCGATGCCGATCTGCTTGAGCGTCGCCTGCACGGACTCGGCCAGCAGGGGCAGCTCCTGACGGCTGGGATAGGTCAGCCAGCGGATGACCAGCTTGGTGCCGTCCTTTTCGCGGATGCCGTCGCCGTCGATATCCACCCAGCCCGCTTCCTCCAGCAGAGCCTTCGCGCCTTCGGGGTCGTAGCCCTCGGTGGTCACATGCTCGCCGCCAAAGGTGGAGAAGCCGTCCGGGAACGCGCCGTGGCCGGGCACGCCGTGGCCGTCCAGCAGCACCGCCACGAAGCCCTCCTTGTCGATGCCCATGGCAATGGCCTTGCGCACAGCGGGGTCCTGGATGACGGGGCTGGTCATGTTCATGGAGGCGAAGAAGGCGCGGGAGGTCTGGATGGCGGAGAACTGGAAGTTGCCATTCTCAAACAGCGGATAGCTCTCGTAGGCCATGCCGTAGGCCGCGTCGATCTCGCCGGCCTGCAGCGCCATCGCCAGGGTGTTGCCGTCGGAGATGGTGCGGATGGTCAGCTCGTCCAGCTTCGGCGTGCCGTTCCAGTAGTACTCGTTGGGAACCAGGGTCAGGTGGTCGTCGGTCACCATGTCCTTGACGGCATAGGGGCCGGTGCCCACGGCGATGCCCGCGTCGAAGTCGCTTGCGTCCACGTCGATGATGCAGCCGTAGGGGTCGCCCAGATAGTTCATCAGCGCCGGCAGGGGCTCCTTGGTGGTGATGGTCAGGGTCTGGCCGTCGGCCTCGATGGTGTCGATCATGGTGTCGGAGGGCGCGCGGTCGTGGACCTCAAGAAGATGCTCAAGACACTGCTTCACCGCCGCGCCGTCCATGTCGCGGCCGGAGGAGAACTTCACGCCGTCCCGCAGGGTGATGGTCCAGGTCAGGTTGCCGTCGCTTACCCACTCGGTGGCCAGCCAAGGCTCCAGCTCCATGGTGTCGGTGTAGTGTACCAGGGTCTCGCCGATGCCGTAGCGGATGCAGGCCCAGCCGTTGTAGGTGCGGTGGGGATCGACGGTCTCCTCCCAGTTCTCGGAATTGAAGGTGGTATCACCGATGGTCATGGTCTTGCCCTCGGCAAAGGCCGTAAAGGCAAGCATCAGACACAGCGCGAGAATCAGGATCTTCTTCACGTTTTCTTCCTCCCCTTAAAGTATGCTGTCAATGAGACGCCTTGTATAATCATTCCGCGGGTTGCGGATGACTTCGTTGGGTATGCCCTCTTCCACGATGCTGCCCCTGTACAGCACCAGCACCCGGTCGCAGAATTGCTGCACCAGCGCGATGTCGTGACAGATGAACAGTATGGAAAGGCTGAGCTCCTGCCGAAGCTGCCTGAGCAATGCCAGTACCTCCTTCTGGATGGTCACATCCAGCGCCGAGGTGGCCTCGTCGCATATGAGCAGCTTAGGCTTTATGGCGATGGCCCGGGCGATGGCGGCGCGCTGGCACTGGCCGCCGGACACCTGATGGGGATAGCGTTTCGCAAAGTCGGCGGGCAGGCCGCACTGCTTCAGCAGCCCCGCCACTTGCCGATCAACCTCCGCCCTGCAATGGCCGAAGTTTCGAAGGCTCTCGCCAATGCCGTCCCCCAGCGTGTGCCGGGGGTCGAAGGATTCCGTGGGTGTCTGGAAAACCATCTGCATCTTGCGGTAGGCGTTCTGAAGCTGCCTGCCCTTCTTATGGGTGATGTCCTCCCCGTCCAGTATGATCGTGCCCTCGGTGGCGTCCGTCAGCCGGGTCACCATGTTGACCGCGGTGCTCTTCCCGCTGCCGCTCTCGCCAATGATGCCGAGGCATTCTCCGGGCATCAGTTCAAAACCGATGTGGTCCACGGCGGTGAAGGGCGGCTGGCCCTTTCGGGTAAACACCTTGGTGAGATTGTCCACCCTCAAAATCGGTCCCACGGTCATCACCTCCGCAGTTTCGGCACGGCGGCCATCAGCTTCTGGGTGTAGGCTTCCTTCGGATGGTCCAGCACCTGGCGGGTCTCGCCATACTCCACCATCCTGCCGTCCTTCATCACCAGCACCCGGTCCGCCATCGCGCCGATGACGCCGATGTTGTGGGTGACGATGACGATGGCCGTGCCGAAGGTCTTTCTGACCAGCAGCATCTCCTCCACCACCTGCTTCTGGACGGATACGTCCAGCGCCGAGGTGGGCTCGTCCGCCAATAATATCTTCGGATTCAGCAGCATGGCCGCCGCGATGCCCACGCGCTGCTGCATACCGCCGGACAGCTCGAAGGGATAGCTGTCCAGGATTCTTTGCGGGTTATCGAAGCCGATCTTTGTAAGCAGCTCCACGGCGCGGCGGTTGAAAGCATCCCTGCCGATGGATTCATGCTCGGTCATGCTCTCGTAAAGCTGAGCGCCCACGGTGCGTATCGGGCAGAAGGACGCGCCCGCCATCTGGAAGATCATTCCCAGCTCCGGGCCGTTCAATTTTCGGATCTGCGCCGGGGACAGGTCGGGCAAATCATAATCCTTGTAATAGATGTCGCCCCGCGTCACCTGGCCGGCGGGCCCCAGCAGCCCCATGGCCGCCTTGATGACCGTGGACTTGCCGCTGCCGCTCTCGCCGACGATGCCGAGGATCTCCCCGTCATCCAGCGTAAAGCTGACATCCTGCACCACGACTTTTCCGTTGTAGGCGATGTCCACATGCTCGTATCTCAGTATTTCTGCCATACTACCGCCCCCTCGCTTTCGGGTCGGCGTAGTCGCGCACGGTGTCGCCGAGCAGGTTGAATATCATAACAGAAACGAAGATCGCCAGGCCGGGGGCCATGGTTATCCACGGCACCGTGGTCATCAGGGCCCGGTTCTCGCTCATCATGCTGCCCCACTCGGCAATCGGCGGCTTCGCGCCGAGGCCCAGGAAGGACAGACCCGCCAGCTCCATCATCATCGTGCCGATGTCCAGCATGGATGTGACGAGTATGGGGCCGATGATATTGGGCAGTATGTGCATCGCCAGTATTTTGACCGTGCCGCTGCCGGACAGCCGCGCAGCACGGAGATAGGGCGTCTCTTTCTGGGAAAGCGTTTGGCTGCGGGCGATGCGGGCGTACTTCGGCCAGCTGATGGCCGCCAGCGCGAATATGGCGTTGTGCAGGCCGCCGCCCAGCACGCCGGCCACGGCCAGCGCAAACACCAGGCCCGGGAAAGCCAGGAACATGTCCGATATGCGCATCAGCACCGTGTCGATCTTGCCGCCGTGCCAGCCGCAGAACACTCCGATCACCGTGCCGATGACTGTAATCACCGCCACCAGCAGCAGTGTCGAAAAGATGGACGTGCGGCTGCCCACGATCACACGGGAGAGCATGTCCCGCCCGTAGCGGTCCGTGCCGAAGATGTGCTGAGCCGTGGGCGCGGCCTTGGCATTGGAGAGATCCTGCAAATAGGGGTCGTAGGGCGTCAGATATTCGGAAAACAGCGAGCAGAGGATCAGCAGTACGGCCAGTATGCTGAATACGATCAATCTCGCTTTTACAGTGTCCCGTCTGATCTTGGCGGGGCGAACGGTGGGCTGCTTCATCATCCGTCCACCGCCCCCAGTCTGATGCGCGGGTCAAGCGCGTGATACAGCAAATCAGTAATGAGGTTCACCAACACATAAATCACCGCCATCCACACCACATAGGCCTGAATCAGCGGATAGTCGCGCATGGTGATGGCGTCCACCGCCAGCTTGCCCACGCCGTCCCACATGAATATGGATTCGATGATGGCCGTGCCCCCCAGCAGGCTGCCGATGGACAGCGCCAGCAGCGTCACGATGGTCAGCATCGAGGACTTGATGACGCTCCGCCAGAGCACGACGCTGCTGCGAACACCCCTCGCCTGCGCGCCGATGACGTAGTCCTTGTTCAGCTCCTCCAGCACCGTGGCCCGGACCTGGCGCATGTACTTGGCGGACATGGAGATGGCCAGCGTCAGCGTGGGCATCATGGCGCTGCGGATGGAGGTTCCATTTGAAATGACAGGCAGCCAGTTGAGCTTGATGGCCAGTAATTGCATCAGCAGGAGCGCCACGAAGAAGTTCGGCAATGAGTTGCCGATGAAGCTCAAAAAACGCAGGCAGTAATCGGTGATTTTATCGTGCTTCACCGCCGCCAGCACGCCCAGCGGGATGGAGATGACGATGGTCAGCACGATGGACAGCGCGGTCAGCAGCAGCGTGGCCGGGAGCTTGGACACGAAGGTCTGGAACACGTCGCGCCCGGAGACATAACTGACGCCCATATCCCCCCGGAGCATCCCGCCCAGCCAGGCGAAGTACTGAGTCACGAAGGGCTTGTCCAGGCCCAGCTCAGCGCGCTTTAGGTCGATGACCTCCTGGGACACAGCGCCCTTGTTCGCATACATCTCCGTCACGGCGTCGCTGCCCGCCAGCCGCATCATGGCAAAGGACAGGAAGGTGATGCCGATCAGTATCGGGATCAGCTGAATCAGGCGCCTTACCGTATATCGACCCATGAAGCCTCACTCCTTTCCCGGCACCCAACGGTCGGTTTTGTAATCAATAAACAGGCAAAGTCTGAAGAAGGAGTCCCTTCCGATCATCTGCCGGGCAATCGGCTCTTCCGTTAGCTGTACTACGCCGCTTCCGAAAGCCAGCGTTCTCCGCATTATCAACGAACTGATTTAATTATAAAGGCAAAATAATAGCTCCGGAAGCCCCAGGGGGGGATATCGGAGCCATCATTTAATAACTATTTTACTCTCCTCGCGCAGATCTCAAACAGCGATGATTCGGCGTTCAGCTTCCTTTCCCAGTCGCTGTACGCGAACCTGCCGATGTCCCGGCGGATTTCCGCCGCCACGCCCGGATCCGTGAGCATCCTTTCGTCCCACTCGGTGCGCCTGGTCCGGGTCATCGGGCAGGTGGCCAGAAATAAGGCTCTACTCCCAATTTAATGGATATGGTATAATCACCACAGGGTGATCGAGATGATAGAAAACTTCGATAGCATTTTGACAGCATCCCTCCAGCTTCAGGGACCATGGTATGTTGCCGGCGCATCATCCGACTCGAAGGAGCAGCAGATGGACATCTGGGTAAAGGTCCGGGACCATGTCGTATTTACCTGTCCACGATGCGGGTCACAGGTTAAGCGCTATGGCTATGAACCCTATGAGCGGTCATGGCAGCATGCAGTTTGCCTGTTATTTCCCTGCTGTGTTCACTATCAGCGCCTCAGGGTGCTGTGTGAAAAGTGTGGTGCTCAGCAGGTCAACGCGCCATTCGAACGGCAAAACAGCCGATTCACCTTGATGTTCGAGGGCTGCGCGATGAAATAGTCCCATTGTGCTATATTATGAGCGTGGACAAAGCATTGAAAACAATCCAAACAAAGGTGATAACATTTTGTGGGCAGACAATACACCCAAGACGGTCAACGCTACACATTTGACAGCAAACGGCCGGAAGGACGAGCCGAGTGTCCGGTATACCTATAGCCAGAGCTTCCGGGAGGCTTTATATCGGGAACTGGAGCAAATGTTCAGGTATGCCTGTTAAGGATGTGGGCCAGCTTACGAGCTGAGCCTTTTTTAACTGAGGCTCTTTTTTGTTGCCGAAAGACTATATGTGTGGTAGAATAAAGATACTAACATAAATCTATTGGTATGAGACCATTCCCAGTGGATTCATCGCTTACGATGACAAAGGTTATAACCGGGTGGCTGAAATAATGACTTTTAGGGAGTGCTTGCAGAGAATAAAGGCAAGCATCCGCCTGGGAGGCATCCACACGCCATGAAACTCCAGAAAACCATCGTCGAATTTGATGATCACCTCTGCCAATGCTGCTTTGACGCCAGATATAGGGGACGCCTCAGTCACCGCGATGTAAAAGAGAGCCCGGGGTATTGCCCATGCTGTAGAAAGGCATCAAAGCTCGTCTATGCGTTAAAGACCCCTGGCCGAATAAAATAATGGAGAAGTGGTAACAGTGAAACGACCTTCAAGCCTAATATCGAATCAATTATTCTACCGCCGGCTCGGACAGCTGGCGCTCCCTATCGCATTTCAGAGTCTGATGCTGGCTTCGGTTGCCGCAGGCGACGCGCTGATGCTCGGCAGAGTGGCGCAAAACGAAATGACGGCGGTCTCACTGGCGACTCAGATCCAGTTCGTGCAGAACATGTTTCTGGCAGCGGTGACCGGCGCCGGAGCCATTCTTGGCGCGCAATACTGGGGAAAGGGCGACAAGCGGACCCTGGAGGATCTTTTCAATCTGATGCTGCGCTGGTGCGGCGTCGTATCACTGATCTTCTTTTTCGCCTGTGAACTGTTTCCCGGCGCACTGATGCACATCTTCACCCACGATGACGCGCTGATCGCCATCGGCAGCGCCTATCTTCGCATTGCCGGCTGGTCCTATCTGATCACAGGCATCTCCCAGTGCTACATGACCATAATGAAGGTCACCGATCATGTCGCTCCCAGCGCATGGATCAGCTCCACTGTGGTCATCCTGAATATTGCTCTGAACGCGGTCTTTATTTTCGGACTGCTGGGCATGCCGGGGATGCAGGCCCGGGGCGCGGCGCTGGCGACGACGCTTTCCCGGGTGATCGAGCTGGCGCTTTGCCTGGGCATCAGCGCGGGAAAAGAATACCTCCGGCCCGCATGGAGCCGTTTCCTGTCGCGCCAGAGGGCCCTCTCACGGGATTTTCAAAGGCAATGCCTGCCGCTGATGGGCGGCTCGCTGTTCTGGGGAGTGGGCTTCACCTCTTATACTGCCATACTGGGGCACATGGGCACCGATGCGGCGGCGGCAAATTCAGTGGCGGCTGTCATTCGCGATCTGATCTGCTGCATGTGCAACGGCGTGGCCAGTGCCGCCGGCATCATGGTCGGAAACGAGCTGGGAGCGGGCAACCTGGCCCAGGGCAAGGCCTATGGCATCCGGCTTAAAAATATCTCCTACGTCATCGGGTTTGCATCCACTGCCATCGTCCTCGCTCTGACGCCCCTGGTGGTCCGCATGGTGATTCTGACCGATACCGCTCACGGCTACCTGACAGGCATGATGATCATCATGGCGATCTATATGATCGGGCGATGCGTCAATACCATTACCATCAACGGCATCATGGACGGCGGCGGTGATACGCTGTTTGACATGTACAGCCTGGCGGTGTGCATGTGGGGCATCGCCATACCGCTGGCGCTTCTGGGCGCGTTTGTGTTCCACTGGCCAGTGCTGGTGGTGTATACCTGCACCTGCCTGGATGAAGTCGGAAAAATACCCTGGGTAATGTATCGCTTCAGAAAGTACAAGTGGGTTCAAAATCTGACGAGATAACCTTAATTGTCTGCACACATTAAAATGAGGGGGAGCGGTAGACATGAAGCATCCTTTTACCCGCATGACCGACGAGCAGAGGCTTTCTGCCTTTCGGGTCATGTTCAATAACGCCTCCTCTGTCGTTTTCCTCGGCGGCGCTGGTGTGTCCACCGAAAGCGGTATTCCCGATTTCCGCAGTAAGGATGGCCTGTATCATAAGACTGAAAAGCGGTTTGCCCGCTATCAGCCGGAATACCTGCTCTCTTACGAGTGTCTGCGCAACGAGCCGGATGTATTCTTTGATTACTATCGAAGCCACCTGGATGCCCGCAATATCCAGCCCAATGCAGCACACAGGATTCTCGCTCAGTGGGAGAAGGAGGGCAAACTGGCTGGCATCATCACGCAGAATATTGATGGGCTGCACCAAAAGGCAGGAAGTCTTAATGTCCAGGAGATACATGGAACGACGTGGAAAAACCACTGCACCGTCTGTAGCGCCGTTTACGGTGTGGACTTCATCTTCGACAGCGCAGGTAAGCCAAAGTGCCTGCGATGCGGTGGCATGGTTCGGCCCGATGTCACCCTCTACGGAGAGTTCTTACCGAAGGAAGCACATGAAAATGCAAGAAAATTGATCAAGAATGCCGACCTTCTGATCATTGGAGGTACGTCGCTGCAAGTCGGTTCAGCAGCGGGCCTGGCACGTCAATTCAGTGGCGATCACCTGGTCATCATCAATAAGAGCAAGACTCTGATGGACAGAGAGGCTGATCTTGTCTTCCATGATAGTATCGGAAAAGTGCTGACGGAAGTAAACAATGGAGAGAAAACATGAGCGTTATCGAGGATATGGGCTCACACAAAGCTGCGCCCGATCTGTTCGATAAACTTCTCCGCGATAGGCGTAAAAGCCTGATACCGATTCCAGATCAAATACAGTTGGGTCTCCAGCCTGGGTTCCAATGGCCTGAACGCCAGCCCACTGCTCTCTGAGACATCCACCAGATGCCGGAAAGACAGCTGGTATCCCAGGCTCTCCCGTACAAACATGGAGGCGTTGTAGGCAAGGCGGAAGGAGCCCTCCAGGTGAAGCTCCGGAAAGCGGTCCCCTGCCCAACGCCGAATGTCTCCCTCCCATCCCTGCTCGGAGGTGAACAGCGGCAGACCGACGAGATCATCCACGCGAATGGTCTCTTTTTGTGCCAGTGCATCATCTGCGGGGAGAATCAGGCCCCAGATATCGCCCTCCGGAAAGGCGATGGAATCATACTTCTTCTCATTGGGCGCATCGCAGATCACGGCGAAGTCCAGCAAACCCTTATCCAGCTTTTCTGTCACCTGCTCAGTGTCGCCGCTGGTGATGTGGTATTTAAGACCGGGATACTGTGCCTTGAGGGTGCGCAGTTCCCTGGCGAGATAGCGGATCTGGTAGGATTCCGCAAGGCCGAAGTACAGCTCGCCGCCGGTGATGTCGTCCAGCGAGAGGAATTCCTTTTCGATCTTGTCCGCCATCGTGACCAGGTCCTCCGCCCGGTTCCGCAGCAGCGCGCCCTCCTCCGTCAAGGCGATCGAGAAGCTGTGGCGGGTGAACAGCTTCTTTCCCAGTTCATCCTCCAGCGCCTTCAACGCCTTGGAGAGCGTCGGCTGGGTAACATGAAGCAGCTCCGCCGCGCGGGTCATGTTCTCCTCCCGGGCCACCGCGAGAAAGTATCTCAGAATGCGTATTTCCACAGAACATTCCTCCGTTATTCCGTTTTAGAATATCATGATATTCATTATAACCATTAGCAAAGCACTTTGCAAGCGTGTATAATAAGACTGCAAGCCAATGAAACAAAGGAATCACATCGATGAACGTACAAAAGGAGAACCTGACAATCACGCTGTCCGACGCGGGCTTCGATCAGGAGGCCATCGAGAAGGCCGAGCAGCTTTGGGAGGCCGGTCGCACCAGGGATCTGATCCGGCACCTTCGCCTCCGCCGGTGCGAGCTGATGGACATGCTGCACGAAAGCCAGAAGCGCGTGGACTGCCTGGACACCCTGATACGACAAACCGAAAAAACAATGGAGACGAAATAGAGAAAGGAATGCATCGACCATGATCAAGCCTGAAGCATTGAAACTGACCCAGGAGTGGGACAAAACTTTCCCGAAGAGCGACAAGGTGGAGCACAGCAAGGTGACGTTCGTGAACCGATACGGCATCACGCTGGCAGCGGACATGTATGTGCCGAAGGACATCGAGGGCAGGCTGCCCGCCATCGCGGTGTGCGGCCCCTTCGGCGCAGTGAAGGAGCAGTGCTCCGGGCTGTATGCCCAGACCATGGCGGAGAGGGGTTTTCTTACCATTGCCTTCGACCCGTCCTTCACCGGCGAGAGCGGCGGCCAGCCCCGCTACATGGCCTCTCCGGACATCAACACCGAGGACTTCATGGCGGCGGTGGACTTCCTGTCGCTGAACGAGAAGGTCGATCCCGAGCGCATCGGCATCATTGGCATCTGCGGCTGGGGCGGCATGGCCATCAACACCGCCGCGCTGGACACCCGCATCAAGGCGACGGTGGCCTCCACGATGTACGACATGACCCGCGTCAACGCCAAGGGCTACTTCGATTCCGAGGACAGCGAGGAAGCCCGCTATCAGAAGAAGGCCGCCATGTGTGCCCAGCGGCTTGCCGATCTGAAGGCCGGCGAATACAGGCTGGGCGGCGGCGTGGTGGACCCGCTGCCGGAGGACGCGCCCTTCTTCGTGAAGGACTACTACGACTACTACAAGACGCCCCGGGGGTATCATCCTCGTTCGCTGAACTCCAACGGCGGCTGGAATGTGATCGGCTGCGAAAGCTTCATCAACCAGCCCATTCTGAAGTACTCCAACGAGATCCGCTCCGCAGTGATGGTGCTGCACGGCGATGCAGCCCACTCCTGCTATCTGGGCAAGGACGCCTACGCCGACATGGTGAAGGACAGCCAGTATGCCGACAACAAGGAGCTTGTGCTGATCCCCGGCGCGGTGCACACCGACCTGTACGACGGCGGCGGGAAGGATGCCATCCCCTTCGACAGAATCAAAGTGTTCTTTGAAAAGAGTATGTAGGAAAATGGCGCTGTGGTGCCACGCGGCCATCACACTGCTGTGCCCACTGGCTTGCGCCGCCAAAATCCGGTTCAAATTAGGGATTTCGGAAACGAACCATATTTGAACTGACGTTCTTCGGGCGGACAAGAGAAAAACGGCTATGCAAGAGCGAAATTGCTCTTGTATAGCCGCTTTCTTTATATACAAATCCAGTGCCGGATATTTGTGCAGAATATGTTCAGAATTAACTTGCTATCCAGCCCTATAGAGTGATCAGAGTGTCTTTCCAAAGCCGAAGTGCTGCAAGTTCGAGCGAAGAGGCTGAAAGCCATTTAGGTTTTCACACCTTTGCTTGCAGTTCAAAGCATTTTTCCGCAGGCTTAGTGGGGATAAGTCAATGAAAAATAACGCGGAAATGCAGGCAAAGACGCCGAAATTGCAATGCGGCAACTTTGGAAACACACTATAGTATAAAATGGAGGTGCTTTGAGTGAACGCACTGTTTGCGGCGACCCTGCGGAAGCTGCGGGAGGGAAAATGGCTTTCACAGAAAGCGCTCAGAAAACGGCTGTTTGTCAACCATTCCACCATCGCCTGTTGGAAAAACGCCAGCCGCCTGCCGTACGCCACGATCACGGGCTTTATATGGCCTCAGGAGGCGATCGAATACCTTGCCGTGGAGCAGGCCCAATATGAGGACAGCCTGTTTGTCGAATAGGACACGCCACACACCATGTTTCGCCTGCCGCCGCTGACCCTGCAGCCCATCGCGAAAAACGCCGTCAAGCACGGCAGAGATACTTACGACGGACCGTTCCACATTTCCATTCGGACGCGAAAGACGGATTCCGGCAGCGAGATCATCGTCACGAACGATGGCCGCGGCTTTCATCCTGCCAACGATGGCGGTAGTACCGTGGTGACGGTCCCGTTCACGTCATCAGAATAGGTACTTGACAATCCGAAAAAACCTCTTGAAGCTTTATGAATGATTCGTTATAATTATATTGAATCAAAGCGCAAATCTTAACGAGTAATGCTCTGACCGTACACCAGCGCATTTGAAAAGGGAGGATTGATTTTAAGTGACGAAAAAGAAAAGGTACAAGAGAAGTCGGCACCGCTGTTTGTATCTGTTTGTGGCGCTCCTCATGATACTGAATTTAAGCGCGGCAAGCGCGGACGGCGTGCGCACCGTGGACCCCGTGAACCAGCCCGAAAACTTCTCCGCGATGCTGTATGACAATACCAATGGTCTGCCTACCTCTGAAGCCAACGCCATCGTGCAGACCTCGGAGGGCTTCATATGGATCGGCAGCTATGGCGGGCTGATCCGTTACGACGGCAATACCTTCGTGCGCATGGATTCCACCAGCGGCATCACCAGCATCAAGTGCCTGTTCGTGGACGGACAGGACCGCCTGTGGATCGGGACCAACGACAACGGCGTCGCGGTGCTGGAAAAAGGCGAGCTGCGCAAGTGGGGCAAGCTGGACGGCATGCTGTCGGCACACACCCGCGCCATCACGGGCGATGAAAACGGCACGATCTACGTCGCCACGACCTGCGGCATCGCGGTGATCGATCCGGAGGGAAACCTGCGGATGATGGAAGATGAAGCCATTGCCGAGGCGAACATGCGGGATCTGCGTATGGGCAGCGACGGCATCATCTACGGCCTGACCAACTTCGGCGACCTGATGAAGATCAAGGACGGCGCGCTGATCAGCTTCCTCAGTGCGGAGGAAAGCCCCGTGCAGGGCGTGGCATCCATGCTCCCCGATCCGTCGGAGCCCGGCAAGCTCTGGTTTGAGGGCGGCGACTTCGGCTTCTATCACGCGACCTACGGGGACAACCTCACCGATCTTGAACCTATCGACATTCAGCCGCTGAGTTCCGTTCAGCAGATGGAATACATCGACGGGAAGGTGTGGATCTGCGCCTCCCACGGCATCGGCGTGCTGACGGACGGCGGCATCCGGGTGCTGGAGGACCTGCCGATGAACAACTCCATCGGCCATGTGATGCGGGACTACCTGGGCAATCTCTGGTTCACCTCCACACGCCAGGGCGTGATGAAGGTGGTGCCCAACCAGTTTTCCGACCTGTTTGAGCGGTACAGTCTGCCGACGCAGGTGGTGAATTCCACCTGCATGTGCGAGGGCAAGCTGTTCGTCGCCACGGACGCGGGACTGATCGTCATTGGCGAAAACGGCCCGGTTTCCAGCCTTCCGCTGACAAAGGCCGTGACCAACACCGGCGCGGCGTTTGAGGCGGATGTGGAGACGGATGACCTGATCAAGCTGCTGGACGGCTGCCGCATCCGCTCCATCATCCGCGACAGCCAGGACCGGCTCTGGATCTCCACCTGGCGCAAGTACGGGCTGCTGCGCTACGCGAAGGGCGAGCTGACCGTGTTTGCCCAGGGCGACGGCCCGCTGTCCAACAGCATGCGCGCCGTCTGTGAACGCAGGGATGGCACGATCCTCGTGGCGCTCACCGGCGGCGTGAACGTCATCGACGGCGAGAGCATCGTCGCCTCCTACGGCGAGGCGGACGGCATCGTCAATACCGAGAGCCTCACCGTCTGCGAAGGAACGGACGGCGACATCGTCCTCGGCTCCAACGGCGGCGGCCTTTACATCATCAACGAATCCGGCGTGCGGAACATCAATGTGGAGGACGGGCTCCCCTCCGACATCGTGATGCGCTTAAAGCGCGACCCGAAGCGGGATCTGATCTGGATCGTCACCAGCAGTGCCATCGCCTACATGACGCCGGATTACCAGGTGACGACGGTGCAGAAGTTCCCCTACAGCAACAACTTCGACCTCTTTGAGAACAGCAAGGGCGACATGTGGGTGCTCTCCAGCAACGGCATCTACGTGACACCCGCCGAGGAAATGATCGCCAACGGGGAGATCAACCCCGTCTACTACAGCATCGCCAACGGCCTGCCCTGCATCACCACGGCCAATTCCTACAGCGAGCTGACCGACAGTGGGGATCTGTACATCGCCGGCACCACCGGCATCTGCAAGGTCAACATCGAGCAGCCCTTTGAGAATGTGGACGACCTGAAAGCGACGGTCCCATTCGTGGAGGTGGATGGTGAGACGGTTTATCCCAGCGCGGATGGCGGGTTCACGATCCCATCAAATACCCAGAAGCTGACGGTTTACAGCTATGTGTTCAACTATTCGCTGAGCGACCCCCAGGTCAGCTACCAGTTGGATGGCTTCGAGCACAGCGGCACGACGGTCAACCGCAGCGATATGGTGCCCGTGGACTACACCAACCTGCGCGGCGGCACCTATCATTACACGATGGAGCTGAAGGACTCCATGGGCCGCGGCGACAGGGAAGTGTCCGTGCAGATCGTCAAGGAGAAGGCGTTCTACGAGCAGGTGTGGTTCTACATCCTCGTGGGACTGGCGCTGATACTGCTGACCGCCCTGCTGGTGAAGCTGTATGTCGCTAGGAGAATGCGCGAGCTGGAGGCCAAACACCGCGAGGAGGCCAAGCGAGAGCGCATTGAGAATGAGCTTCAACTGGCGACGAACATCCAGGCCTCCGTACTCCCCCACACCTTCCCGGCCTTCCCTGATCGCAATGAATTCGACATCTACGCCAGCATGACGCCCGCCAAGGAGGTCGGCGGCGATTTCTACGACTTCTTCCTGATCGACGACGATCACCTCGGCCTGGTCATGGCCGACGTCTCCGGCAAGGGCGTGCCCGCCGCGCTGTTCATGATGGTCGCGCGGGCGCTGATCCGGGCCCATCTGCAGAACGGTTTGAGCCCCGCCAAGGCGCTGGAGAACGCCAACGAGCAGCTTTGCGAGGGCAATGAGGCGGAGCTGTTCGTCACCGTGTGGGCGGCAGTGCTGGAGATCAGCACGGGCAAGGGCGTCGCCGCCAACGCCGGTCACGAGCATCCCGCGCTGCGCAGGGCGAACGGGGCGTATGAGCTTCAAATCTACCGCCATTCCCCTGCCGTCGCCACCATGGAGGGCATGCGGTTCAGGGAGCACAGCTTCGAGCTCAACCCCGGCGACAGCCTGTTCGTCTACACCGACGGCGTGGCGGAGGCCACCAGCGCCCAGAACGAGCTGTTTGGCAACGAGCGCATGATCGACGCTCTGAACGTCGATCCCGACGCGAAGCCCGAAGCGGTGCTTTCGAACGTCATGCACGGCATCGACATCTTTGTGGAGAACGCGGAGCAGTTTGACGACATCACCATGCTGTGCCTGAAATACAACGGTCCCGCCGACCACGAGGCATGAGCGGGACGCGGATCACAGGGCACAGAAGCGGCATCCATATTTTGACCCAACATATCCCATTCATTATGAGGAGGAATTGAACATGAAGAACACCAGGAGTATCCGTTTTTTGAGCGCAGTGCTCGTTGCGCTCATAATGGTTTTCACATGCCCGTGTTATGCGGAGATCAGTGCGGACCCATCGCCCAAGACCGGTATCATCGGCGCGATGGAGGAAGAAGTGACCTCGCTCATAGAAGCGATGACGGATGACCGCGTCAGCGTCATCGCGGGCATGGCGTTCCACGAAGGAAAACTGGACGGCGCGGATGCTGTCGTTGTGAAATGCAATGTCGGCAAGGTGAACGCCGCCTGCTGCGCGCAGCTTCTGATCAGCGCGTTCGGCGTTGATCGGATCATCAATACGGGCGTCGCCGGTTCTCTGGATGCCGAAATTGACATCGGCGATATCGTTGTCTCCACAGAAGCTGTGCAGCATGACATGGACGTGACGCCGCTTGGCTATGCACGGGGAGAGATCCCATACAGTGAAGTATCCGTATTCCCCGCGGATGAAGCAATGCGAAAGAGCGCGGTGCAGGCCGTCGCAGCCGTGGCCCCGGAAATTCACGTTTTTGAAGGCCGCGTTTGCAGCGGAGATCAATTCATCGCGTCTCATGCGCAAAAGGACGCCATCATTTCCGAATTCGGCGGTCTGTGCTGTGAAATGGAAGGCGCGGCCATCGCGCAGGTCTGCTGGCTGAATGGTACGCCTTACGTGATCATCCGGGCCATATCGGATAAGGCGGACGATTCTGAAGAAGTATCCTATGTGGAATTTGAAAAGGCTGCTGCTGAGCGCTGCGCAGCCGTTACAAGGTATATGATCGCACATTGAGGCCATGCAGCGGGAAGGGAGGCTCCCAATGAAACACAGGTTCAAATCGTTGCTGCTGTTTGTGCTGGCGGCGCTGTTATTTACTACAGCTCTGACGGCCGCGGCGGAAGAGGTAACTCACAAGCGACCGACTGTGCTGCTCATCCTCGACGGCTACGGCGTGATCGATGAAACGGAGCACAATGCCATCGCGCTGGCAGACACCCCGGTGATGGACCGCCTGATGAAGGAATGTCCCTTTGTGACCGGCGATGCCAGCGGCCTGGCCGTAGGCCTTCCGGACGGGGTGATGGGCAGCTCCGAGGTGGGCCATTTGAACATCGGCGCCGGGCGGATCGTGTATCAGGATCTCACCCGGATCACGAAGGCCATCGAGGACGGCGATTTCTTCGAGAATGAGGCGCTGCTGAAGGCCATGGACAACGCGAAGGAAAAGGGGACGAGCCTGCACATCTGCGGTCTGCTCTCCGATGGCGGCGTACACAGCCACAATACGCACCTCTATGCCCTGCTGGAGCTGGCGAAGCGTCAGGGGCTGGAGAAGGTCTATGTGCACTGCTTCATGGACGGGCGGGACACGCCCCCGGAATCCGGTGTGGATTTTATTCGGGAATTGCAGGAGCAGATGGACCGGATCGGCTGCGGCGCCATCGCCACGGTGGGCGGCCGGTACTATGGCATGGACCGGGACAACCGCTGGGACCGCCTTGAAAAGGCGTACCGGGCCCTGACCCTCGGCGAGGGCGTGATGGCAGATTCCGCTCTGGAGGCCGTGACCCAGTCCTATGAGAAGGGCGAGACTGACGAGTTCATACTCCCCACGGTGGTGATGAAGGACGGCGCGCCGGTGGCCACCATCGACGACGGGGATTCCATCATCTTCTTCAATTTCCGCCCGGACCGCGCCAGGGAGCTGACCCGCGCCTTCTGCTGCGACGACTTTGACGAATTTGACCGGGGCCCCCGGAAGCAGGTGACCTATGTATGCTTTACGGACTATGACGTGACGATCCCCAACAAGGAGGTCGCCTTTGAGGAGATCACCATAAAAAATACCCTCGGCGAGTGGCTGGCCGCCAACGGCAGGAAGCAGGCCAGGATCGCCGAGACGGAGAAATACGCCCACGTGACCTTCTTCTTCAACGGCGGCGTGGAGGAGCCCAACCCGGGCGAGGACCGCTTCCTGATCCCGTCCCAGAAGGTGGCGACCTACGATCTTGCGCCGGAGATGAGCGCGCAGGCAATCTGCGATACTCTGGTGGAGAAGATCCATTCCGGCGAATATGACGTGATCATCACGAACTTCGCCAACTCGGATATGGTGGGTCACACCGGCGTGGAGAAGGCTGCCATAGAGGCCGTCGCTTTCCTGGATAAGTGCATTGGCCGGGTGGTGGAGGCCGTCGAGGCGGTGGACGGCCAGATGTTCATCTGCGCTGATCACGGCAACGCCGAGGTGATGGTGGACAGGGAGACGGGAGCGCCCCTGACGTCCCACACCACCAATCCCGTTCCCTTCATTCTGGTGAATTACGATCCCGCCTATACCCTCAGGGAGGGCGGCTGTCTGGCCGATGTCGCGCCCACCCTGCTTGAGATGATGGGCATGGAGAAGCCGGAGGAGATGACGGGAAAGTCGCTGCTGATCAGGAAACCGGAGAGGTAGATTCAGAGGTATGATACCAGGAACAACAACATTGCAGGGGCGTCCATCGACGCCCCTGCATTGTTATGAGCGGATTCTATAGATTTGACGGAATGTGAGACGCTTTCGCGCAAAGCGTCCCTCGCCGTGGCTGTTAGTCCTTCAGCAGGAACTGATCAAAGCCGGTCGTTTCCATGATCTCCCGCACCTCGCTGCTTACGCCGGTCATGTCGAATTGTTCCCTGTCGGGCAGGGATTTATACATCATAAGCAGCACCCGGAGGCCCGCGGAGGATATGTAGGCCATGCGGCTCACATCCAGCCGGATCGCATTAATGCCACTGTCCGCTTCCTGATAACGCTTTAGCAGCTCCAGCGCCGTGATCGTGTCCATGCGGCCCTGGATGGAGGCGATGAATACGCCATCCTTCACTTCGCTTTTCACTTCAAAGGGAAGATTTGGATCGATGACCACGGTTTCATTCCGGGGAACGAGCCGCCATTCGATCATCTTCGCGTAACTCGCCTTCAGCCGCTTTAGAGTCTCCTCGTCTACGCTGCGCAGCACGGGGAGCTTCCCGGAAAACGGAAACTCCTCTACCCTGAAGCCGCTTTCTTCCATGTATTTTTTCAGCCGTTCGCAAGTCCAGCTGATAAACGGATTCTCTGAGTTTTCAATATCCGATTTTGCGGCAGACCCGGAAACCACGGCGGCCCGGACGATCTGCGGGTCCCTCTGAAAGACGCCCTCATAGCTGAGCGCCATCAGCTCGACGCTCATCGCGTCAGAGGTATACCATTCTCCGCCAAAGTCCACCAGCAGCTTCCGGACGGCCCTGCACACCTGATCCAGTTCACTGCGATTGAACAGCCCCAGCATACCGTCGGTAATGATGCAGATTTTCCCCTTTACGCCCTCCAGGGCCTTCTTCATGGATTCGTAATTGGTAGCGTCTACGGAGCAGTAATGGATATTCTCCTTTGAAATGCCCTGCTCCTTTTCGCAGATGCCGTATATGGCGGGCGCGATTTCGTTGATGACCACGGGAAGGTCAAAGCCATAGTAGGTCTTCCCCATTCGGGCCACGGCCAGGCCATGGGGCAGATAGCCGCAGGGAAGATCAATGATGACGTCGCAGTCTGCGTCCAGAGCGATTTTGTTCCAGACGCTGTAGCGCGCATCCTGGCCGACCATATAGCTTCTGACGATATCCCTTGCCGTCTGATTATCCGGCGTGGAATTGTTCCTTTGCAGTTCAGAGAGGTCGATGGCCTTGACAAGCTCTTTAGCGTCAGGGTCACCGGTGCCCAGCAGCATGGCGAGGCACCCTTTTCCGGTGGTGTAGCTTGGATTGACGGATTTCAAAAGCTCCTGCTGATTCATATTCATGCCGCCTTTCAAGGATAGTGAGGTTAGAATAACATACCTATGTTTCAGGTGTGTTATGTATCAAGCGCGACGGTGACAAAGCCACCGCCGCGCTTTCTCGCCGTCTAAAGCAATTCAACAAGCATGAAAACGGCAGCCGGTAATTACTGATAGATGTAATAATCACCGGTGAATATCATGTCGTAGAAACCCACGCTGCCAATGATGGCGACCAGGACGAGCGTGCAATAGAAGGTTTGCCCGATCAACTGTGCGGTTCTGTTTTTCACAGGGCATCATTCTATCTCCAAATCATTCCCAAGGTAGGGTATGTTGACATAATTCAATTCCGTGATCCAGGCATTGCCATTGGCGCGCTGAGCGTCCAGCGTCGTGATGACGACGCCTCTGACCCGCTGGCGCTTCGTCTCATCCCAGGGGTCCAGCATACTGCTGACGGAGTTCACGACATAATACTGCCCGTTGTCGCTGCCGAGGAACAGCATCTCATGGCCCTTGAAGTAAAGCACCGCGCCAAGGGGCAGTCGATCAAAAAGCGCGCGCTTATCATCATCGGACATGCCGGAAATATCTTTGCCCGCCACCGGCATGGCCGCCTGCCAGTCCGAGTCCCGTGCCAACTCCAGGCCAAAGCATTTATAGATATTGCGGACGTAACCGGAGCAGTCGTCCGAGCGGAGCATCCCGCCCCAGCCGTAGGCGTCGCCCAGCGCTTCAAAGGCGACGGAGGCCAGATTGCCCGATGTCAGCGGCAGAAAGCCGACGTGTACCTTTCTGTTTTCGGAGATCAGGGCGGTCTGCTTCCGATAGGTTCCATCCTCGCTGCGCACAGGGAAAAATACCACATGGTTGTGCCAGGTGACGCGGTTTCCGACCAGGGCGTCGGGCGCTTCCGATGCCGTCAGCTCCAGCGTCGTGCCCATGGTGAGCAGGCGGTTGGCCGTTTCGGGGGCGTAATTGGAATCCTCGGTGTAGAGCCTGTCCCCGTAGACCACGAGCGTCCGGTCGGCGGGATAGTCCCACGCGCCGAGCCATTCCTCCCGATCCGCGCAAATCGCCACGTCGCCGGCCTTCACCCATCCGGTGTAGCAGGTGCTTCTGGCGTTGTACCACTGGCCATCCGCGGAGGTGGTGTAGATCAACAGCGGCTCGTTCAGCCGGACCGCCGTGTTGTATCGGTAGTCGAAATCCGGGTCCTCCGGGTCGTCCAGGATCGGCTCGTCCGTGGGATAAATCATGAGATGCGTCCGCTCTGTGGCGATGGCGTACCGGACCGGCTGCTCGCCCACAGCTCCGGGATCGTCGCAGGCCGCGATCAGCGCGTCAAAATCCGCCGCCTCCAGCGCCTTTCCGGAGCCATCAAAGGTCCAGCCGAGGTACTCCGCCTTGTTTTCCCGTGCCTGCTGCAGCGCCTTTTCATTCTCCAGCGCGCCTTCGAAGGTCTCCGGCAGGGCTTTCAGGTCCATAAGATGCGTCCCTTCCGATGACAGGGCCGCTTCATTCCTCTCCCGGATCTCTTCCGCCGTGGCCAGAAGGTCCTGGCTGCTCGACCAATACGCCGGGTCCGTCATTTCCCCGGTCACGCCGGGAAAATAGGAGACGGCGAACGCGGGGGCCGAGACTGCCGCGCACAACAGCATGGCGGCAAGCATTGTGGTCAGTTTTTTCATGGGTATTCATCTCCTTTTTCTGGTCGATGTGATGACATATACAGGACGTCTCAACGACGTACAAGGCCATAGTCTGCCTCTGACAAACTGCGCAATAGATCAACGGCTTTCTCAAAAGGTATCATACGAGGCCCCTGCTTCGAGCCTATTTTACCACAGCATCGAAAATACAGCAATAAGTGAGTGGTGGATTTGCGGAATGAATCAAGCCGCGAGGGTTGTAAAAAAGTCCCATAGAAGGCAGCCAGGCTGGTGACGCAGCTGGGCTGTTTCGCGTGCGCCAATAATATACAAAAACTTGACAATCTGGAACAACGCATTGTTTCATTCAATAAAATGTGCTATTATAAATTCGTATTTTTAATATGCTGTGCGTATGCGCACAGGAAAGGAGAACGGCATGAAGGCGGATCAGATTGAGGAGATGTTGCCGGGCTATACCATCAACGGCGCAAAGCAGTTGAAGTGACCTGGCATACAGACAGAGTTTTAATTCAATAAGAGGAGGCAGATTATGGAAACAAGGTTCAAAAAGAAATCGCAGATCTTTGACATCTCGGTCACAGCGTTGGGTGGATTGCTCTCGGTGGGCACGACGCTCTTTGGCGTCATCCATTTCGGACTTGCCAACGCCTGGAACGAATTGGTGCTCAACCTGTTCTACATTGCGTGCCTGGTGATGATGGGCATGTACTTCTTCAAGCGGATCGACACCCAGCGCTTCAATTATTGGTGCTCGGTATGTATAGGCGTTACCGTGCTCTTGCGCGACATCCTCTTTCTGCCGCCGCTGGAGAGTTACCCCATCCATTTGATCTGCCTGACGCTCTCGGTGGCACTGCTGCTGATGCTCACCTTCTTCTATGCCCGCAAGGACTGGAAGAGCTACACCAAGGGCAACCTGTGGATGCTGTTCGTCATTGACATGGTCATTGCGGGGCTGTACCACTATGTCATTGCCAACAGTCCCGTCAACGAGTACACCAACTACATGCTCACGGAGATCTGGATTCGCCCGACACTCATCTACGGACTGGTGGCCTGCTTTGTTTCAGTAAAAGAAGAAGCCCAGGCGCAGGAGAAATAGGGCGTAACGGTCAGGCTGCGGAACCGTCAACAGAAAGGAAAAGAACGCAAAGATTTCCACTTTCAATCAGAGCAAACCACAGGCGACCGTCCTCGCGGTGAAATGCGACAAAATCGTCTATGTGGGCGACGAAGCGGGGGTTTCGCCCTATGAGGGCGAGGTCACCGATCTCGGAGGCAGGTTCATCATGCCCGTCGGATTTGATACTGTAGGCTTTTTTAAGCGCAGCTCACCTTGAAATCGTGCACTCCAAATCCAGGATCGGAAATGACACAGACAGCATTATATTCCGCTATGGAAGAGAAAAAGGGTCAGCCGCAAAGGCTGACCCGACATTTATAAAATTGCGTTTGGAAACCCCATCAGGCTTCATAGATCGATCCGGTTACCGCGTGCAGGGTGGCCAGGCGGGCAAAGCAGACGGTCTTGCCGTGGGCGGTGCCACCAAACATCTGGGGATAGCTGTTGGAGAAGAAGCCGCCCATATCGTTGCCGATGACGTAGAGGCCGGGGATGGCATCGCCCTCGGGGGTGATGGCTTCGAGGTTGGTGTTGACCCGGACGCCATTCATGGTCGCCAGCAGCCAGCTTCCCACGGCGATGCCGTAGAAGGGGCCCTGTTTGATGGGGGTCATGTCCTTGGACATCTTGCCGAAGTCCAGGTCCACGCCGCCGTCGCACAGCGCGTTGTAGCGCTCGATGCTCTTTAAGAAGTTCTCCTTGTATTCGCCCTCGAAGCCCAGCTTGTCCGCCAGCTCCTCCAGCGTGTCGGCCTGCATCAGCTTGCCGCTGTCCAACGCGGGCTTGATGTACACATTGTAGAACTGCTCGCCGTCCTTGCAGGGCATGACGTTGGGCAACACCTCGCTGTTGCGCGCACCGGGCACAGCCACCACGCGGCTGCAAATGGTGGTGTGGAAGGCCACCACGTCCGACCAGTAGTTGCTGTCGAAGATCTGGAAGGCGAAGTGACCGGGCTGGGTCAGCCAGGAGTTGATGTGGAAGTCGTAGGTGTTATCCTCGTTGCAGAAGCGCTCACCGCGGGTATTCAGGTTCAGCCAGGGCTGGCTGCCGGGCCACCAGATGTCGCCCAGGCCACTGGTATAGGGCGCGCCGGTGTGGTGATCCAGGTCCACCGCCGCGCGGTCGAAGGCCACGCCGCCGGCATGGTTGCGGTCGATGTCCGCACCGCACCACATGGCCATTTTGATGCCGTCGCCCATGGCGAAGCCGCAGCCCAGGTTGTTGCAGATGACATCCTTGTCGCGATAATGCAGCGCGTCCATCATCTCGGGATTGCCGCCGTAGCCGCCGGTGGAGAGTATGACGCCCTTGGCGGCGTTGATCTGGATATAGGCGCCGTCCTCGGCCCGCTGGACGATGATGCCGGTCACGCGGCCGCTCTCATCCTGTATGAGCTGCTTCGCGGTGTGCTGCCAGCGGATCTCGCCGCCCTTTTCCTCGATGATCTCCACCCACTTGGGGTTGGCCAGCTGAGCACCCATCTGGTTGGGGCCCAGCTCCTCGAAGTTCTCGTAGACCGTGTGGGTCTGGGGCTTGTTCATGTAGCGGGTGTCCTTCATGTCCGTCTCCAGGAACATATGGAGGCCCTTTTCCTCCATCCGATCGACGAACCAGTCCATGGTGCGGCCGGAGTTGAACAGCCAGAGGTTGATGAGCCGCTGGTCGCACTCGTAACCGGCATAGCGGCAGATCTCATTGGAGATCTCCAGAAGCTCATCGTCGGTGTACTCGATGCCGTACTTTTCCTTCATCACCTTGGAGTTGTAAGCGCCCATCTCGCCGGCCCAGGTGATCCAGGTGGCGTTCTTTTCGATCAGTATGACCTTCGCGCCCAGGTCCGCGGCGGAGGCGGCGGCGACCAGACCGCCGTTGCCCGCGCCGACCACGACCACGTCGGTCTCCACGGTCTCGGCAATGTCGGTGATGGGGTCCGGCTTGGCGAAGTAGGCCTCGTCATACCATGCGCCTTTGCTCTCGACAGCGGGCGTCTCCACCACCGCGCTGACGGTGGTGCCGGTGGCCTGAGCGATACAGTTGTTCAGGCACTCCCGCGCCGCCTGTGAGGTGAGGGATGCGCCGGAGACGCCGTCGATGTCCGCGCCCTGAGCGGCCATGAGCTGTTTCACCAGTTCGTCATGGGCGGCCACGCCGATCTCTTCCGTTTCATTGGAGACGTCCAGCACGATATCGGTGATGGCACTCTCGGAGAAGGTGGCGGTCATGGTCACTTCGCCCATGCCCGTGGCGGTGGCGGTGTAGGTGCCGGGCGTGTAGCTCACAGCGGGTTTTGATTCCGCCAGAGATACGCCGGTGGCGCCGTAAAGCGCCGCGGTCACGGCGGATGCCGCCGCGCCCTTCAAAAATGCCCTGCGACTGAATTCCTTAGACATAGCGATACCTCCTGAATATAATTTTCCTTTATTATTATATCTGATTATGACGACCTCAGTCTATAGTTTTTTTTCAATTTTTTTATCTTCAACACGTTTTTTGAAATAACCGGGGTGACCATTTGGATGGATACAGGACATACCTGTCTCCTCGCACGTCTCATATCGAGCAGCTTCCGTACCAATGCCCGAGTCCTCTCCAAAGAGTGCTTCCACGATCTCTCCCGCCTTTTCCAGATCGCTCCAACGCACATAGAAACGGGTCACTTCCAGAATTGACCCAACATAAGTCGATAGTCCTGCTCCCAGGCACCCTCCTGTCATGAAGGGAATATCGTTTTGACGAAGCACGTCTTCCAGCATCCCGTCCCATGGCAAACCCTTTTCCGTCAGGTAACAGGGATCCTCTGACTTGACCTGCCGAACCCTGCCCTTGTGGCAATTTGGACAGTGCTCACCGTCAAAGATTGATGGAATGTCAGGAACGGCCGTGATCCAATAGGGTAGAAGGAGGGCCATAGCCCTCGCCCCTCCCGTTGCACCGTACGTACCGGTCAGGTATACGGCGCTACATCATAACATGGATTCAAGTA
>CACZXF010000019.1 GCA_902785105.1 uncultured Eubacteriales bacterium | reverse complement strand
GAGGAGGGAGGCGTGCCGGGGCACGTTGACCGACGACAACGCAGCGATGGCGGATTCAGACAAGCAGAATGTATGAATAATTTATGCACAGTTCCTTACGAACAATAATATTACCCAAATATTTCTCCGAATCCTATATGATCAAAAATTAATTGGGAAGTTCCCTGTGGATGGCGGCATGGCCGCTATGGAGGCGTGTAGAGCAGGAAGAACACCAGCATATCGTTACTGCTGAGAGTTCTCGTTAAATTGGAATTTAGCGGGTTGCACCCGCAGGCAATTGCTGCCGCGTTTAGGTGACCGGTCCTGGGGGACCATAGGTCCGAGCCCCCAGGACCTATGTTGCATTTCTAATATTATGTTACCGGTAAGCGACGTTTTTGAGGTCAAAAAGCACGACCTTAAAAACTGCGAAAGGGGCTTTGTACGCAGACTTTTTGCCCTCGGATCTATGGGGCAAAAAGTCGTCGCCTCGAACGTGGAAATATAAGAAACGCAACGTAGGGCTTTGGGGGCTCGGATCTATGGCCCCCAAAGACCGGTGCCTATGCGCGGTAGCAATTGCCCGTGGGGGCTCCCCCACAAATCCCCGTTTATAGCTGACCCTGAGATGTAACCGGGTGGTTGTTTTTTACGCACAAAAATCAAGTTGGGTATTGACAAAAATAACCAAAAAATATAAAATAATATTACAATCCATGAATTACCGGTTTTACATGGGTTGAGAACTGGCTCTGCCAATTAGCTAAGGAGGTTACACTGTTATGAAGAAGCTCATTTGCCTGGTTCTGGCTCTGGCTGTGCTTGCCATGAGCGCTGTGGCGTTTGCCGCGACTCCTGTTGCGGCGACGGACTTGGAGTACAAGGGCGACTTGGTGCTCATGCACTTCTCCACCTCTGAGGAATCCGAAGGCAACGGTGGCTCCGACGGCTTCCGCACCACCATCGCGGCCTGGAAGGAAGCTCATCCCGACATCAACCTGACCGAGAATGTGCTGGCCAACGCCGAGTACAAGACCCAGGTCGCCACCCTGGCGGCGGCGGACAACCTGCCCGACGTGTTCCTGCTCCAGGGCATGAACACCATCGCCTGGGCCAGCCAGAACCTGGTGATGGACATGACCGACATCATCAAGGCTTCCCCCTATTATGATTCTTACAATCAGGCCTATTTCACCCCCTTCACCACCCCCGAAGGCAAGATCTACGGCCTGCCCGCGCTGACCGGCGGCACCTGCACCATCGTGATCTACGACAAGGCAATGTGGGCTGAGAAGGGCTATGACAAGTTCCCCGCCACCTGGGCTGAGGTCAAAGAGGCTGCCGAGAAGTTCTCCGCCGAGAACATCGACACCATCGCCTTCGGCAACGGCGGCCAGTGGCAGCTGAACTCCGACTTCGTGTCCACCCTGGGCAACCGCTACACCGGTCCCGAATGGTTCGCCAGCCTGATCGCCAACACCGGCGCCAAGTTCACTGACGAAGCCTTCGTGAAGTGCCTGACCGAGACCCAGCGTCTGTTCAAGGACACCAAGATCTTCAACGCGGACTTCAACGCCGTAACCAACGAGGACGCCCGCGAGTACTTCATCTCCGGCGACGCCGCGGCCTTCATCGGCGGCAACTGGGACTGGAGCTACATCTGGCAGGTGCTGAAGGACAGCAACGAAGAGAAGTACAACAACATGGGCATCGCCGTGCTGCCCCAGCCCGCGGACGCCGAGCTGTATCCCAACAGCCAAAACATCGGCCTGGGCTACGCCATGGCCATCAACCCCAAGCTGGCCGACGATCCCGCCAAGCTGGCTGCCGCCATCGACCTGTGCTATGAGCTGACCGGCCCCGCCTTCTCCTCCTACGTGGCGGAGACCTACGCCTTGGGCGGGCTGACCAGCGCCGGCGATGTGGACCTGAGCAAGTTCGATCAACAGACCCAGGATTTCTACAACTGGTCCTATGTTGACACCGACACCTGCGAGATCTATGACTCCTATCTGGATTCCGCCATCTGGTCCGTGCTCAACACCGAGATGCAGGCCATGCTGAACGGCGAGATCGATCCCGCCACCGTGGCCGCCGACACCCAGGCCAAGTACGACGAGATCTACAACAGCTGATCCCGTTAAAGCACCTGTATAACACATGACCTGCGCCGCCCGTCAACCCATGCTGGCGGGCGGTGCTTTTCAGTTCAAAAGGACAAATTGGCTTTGTCGCTTAAATAAATTCCTGTATATCGTGAATAACCCATAAATAATGCCGCTTCCGGTCCCACGGGCCACGCGGGGCGTGACCCGTGGGACCGGAAATCCGGAGCTTGCGGCAGAGGAAAGGGAGGTATAAGGATGCTTGATTCCATCAGGCCCAAAAAATCAACCATCTATCTCTATCTGGTGATACCGGTGGCGCTGTTCCTCTTCACGGTGTTCATGCCGCTGGTGGCGGCGCTGTTTTACAGCTTCTTTGAATGGAAGAGCGGCCCGGTGAAGACCTTCAACGGCATCACCAATTACAAGCTGCTGTTTGCGGACACCACCTTCTGGGCCTCCTTCGGCCACAACCTGTACCTGGTGGCGGTCTGCATCATCGGGCAGATCGGCATCGCCTTCATACTGGTGCTGTTTGCCAATTCCCGGATGGCGAAGTGCCAGACCATCCACAGGACCTTCGGCTTTTTCCCCAGCACCATCTCCGCCGTCTGCATCGGCATGATCTGGACCATGATCTACCACAACAAATACGGCATACTGAACTGGTTCATCATCAACGTGCTGGGCCGTCCCGACCTGGCCCAGGTCTGGCTGAACGACTCCGCCCACGTGATGCTGTACGTGTCCATACCGCTGATCTGGCAGTACATCGGCTATTACATGGTCATCATGTTTTCGGCCATTGCGGGCATCGACAAATCCATCTTTGAATCGGCGGAGATAGATGGGGCCAACGGTTTCCAGACCGCCGTCCACATCACCCTGCCGCTGATCCGAAACACCATGCTGGTGTGCCTGACGCTGTGCATCGCGGGCAACATGAAGGCCTTCGACAACATCTACACCATGACCCGCGGCGGCCCCGGCACGGCCTCCATGGTCATGGCCATGTACGGCTACAAGGTTTCCTTCGAGCAGACCAACCTGGGCTATGGCTCTACGATTTCCGTGGCGATATTCGTGCTTTCGCTGGCGGTCATCGGCGGTTCCCAGGCGCTGGTCAAGCGGGCGACCCGCGGATTGGAGGCGTGAGACATGCAGAAGAAAGCTGAAATCACGGCGGTTCGCCAGTCCTCCAAGGTGGGCACGGCCATCGGCACGGTGCTCATCAACATCGTGCTGTGGGTGTTCTCCCTGAGCTGTATCTTCCCGCTGATCTGGATGTTCTATTCCTCCTTCAAGGAAAAGCGCGTGTTCAACGCGGATATCATCGGCCTGCCCAAGGTGTGGGACACAGTGAACTACGTCAAGATACTCTCCAACAAGGACTATCACCTCTGGCAGTCCATGTGGAACAGCCTGCGCACCACGGGCATTTCGATCATACTGATCGTCATGTTCAGCTTCATCGTGGGCTACATACTGGCCCGCATTCGCTTCAAGCTGAACCGACCGCTGTACGTCATGTTCCTGATGGGCATGCTGATTCCCATCCACTCCCTGCTGGTGCCCATCTATGTGGTGTTCAAGAATGTGAACCTGCTGGATAAGTGGTACACCCTGCTGTTCCCCTACGTCAGCTTTGGCCTGCCCATGGGCATATTCCTGTGCGAAGGGTATGTGAAGGGCATCCCCGTGGCGCTGGAGGAGGCCGCCTCCATCGACGGCGCGGGCTTCTCCCGCACCCTCTGGACCATCATATTCCCGCTCTGCCGCCCGATCCTGGTGACCATCGCCATCATACAGATTTTCGGCTGCTGGAATGAATTCTCCTTCGCGCTGGTGCTGATGAACGACGTGAACCTGCAGACCGTGCCCCTGGCGCTGACTCAGTTCAAAGGCCAGTTCGCATCGGACTATCCCAAGCAGATGGCCGCCATGCTCATCACCATGGCCCCCATCGTCATCATGTACTTCGCCTTCAACGGCCAGATCATCAAGGGAATGGTTGCCGGCGCTGTAAAGGGCTGATTCCCTCGCAGTGCAGCGATTGCCCGGAGTCCTTACCGCCCATGGGATGGTATGAAGGCCCCGGGCATTTAATATGGTCTCGATAAATTCCTGTATATCAATCCTACAAAACTCTTTCAACAAAGGAGAACGCCCATGAAATTTACCAACGGCTACTGGCTGAACCGGCCGGAATACGACCTGCACTTTGCCATACAGAGCTTTTCCGCGAACATCACAGAAAAAATGCTGCGGATCATCTGCCCCACGGTGCCTGCGGAGGGTCGGGGCGGGGTGATGAACCATCCGACGCTGACCGTCACCTTCACGGCTCCCATGCCGGACGTCATCCGCGTGACCGTGGAGCACTGGCGGGGCGTTCAGGACCACGGCCCCCATTTTGAGATCAACGAGACACCTGTCATCCCCGTCATCACCGAGACGGAGACGGATTATACCTTCCAGTCGGGCCGCGCCAAAGCCACCATCAGCAAGGCGTTCAAGGGCTGGCGGGTCACCTACACCGGAGACGACCATCTGTTGACCGAATCCGAATATCACGCCATGGCCTACGCCTACTGCAAGCCCACCGGCAGGCACTACATGATCGATTCCCTGAACCTGGACGTAGGAGAGCGGGTCTACGGCCTGGGCGAGCGTTTCACCGAATATGTGAAGAACGGCCAGGTGGTGAACATCTGGAACGGCGACGGCGGCACCGCCAGCGAGCTGGCCTACAAAAATGTGCCCTTCTACATGACCAACCGGGGCTACGGTGTGCTGGTGGAGGATTCCTCCGATGTCAGCTTTGAGGTGGCCTCCGAGAAGGTGGAGCGGGTGCAGTTCAGCCTGGAGGGCCAGAAGCTGACCTATGATATCATCTATGGTGGCACGCCCAAGGGCATACTCGAGCGCTATACCGCCCTGACAGGCCGTCCCGCGCTGCCCCCGGCCTGGAGCTTTGGGCTGTGGCTGTCCACCTCCTTCACCACGAGCTATGATGAAAAGACTGTCAATGCCTTCATCGACGGCATGGCTCAGCGCGGCATTCCGCTGAGCGTGTTCCACTTTGACTGCTTCTGGATGAAGGATAACCACCTGAGCGACCTGACCTGGGACCCGGAGGTATTCCCCGACCCGGAGGGCATGCTTCAGAAGCTCAAGGCCAAGGGCCTCCACATCTGCTGCTGGATCAATTCCTACATCGCTCAGGAGAGCAGCATGTTCGACGAAGGTGTAGAAAAGGGCTACTTCATCCTCAGGGAAAACGGCGATGTCTGGCAGACCGACATGTGGCAGCCGGGCATGGCCATATTGGACGTGACCAACCCCGCCGCTCGGGAATGGTACTGCGGCAAGCTGACCCGTCTGATGGAGATGGGCGTGGACGCCTTCAAAACCGATTTCGGCGAGCGCATCCCTGTGAAGGGCATTAGATATTTCGACGGCAGCGACCCGCTGAGGATGCACAACTATTACACTTATCTGTATAACAAGATGGTGTTTGAGTGCATCGAGGTATACCGCGGCAGGGGAGACTCTGTGGTGTTTGCCCGCAGCGCTACGGTTGGCGGCCAGCAGTTCCCGGTACACTGGAACGGCGACAGCAGTGCGAGCTTCATGTCCATGGCGGAGACCCTGAGAAGCGGCTTGTCCATCGCCCATTCGGGGTTCGCCTTCTGGAGCCATGATATCGCCGGCTTTGAACAGACCGCTACCGCCGATGTCTACAAGCGCTGGGCGGCCTTCGGCCTGCTCTCCTCCCATAGCCGCCTCCACGGCTCCTCCAGCTATCGCGTGCCCTGGCTGTTTGACGAAGAAGCCAACGAGGTGGTGAAGAAATTCACCCGGCTGAAGAACCGGCTCATGCCCTATCTCTACGGGAAGGCTGTGGAGGCCCACGAAAAGGGCATCCCCGTGCTGCGGCCCATGATGCTGGAGTTCCCTGACAGTGTGGCCTGCGAGACCTGTGACACACAGTACATGCTGGGCGATAATCTGCTGGTGGCTCCCGTTATGCACACCGACGGCCATGTGGATTATTACGTGCCCGAGGGCGTTTGGACGAATCTGCTGACCGGTGAAGCCGTCAACGGCGACACCTGGCGCAGGGAGACCCACGATTACCTGTCCCTCCCGCTGATGGCCCGTCCCAACAGCGTCATTCCCATGGGCGCTTGCGAGGAGCGGCCCGACTACGACTACACCGATGGTCTGGAACTGCATGTCTTTAACCCGGTGGAGGGAGAGCTCACCGTGAACGTCTACGACCTCCACGGCAAAATTGCCGCTGTTTACATCGTACATACCAAGGAAGGTCAAACGACCGTGACTACCGACAGCAACAAGCCCTGGAAGCTGATCGTCTATACATCTTCGGGCGTCTTTTTCGCCCTGTCGTTGCTTCACTCCGGTCAACGTAGCGCTGCTACGCCTCCCTTCGTTCAGCTTAGACAGGACGAAAAATCCACTCCGAATCTGTATATGTTTTAGATTGAGAATAGTATAAGCACCCTCATTGAAGTGACGTTTGATGCCCACAACGGATATAACCCTGATGGGCTTGCAATGGGATTTCGGGGTGATGTATAATGTTGACAATACATAACAAAGGAGCTGTCAGCATGACTACCCGCCGCGTATACGCGGGCAGCGTCGCCATCGGCGGCGGCGCGCCTGTGACCGTTCAGACCATGACCAACACCGACACGAGGGACGTGGAGGCTACGCTCGCCCAGATCCGCGTCATGGCCGCCGCCGGAGCGGACATCGTCCGTGTGTCCGTCTACGACAATGCCTGCGCCGAGGCGGTGCGGGCGCTGGTGGACGGCAGTCCGGTTCCACTGGTGGCAGACATCCATTTCGACCACCGGCTGGCCATACGTTCGGTGGAAAACGGCATCGCCAAGGTGCGCATCAATCCCGGCAATATCGGCGGGGAGGCCAATGTGCGGAAGGTGGCCGACTGTCTGAAGGCCCATCATGTGCCGGTGCGCATCGGCGTCAATTCGGGGTCCGTGGAGAAGGACATCCTGCAAAAGTACGGCGGCGTCACGCCCCAGGGCATGGTGGAGAGCGGCCTGAACCACGCGAAGATGCTGGAGAAGGTGGGCTTTGAGGACATCGTGCTGTCCTTCAAGGCCACGGACGTCCACAAGATGGTGGAGGCCTGCCGCCTGGCAGCAAAGCTGACGGACTATCCCCAGCACATCGGCGTCACCGAGTCCGGCACGGCGGACGTGGGCATCGTGAAGTCCGCCGTGGGCATCGGCGCGCTGCTGCTGGACGGCATCGGCGACACCATCCGCGTCTCCCTGTCCGGCGACCCGGTGCAGGAGGTCCCCGCCGGTCTGTCGATCCTCCGGGCCTGCGGTCTGCGGCGTGACGGACTTGAGATCATCTCCTGTCCCACCTGCGGCCGCACGGGCATCGACGTGGAGGGCATTGCCCGCCGTGTCCGGGCCGAATGCGCCGACATCCATGTGCCGATGAAGGTGGCTGTCATGGGCTGCGTGGTCAACGGCCCCGGTGAGGCGAGAGAAGCCGACCTCGGCATCGCCGGCGGCAAGGACGGCAAGGGCGTGCTGATCGTCCGCGGCCAGGACCCCAGGCCCGTCTCCGGCGACCTCGCCGCGCTGCTCATCTCAGAAATACGCAAACTGACCCAGACGGAGGCGTGACCATGTTCAGAGAGGTTGCCCGGAAAAAGCAGGTCATTTCCCACGAGGAATGTATCGCAATCCTGAAAAACGAGCTGCGGGGCGTGCTGGCTGTCAACGGCGATGACGGCTATCCCTACGCTCTGCCCATCAACCACTTCTACAATGAAGAGGACGGTCACCTCTATTTCCACAGCGGCAAAGTCGGTCACAAGATCGACGCCATCCACCGTGATGGCAAAGCCTCCTTCTGCTGCTACGACAGGGGCTTTGTCAAAGAGGGCGACTGGGCGCTGAACATCAAAAGCGTCATCGTGTTTGGCCATATCCAAATCGTGGAGGATCACGAAAAGGCCATCGAGGTCAGTCGTAAACTCAGCTATAAATTTACATCGGATGAAAGCTACATCGAATACGAAGTCGCGCATTCCGGTCCCGCTGTGCTGGTGTTTGAAATGATCCCCGAACACATGACGGGAAAGATCGTCAACGAGAAATAGATACAGGAGTTACTATGTCACAGCTCTGGAACGACATGATCGCCCGGGAGGACCCGGCGCTGGCGGCGCGGCTTCGGCTGTCGAAGGTGACCATCTCCCAGAAGACGGGCCAGATGCGGGTGCGCTTCGCCAGCGACAGTCTGCTGAACGACGCCCAATTTGCAAAGGTGGAGCGGCTGATGTCCTCCGCCTTTCCTGACGTGCGCGTAAAGATACAGCTTGAGTATCCGACCATGCAGGAGCAGGTGCTGAGCGATGTCACCCTTGCCTCGCCGGTGATGAAATCGCTGGTCAAGCATGAGAGTCCCGCCTGTATGCCCTTTATCGACTGGAACGGCAAGGGCTGGGCGCTGAAGGATGGCGTGCTGACGGTCTGCGTGTCCTCTGAGGAGGGCGCGGCGTTCCTGAAGGCCCGGAAGGTGGACCGGATATTGGCGGACAAGCTCTACGACCTGTTCGGCATCCGCGCCACTGCCCGCATCGAGATCACCGGCGACGAGGAAAAGCGCCTCCAGCGCATCGCCGAGGACCGCGCCCGGACCGAGGCATTATTGGCCCAGAGCATGACGGCGGAGAGCGGGGAGACCCACAAAAAGGCGTCGGCGCCATCCGACGCCATCATCGGCAAGAACATCTACGATCATCCCGTGCCCATGAACACCGTCACGGAGGACATCGGAAAGCTGACCGTGGTGGGCGAGGTTTCCGCTTTTGAGATGAAGGACACCAAGACCGGCACCACGAAGATTGTCACCTTCTCCATGACGGACTACCTCGGCTCGGTGAACTGCAAGCTGTTTCTCGGCGGCGCCCGAAGCCGGGAGACGGCCGGCGGCATACAGGCACAGGCCGAGGCGCTTTCGGAGGCGCTCAAGCCCGGCTGCTGGGTCAAGGCCCGGGGCAGCTATCGCTATGACGACTTCAAGCACGAGATGGTGTTGATGGTCAACGATCTCATGCCCGCCGAGAAGCCCGTCCGGGAGGACAAGAGCGATGAGAAGCGGGTGGAGCTCCACTGCCACACCACCTACAGCACTATGGACGCCTGCGTCACCGCCTCCGACCTCATCAAACAGGCGAAGAAGTGGGGCCATAAGGCCATCGCCATCACCGACCACGGCGTGGTCCAGGCATTCCCCGAGGCCTTTGGCGCGGCGAAGAAGAACGACATCAAGCTTATCCCCGGTTGTGAGGGCTATCTCATCGACGACGACGCCGGGATCGTCGAGGATTCCAGGGGCCAGACCATCGAGAATTGCGCCTGGGTGGTGCTGGATGTGGAGACTACCGGCCTCAACACCCACGCCGATGAGATCATCGAGATCGGCGCGGTTCGTATCGAGAACGGCGTGGAGCTGGGGGAGTTCTCCGAGCTCATCAACCCCGGCCGACCCGTGCCCGACAAGGTCGTCGAGATCACCGGCATCACCTCCGCCATGCTCCGGGACAAGCGCACGCTGATGGAAGTCATGCCAGAATTTGCCAAATTCTGCGAGGGCGCGGTGCTGGTGGCGCACAACGCCAGCTTTGACATGTCCTTTTTCCGCCGCGCCTTTAAGCAAGCGGGTTTCCCCTTCGAGTTCACCATCGTGGACACGCTGGCCCTGGTGCGCAATCAGTATCCCCACAACAAGAGCCACAAGCTGGGCAACATGTGCAAGCAGCTTGGTATTTCTCTATTGAACGCTCACCGCGCCGTGCATGATGCCCGGGCCACTTCTCTGTTATTATTGAAGGTATTGCAGGAGATACAGCAGGAGAAGCACATCACCACGCTGGACGAGCTGAACACCTGCTTCCCCACGGACCCCGGCAAAACAGCCTATCACATCATTCTGCTGGCCGCCACACAGGAGGGCATGGCTCATCTCTATCGCCTCATCAGCGAGGGCCATCTGAACTACTTCCACCGCACGCCGCGCATACCGCGCAGCCTCATCACGAAGTACCGGGAGGGTCTGATCGTCGGCTCCGCCTGCGAGGCGGGCGAGCTTTTCCGTGCCGTGCTGGACGGGCGGGATGAGCGGACTTTGGAGAAAATCGCCTCTTTCTATGACTACCTTGAAATTCAGCCTATCGGCAATAACGCTTTCCTGAAGCGGGAAGGAACGGTGAAGGACGACGAAGGCCTCCGCGACTTGAACCGCAAGATTGTGGAGCTTGGCGAAAGGCTGAGCAAGCCGGTCTGTGCTACGGGCGATGTTCACTTCATGAACCCCACAGACAGTATTTACCGCGCCATACTGCTGGCCTCCAAGGGATTCGACGACGCCGACTTCCAGCCCCCACTCTATTTCCGCACCACGGACGATATGCTGGAGGAATTCAGCTATCTTGGAAAGGAAAAGGCACGGGAGGTCGTCATCACCAACCCAAACAACATCGCCGATCAGATCGGAAACGTCAAAATCTTCATCCCACATCCCGAAGGCAAGGAGACCTTCCAGCCCTTCTGGCCGGAGGCTGAGAACGAGCTTCGAACGCTGGTGAACGACAAGGCTCACTTCCTCTATGGCGACCCGCTGCCGGAAATCGTGCAGAAGCGCATTGACAAGGAGCTGGGCGCCATCATCGGCTATGGCTTCTCCACGCTGTACATGATCGCCGTGAAGCTGGTGGCGAAATCCCTTTCGGATGGGTATATCGTCGGCTCCCGTGGCTCCGTCGGTTCGTCGCTGGTGGCGTTCCTCTCTGGCATCACGGAGGTCAACGCCCTGCCGCCCCACTACGCCTGCCCGGAGTGCCGCCACACGGAATTTGATCCCGATCCGAATTACACCACCGGGCTGGACCTCCCGCCGAAGAAGTGCCCAGTCTGCGGAGCACAGATGAACAAGGACGGCTTCAACATCCCCTTCGAGGTGTTCCTGGGCTTCAAGGGCGACAAGGTTCCCGACATAGACCTGAACTTCTCGGGCGAATACCAGCCCAGGGCCCACCGCTACATCCAGGAGCTTTTCGGCGAGGAATACTGCTTCCGCGCCGGCACCATCGGCACCATCGCGGAAAAGACGGCCTACGGCTATGTGCTGAAATACGCGGAGGAGCGCAACCTCTCCCTGACCAACGCGGAGAAGGAGCGGCTGGCGCGGGGCATCACCGGCGTCAAGCGCACCACGGGCCAGCATCCCGCGGGCATGGTGGTGCTGCCGAAGGAGTATGAGATCTACCAGTTCACCCCCATACAGCACCCCGCCGACGACATGACCACGGAGACCATCACCACCCACTTCGACTTCAACTCCATGCACGACGTGCTGGTGAAGCTGGACGTGCTGGGCCACGATGACCCGACCATGCTGAGAAAGCTCCAGGACATCACCGGCATACCGCCTCAGCAGGTGCCCCTCCACGACCCGGAGGTGTTCTCGAAGATCATTTCCCTGTTCACCTCTCCGGAGGCACTGGGCCTGACGGCGGAGCAGTTGGGCGTGGCGGAGACCGGCACCCTTGGCGTACCTGAGTTCGGCACGTCCTTCGTCCGAGGTATGCTGAAAGAGACAAAGCCCTCTACGATGGAAGAGCTTATCCGAATATCCGGCCTGTCCCACGGCACCGATGTCTGGCTGGGCAACGCCCAGGACCTGGTGCGGCAGGGCATACCGCTAAAGGAATGCTTCTGCACCCGCGACGACATCATGAACGCCCTCATCGCCAACGGCGTGGAGGCGTCGATGGCCTTCAAGACCATGGAGTTCGTCCGCAAGGGCAAGGGCTTAAAGCCCGAGATGGAGGAGGCCATGCGCGCCGCCTCGGGCCCGGAGTGGTATATCGACACCTGCAAGAAAATCAAGTACATGTTCCCCAAGGGCCACGCCGTGGCCTACGTCACCATGGCCCTGCGCATCGCCTACTTCAAGGTGTTCTATCCGGAGGCTTACTACTGCTGTTACCTCCACCGCAACGCGGAGTCCTTCGATGCCACTCGGATGTGTACCGAGGACGTGGATGCCCTGCGCGGCATGATCGACGACATCAAGGCCCTGGACAAGTCCGAGCGCACCGCCACCAAGGACGACGAGGTGACCATACTGGAGATCCTCATCGAAATGAACCTCCGCGGCGTCCACATGCTCCCCATCGACATCTACCGCTCAGAGGCCGCGGACTTCAAGATACTGGATGGTCGCATCCTACCGCCCATCAATTCCCTCCCCGGCGTCGGCCTCTCCGCCGCCGAGGCCCTGGTCGCCGCCCGCGCTGCCGGTCCCTTCATCTCCCAGGACGAGATGATCCGCCGCAAGGTCTCCAAGGCCGTCGTCGAACAGCTCAAGCTCGCCGGGTGCCTCAACAACATCCCCGAGACCAGCCAGGTGACGCTGTTTGAATTTGAAGTATAAAAGCAGAAAAACCACCGTGGGGACGCCGTTCAGGGCGTCCCCACGTATTAATTCGGCGTCTTTCCGATGAGCTTGATAATGGAATTATTATCAGAATCCGGAAACAGCGCCCTTGTGTGTTCATAAATCCGCATCCAGCTTTCAGCAGGCTCCTCGTCATACGCGCTGCTCATCAGCGAATAGCCCCATATGCTCTCGGGCGTCATGATGACGGAGACCGGCATACCATATTCCCGTCCCTTTTTCGTCTGACGCCTCCGAAAGCCGCCGATGACCAGATAGAGCTGCATCTGAAGGCCCGTCATGATGCCGGGGAAATTCTTTGCGCCGCCCTTGCCGAAGCCGGCGGACTGCTTCAGCGCTGTGCTCAGCAGTGCCGCGTTGGTGAACTGGGGCTCATCCTCCGATTCCGGGTCCACAAAGAACTCCATGATGGCCTTTTCCCGCTGGCTGGCCCTTCCGTCCTGCCATCTGCCATCAAAGTCCCAGCCCTCCCGGCGGGCGTTGGCGAAGCGGGGAAGCCATTCGGGGGCAATGAACCCGGCGCGGCCATCAAAGAATTTCCCGTAGGCGACCGCATGGGCTCCAGCGATCTCCTCCCGCCATTCCCACGGGTCCGTCGCCCTGTCACCCGTCCACCAGACGTGAGCGCCGGTGTGCTCCTCCGCGGAAAAGCCCGTGACCTCATTGGCGAAGAAGGGGAGGAAGCCGATCTCCCGGACCCAGGCCGTGAGCTCCGCGGCGGAGCGTATGCGGAGGGGATCATCCCAGGACAGCCCCTTCATCGTCCAATCCACCATTATAGTGTCCTCTCTCCGATCAGTTCAACCTCCAGCGCCTCAGTCTTCGCGTAGACCTGACAGCCGAGGCGGTATCCTGCCTTCAACTGTTCCTCGGTAAACCATATCCTGTCCATGGTATTGACGGCCGCTCCCGGCGCGATGACCCGGCACTTGCCGCAGTTGCCCCGCCCGCCGCAGGCGGTCAGAATATGGATTTCCTGTGAGAGCAAATAGTCCTGAAGGCGGGTGTTTGGCGGGCATGTAATGCGCATGAGGCTTTAACCTCCCAAATTCATCTTTTTAGGCTGACGGCGGGCAGGAAAAGGTCATTGAGCGCCGCTTCATTCAGATTTTGTCCGATGATGACAAGTATGCCCCGCCGGATGTCCGTCACGGCCTTTATGTCAACGTCCCGCGCGGTGCAATTGACTTCATAGAAGTTCTTCTCCAAATCCCGAATAAATCCCTTTGTGCGAATGACATCGCCATATTCCTTGTTTTCAAACAGGCTTGAAAGCCGCACTTTCAAATCCGCCTCATCCACACAATAGCCGGCAGTCATGAAGGAGCCATAGCTGCCTTCATGATTGAAAGCCCTTCTTTTGTGCGCGTCATGATGATAGCCGCTTTGCATAAAGAAAATGAAATCCTCATCTGTCAGCTCAGTCCAGGGCTTCACACAGACCTCCTCCGAGAGAACGCGCGTGCCGCCATTCAGGCGAATCAGATCATTGAGCCAGTCGATGGTTTGCTTTATCTCTTCGGAAGATACATCCTGTGTCCTGCTCAGTATGACCGCTCCGGACGCCAAAAGCTGCGTGACCATGAGATAGGCGGAGTCGTCGGAGATTGATTGCGGCAGG
The DNA here is from genome assembly GCA_902785105.1 of uncultured Eubacteriales bacterium. Classification (GTDB taxonomy): domain Bacteria; phylum Bacillota; class Clostridia; order Christensenellales; family Aristaeellaceae; genus UBA2862. The sequence continues at coordinate 22,805 of CACZXF010000019.1, read as the reverse complement.
TGGGCATCCACAATGGCCAGTATGCTTCCAATCTCACAGCAGTTGCGCACCGCCGCTTCATTCATGACGCTGAAGAATTCGTCCACATCGTAGATGCCCGACGGTTCCACAAGAACCCGGTCAAACCCATGCGCCGCCGCGTCGATCAGCATATGGATGAACTGATCCCTTCCCCGGCAGCACATGCAGACCCCGGACAGGTCCTCGATGGGGCAACCCTCGTTGCGCAGCAGCCGGGCGTCCACACCGATGCTTCCGAACTCGTTTTCAATGATCAGCACCTTCTGATCGCTAATATGATAAAGATACCGATGGATAAAGGTGGTCTTTCCCGCGCCGAGGAAACCCGTGATCAAATCGACCTTTGTCATTGTCAACACTCCCGAGTACAGTCTGTCCTTTCAGATTATATCATCTGTTTTTATAACCTGCAAGACGCAAATTCATCTAAACTATGTTGCAAACCCGAGGCGCGTCGTGTAAAATCAGAAAAGCAATATAATTGGGAGTAAAATATGGAGAAGCAAAACGCCGCGGGACGGTATACGACACGTTCGAGTATGCTGGCGGCATTTCTAAAGGGGAGTAAGCGCTATTTCGCGCTGAGCGCGATCATGACCTTTGCCGTTGCGGTGATCGACTTTGTGAATCCCAAACTCATCGGCTACACGGTGGACGCGCTGGTGGGGCAGACACCCAGTGCCTCCGGCTCACTGACAGGCAGGATTTTGGAGCGCTTGGGCGGCGCGGATTTCGTCACCGCACATCTGGACGCCGTGGCGGCTATCGTAGTGGCCGTGGCGCTCTGCGGCGCGTTGGCGCGATATCTGTTCCGGCTCTTCAACGCCATGGGCGCGGAGACCCTCGTGCGGACCATGCGGGACGCGCTGTTTGAGCAGATACTGCACCTTCCCTGCGCCTGGTACGGCGATCAGAGTACAGGCGACATCATCCAGCGCTGCACATCGGATGTGGAGACGGTCAAGTCCTTCGTGGCCGAACGGCTGACCAGCCTGCTTCGAATTTCAGTGATGCTGGCGATGGCGCTTTACTACATGCGCATGATCCATGGCGGACTGACGCTGGCGGCTTTCGTTTTTATTCCCGTCATCGTCGGCTACTCCGTACTGTTCCACCGCCGCATCGGCAAGGCTTTTAGCGAGGTGGATACCCAGGAGGGCAAGCTCTCTGCCATCGCCCAGGAAAACCTCACCGGCGTGCGGGTGGTCCGCGCCTTTGGACGGGAGAAGCACGAGCGCAGACGCTTTGAGACCCAGAATCAGCTTTATACCAATATGTGGGTGCGCCTGATGAACATACTCACGCTGTTCTGGTGTACCAGCGATTTGGTGTCCGAGCTGCAAATCCTGACCGTGGTGGCACTGGGTGCGACGTTCTGCGTGCGGGGCCAGCTTTCGGCGGGCAGCTATGTGGCTTTCGTCAGCTACAACGCCATGCTGACCTGGCCGGTCCGCGAGTTGGGCCGCGTGATTTCTGACATGAGTAAGGCGGGCATCTCCATCGACCGCATAAAGATGATCATGAATGCTCAAAGGGAGCAGGACGTCCCCGACGCGCTGACCGCGCCCATCGACGGCGACATCCGCTTCGAGCACGTCTCCTTCCGGTATGCCAACGGGGGACGGCAGGTGCTGGATGACGTGAGCTTCACCATCCATAAGGGCGAAACCATAGGCATACTGGGTGGCACGGGCTCGGGCAAGTCCACGCTGGTTCAACTGCTGGACCGGTTGTACGCGCTGGCCCCGGAGAACGGACGCATCACCATCGGCGGCGTGGACATCGCAAAAATGGAGGCGAAGCAGCTCAGAGAGAATGTCGGCCTGGTATTGCAGGAGCCCTTCCTGTTTTCACGCACGCTGGAGGACAATATAAAGCTGGCTCGCCCGGATGCGACCCAGGAGGATGTGCGCAACGCGGCCCGCATCTCCCAACTGGACGAGGCGGTGGAGCGCTTCGCCAACGGCTACGACACCTTCGTGGGCGAGCGCGGTGTGACCCTCTCCGGCGGGCAGAAGCAGCGGGCTGCCATCGCCCAAATGCTGATACGCAAGACACCCATCATGGTGTTCGACGATTCCCTGTCCGCCGTTGACGCTCAGACAGACGAAAAGATCCGACGGGCGCTGATCGAGCACACCGGCAGGGCCACCGTCATATTGATCGCCCACCGCGTCACCACGCTGATGGGTGCTGACCGGGTCATCGTGCTGGATCAGGGCAGAGTGGTCCAGGAGGGCCCTCACGACGAGCTGATAAAGCAGGACGGCATCTATCGGCGGGTGTATGAGCTGCAAACACAGGGGCTTCACATCGACGGGGAGGCGATGGCATGAGTGAAAAGGATAACAAAACCCTCCCGTGGTTCGGCGTACCGAAGCTGCTGCCCTACATCAGGCCCTATATGAAGGGCATTGCCGCGATGATCGCCGTGGGCTGCCTGGTCTCGCTGATCGACGCGATCTATCCCATGTTCAACCGCTATGCGCTGGACCGTTTTGTCATCGGCCAGATGCTGGACGGCATGGGCGGCTTCATCGCGCTGTACATCGGAGTCGTGATCGTGCAGGTGTTTCTGAACTATTTTAGCACAGCCTATTGCGGAAAGATCGAGATGACGGTGGACCGGGACCTGCGCAATGCCGCCTTCAACCACCTGCAAACCCTGTCCTTCTCCTACTTCAACCAGAATTCCGTGGGCTACATCCACGCCCGGGTCATCAGCGACACCGGCAAGATCGGCGAGCTGGTTGCCTGGCGGATGATGGACATGGTATGGAACCTCTCCTATCTGCTGTTCATCGTGCTGATGATGTTCCTTTCAAGTCCCCGGCTGGCGGTGTGGCTGCTGCCGCTGATCCCCGTGTCGGCGGCACTGGTGGCCTGGTTCGAGGGCAGACTGGTGACGCTGAACCGGCAGATCCGAGAGATCAATTCCCGCATCACCGGCAGTTTTAACGAGGGCATCACCGGTGTGCGGGCCATCAAGACGCTGGCAGTCGAGTCCTGCATCGGCGGCGACTTCCGCGCGGAGACAGAGAACATGCGCAGGACCGGCATACGTGCCACACATTTCAGCGCATTGTTCACCTCCACGGTGACGCTGATGTCCTCTGTGGCGCTGGCCCTGGTGCTGTGGAAGGGCGGGCGGCTGACCCAGAACGCGGCGGTGAAGATCGGCACGCTGTCGGTGTTCATGTCCTACGCCCTCTCGATGATGGACCCCATACAGACCATCGTCAACACCATCTCCAACCTCATCGCCATACAGGTGAACATCGAGCGGCTGACCAGGCTGCTGGAGACGGAATCGGATGTGTCGGATTCTCCCGAGGTGATCGCGAAGTACGGCGACACCTTCCACCCCAAGCGGGAAAACTGGGAACCCCTCTACGGCGACGTGGAATTCAGGGATGTCTCCTTCCACTATCCCGACGGCGAGGAACTGGTGCTGGAGCACTTCAATTTGAAGGTGCCGAGGGGCACCAACGTGGCCATCGTCGGTGAGACCGGCGCGGGCAAATCCACGCTGGTGAATCTGGTCTGCCGCTTCTTCGAGCCCACGGAGGGCGTGGTGCTCATCGACGGTCGGGACGCCCGGGAGCGCAGTCAGCTCTGGCTCCACTCTAACATCGGCTATGTGCTTCAGACGCCGCACCTGTTCTCCGGCTCCGTGCGGGAAAATCTGTGTTACGGCAAGCCCGACGCCACCGACGAGGAGATCATGGCCGCGCTGGAGCTTGTCTCCGCCCGCCAGGTGGTAGAGAAGATCGGCGGGCTGGACGCGGACGTGGGGGAGGGCGGCGGCAGGCTGTCCGTGGGCGAAAAACAATTGCTGTCCTTCGCCCGGGCGCTGCTGGCAGACCCCCGGATACTGGTGCTGGACGAGGCCACATCCTCCATCGACACCATGACCGAAAAGGCCATACAGGCCGCCATTGAAACGGTCATTCGCGGCCGCACCAGCTTCGTCATCGCCCATCGCCTGTCCACCATCACCCATGCGGATGTGATCCTCGCGGTGGTGGACGGCAGGATCGTGGAGCGCGGCACCCATGAGGAACTCATGAAAAAGCGGGGCTATTATTTTGAACTGTACACGCGACAATATATCGATATTATGGGAAAAGAAGGGGAAGGACAGTCAATTTAACTATTGACAAGATCAGTAAAGAAGGTTACACTTATAATTGAGGACATGGTGGGCACATCTGGAAACCCCATTTTGATCAAAGCGGAATACAATGTACAGGAGGAATGAACGATGCTCTTTCAGGAACTGGGCAAATTGAAGCGATCGTCGATCATGACGTCCATCATCTGGATGGCGGTGGGCGTGCTGATGATCATTTGCCCACCGCAGTACGTCGACTCGCTGGTCCAGGTGCTGGGCTATGGACTGGTGATCTTTGCCGCCGTGATGGTGCTGGACTTCATCTCCAGCAAGCGGGTGCTGATGAATTACATCTATCTCACCGGCGCGCTGATCATTGCGCTGCTGGGTATCGCGGTGCTGGTGGACACCAACATGGTGCGCGGCATCGGCTGGATATTCGGCCTTCTGCTGATCGCGGACGGCATCTTCAGCGAATTCAACACCATGCTCTACATCAAGCGCTCCCAGCGCAAGGGATGGCAGAGCATGATCGTGCTGTCGGGTCTTTTGATATTGTTCGGCTTGATCGTTTTGGTCAATCCCTGGTGGAACGAGCCCACCAAGCTGTTTGACGTGATCGGCGGCATGCTGCTGTTCTCCTCTGTGGTCAGCATCTTGCGCCTGGTCTTCATCTGGCCGATCAAGGGCGAATAAGGAGGGTTGGACGATGGAAAACAATAACGAGAAGGATATGCTTCAGGAGCCCATTGATGTGGAGGAGCCCACCGTCTTTGAGGACCCTTCCGATGTGATAGAACCCGCCGTGGAAGAGACGGTTATTGAGGAAGAATCCGCCGCGGAGCCGGAGCCGGCAGCCGAGCCTGAGCCGGTCGAAGAGGCGGAAACGGCCGAAGCTGAAGCGCCTGCCGAAGACGCCGAGACGCGCACTGTAGAGGCGGAACCGGTAGAGGCGGAGAAAAAGCCTGAGACGCTATTCAGCAAGGCCGGCAATGCCGTCAAGGCGACCATGCAGCAGATCGAGGCCAGCCAGAAGCGGCATACGAAAGCTGCCCGCGAATCCATGGATGCCAAAAAGGCCGAGGCCGAGGAGAAAAAGCAGGCCCGTCAGGTTGCCCATGAGGAAAAGAAGCATGAGCGAAAGCTTGTGCGCATGACCAAGGAGGAGCGTCAGGAGGAGCTGGAGCGCCGCAAGGAATCCCTCCAGCACACCACCGCGGAGCTCAGCGAAAAGCTGAAGAACATGCTCTCTGACGAGATCAAGCAGATGAAGCGGTGGGAAAAGACCCGCGGTGCAGAGATCCTTGGCGTGTTCACCGCCCACAATTTCTACGCCAACGGCTTCACTCCCGAGGAGATGCGCACGACGCTTGAGGACCTGGGTCCCACCTATGTAAAGATCGGCCAGATCATGTCCAGCCGCGTGGACATGCTGCCGGAGAGCTACTGCAAGGAACTTGAAAAGCTGCGTCAGAACGTCAAGATGCTGGACCCGGAGATCGCCCGCGCCGTCATCGAGCAGGAGACTGGTAAGAAGATCGACGAGATCTACAGCGAGTTCCGCGACAAGCCCCTGGGCTCCGCCTCCATCGGCCAGGCCCACTACGGCGTGCTGCTGGACGGCACCCGCGTGGTCACCAAGGTCCAGCGCCCGCTGATCGCGGACATGATGCGCAAGGACTTCGTGCTGCTCAAAAAGCTGGCCTCCATCATCAATGTCGTCAACGAGGCCAACGAGGACGAGGAGCAGATGATCGACCTGATGTCCGTCATCGAGGAGCTGGAAAAGGTCACCGAGGAGGAGCTGGATTTCCGCGTGGAGGCGGAAAACACCCGCTTCTTCAAGGAGAACTGCATCACGGACGAGGAGAAGTGCACCTGCCCCACGGTCATCGACGAGCTGACCACGGAGCGCATCTTCACCATGACCTACGTGGACGGCTATTCCGTTTCCAAGCGCGACCGGCTCATCGAGGAGGGCTACGACCCGTCGGACATCGGCACGGCCATACTGGACAACTACTTCCATCAGGTGCTGGACGTGGGCACCTTCCACGCCGATCCCCATCAGGGCAACATCATGGTCGCCCACGGCGTGCCCACCTGGATCGACTTCGGCATGATCGGCCGCATCACCGATCAGGATGTCAACATCCTGCAAAATCTGATCCTCTCCCTGGTGGAGCGGGACATGGACGCGCTGGTCAATGCCATCATGTCCATGGGCGCGGCGTCCCCCCAGACGGACCGCAACAAGCTGCTGGTGGACGCGGACTCCATGTTCGAGAAGTACATGAACGTCACGAACCTGGACGAGCTGGATCTGGGCGCGCTGCTGGCGGAGATCACTGACCTGGCCTCCAAGCACCACATCTCCCTGCCCGGCAAGTATACCATGCTGGTGCGCTCCATCGCCACCATTGAAGGCGTCATGGAGCAGCTCTGCCCGGAGCTGAACCTGTTCCAGATCATCTCCGACAAGATGCTGGAGCGCATGAAGAAGAGCTTCGACGTGGAGCAGGAGCTGCTCGGCGCGGGCAAGGATATGCTGGAGCTGGGCAAGAAGGCCTCCAAGATGCCCGGGATGCTCTATGACCTGTTGAACAACACGGTCAAGGGCCGCCTGAAGCTGAATCTGGAGCTGACCGGCTACGAGGAGATCCTGAACAGCCTCTCGAAGACCGTGCTGGATTTCGTGCTGGCTCTGTTCGCCTGTGTACTCTTCTTCGGCGCCTGCCTGCTGTCCACGGCGGATATCCAGCCCAAGGCCCCCGGCGGCCAGCCGTTGATCGCGGCAGTGGCTATGGTGTTCTCCATCGCGCTGGGCGTGTATACAGTGAAGCGAATGTCACACAGAAAATAGTATCAGCCCATAAACAAAGAGCAGGGGCGGCGAATTATTGCCGTCCCTGCTCTGTCATATATAAAACTCAGGCCTATCCGATCATTGAGAGATATAAGCGATGATCATCCAGCGTATATAGAAGGAATACGCGCATATTGAGGGCGACGGAGGCGCCGTCCTCCCGCTGGTAATTGACCGTGCCCTCGCTGCCGCTCAGCGTATGGGTGTTCGCCCGGTGCATCAGCTCCCGGAAGCCTTGACGCGAGGGTTCATCCAGGCGGTCCATGAAGAAGTCCTCCGTGTTGTCGTTGGACTTCACGCCCAGGATCTCAGCGCACTGATCGTTAAACTGTACGATGGAGACCTCGTCGCCCTCCTCCCGGAATATGGCTGCGGCGCGGATGATGTTGTCCAACAAGCTTTCGGAGACGAGTCCCTTCCGGATCATCTCCCGGAAACGGAGCTGCCCGGTGATGTTGTCATTTTTCTTTTTATAGCCGTCGGTGACGTTGGCGGGGTCGCGGATCAGCGCTTCGAAGCGCTCCACCGGCATGGGCTTGTAGAAATAGTAGCCCTGGGCGAAGTTCTCGCCCATGGAGATGAGGTTGTCCTTCTGCGCCTCCGTCTCCACGCCCTCAGTGACCACGCTCATGCCGATCATGTGGGCCATGGAGATGATGGATTCCACGATGCTGACCGCCCGCTTGTTCTCCACGTCCTTGGACATGAACTGAACGTCCGTCTTTAACACGTCCAGGTTCATGGTGTGCAGCATGCTCAGGGAACTGGAACCGCTGCCGAAATCGTCCATCAGGATGTGGAAGCCGGCCTCGTGGAGCTTTTCGATGGATTCGAGGATGGTCTCGTGGTTGTCCGTAAACGCGCTCTCGGTGATCTCCACGCCGATGAGCTCCGGCCGGAGGCCGTATTTTTCAACCAGTTCGATGAAGCAGTCCGCCACATCCGTGAAGTAGAAGTCCACACGGGATACATTGACGGAAATCGGCACGGGCTTTATGCCCCGGTCGATGAGGCTGCGCTGCCACCGGGCGACGGCTTCCCAGATATAGCGGTCCACGGTGTAGACATAGCCCGTCTTTTCGAGGATGGGGATGAACTGTCCGGGGGACACCAAGTGCCCGCCGTGCTGCCAGCGCACCAGCGCCTCACCGCCGATGATCTTCCCCGTCTTTTCAAATACCTGGGGCTGTATGTAGAATATGAACTCGCCGTTGGCCAGACCGTTCTTCACCTCCATCAGCAGCAGCTTGTCCTCCCGCTGATGGCGATGCTGCTCCGAGCTGTAGAAGTGGATGTGCTTGATGTAATCTCCCTTGATCTCCGACAACGCGCTCAGCGCCCGGTCGTACAGCGTGATGGCGCTCTCCCGCCGGTCGGCGGACAGATAGACGCCCAGGGCGGGGGAGAAGCCCTCCGGGTAGTCCAGCGTGTTGTAAAAGCTCTCGATGACCGGCAATACCTCCTGGGGTGTCCTGCCGTGGCTGGGCAGTATCAGACAGAAGTTGTCGCCGCCCATGTAGCCGCCGATGCCGTTGTACTTTCCGGAGGCCGTGCGGACGATGCCTGCGATGGTCTCTAAAAACAGATTGCCGGATTTTCTGCCAAAGATGTCATTGTAGAGCTTGAAATAGTTGATGTCCGTCACCACGCAGATCATGGACTCCTCAAAGGTCTCGGACAGGAGCTGATCCGCGATTCTGAAAAAGGCGTCGCCATGGGGAAGGTCGATGACGGCCATGTCCTCACTCTCCACGCGGCGGGTCTCCTCCTTCGCCGCCTTTCCCCGGTGGGACATTATCACCCGCTTTTCATCCTCCGCCTTCTGATGCACGGCGGCGATCAGCGCGTCCACGGATTCCGTGAGCTGCGCGCGCCATTCCCCGGCCACTGAGGCCAGCAGATTGTGGTCCCTGAACAGCCCGCGGATGCTGCGCAGATCCATCTCAAAGACAGTTTGCTCCGCGCCGCTTTCGATGATGACGAACTCACCGGTGGAGACACGGAACACGTGCTCGCTGTCGAACAGATTGGTCAGCACCTCACCGGCCCGCATCAGCGTCTGCTCTTTTTCGAGATAGGGGAGCTTCCCGTCGCCGTCGTCCCAGCCGATGACGTCCACGGAGATGACATGGAGGGAATTCTGAGGGTTGAGCTGCTCCAGATGCTCCTGGAGCGACACCCGGTTGCCCACACCGGTCAGCGTGTCGATGTAGCCCAGCCGGCGCAGCTTGCCGATGAGATTACGGCTGTAGATCATCGAGGAAAGAATGTAGCGTATGCCGGGCATGACAAGGGAGGCGTCCTCCATGATGGCGTCGCTGGGGTCCTCCAGTATGCAGAAGCCGAAGTTCCTGCCGTGATAGGCCAGCAGCGTGACCATGGCGCGGTGGATGTTCTGCTCGATGAACATCTGATAAACGTCCGGATCGTGCTCCCGCAGGTCCTCGGGGGTATGGACGATGATGGTCTCCCGATTGATCAGCCGGTCGTGCCAGGAGTCAAACCTCGATATGGCCACATGCTGCAGCATGATACGCTCGTGGATCACACCGGCGGCGCACCATTCATAGGTGTTGTCACAGGAGCCCTCGTCGTTCTCCTCAAATATGCTGATCCGCTTGCAGCCAAGCTCCTCGCCCATGCAGGTGAGTAGCTCGTCGATATTGTTGTCGCTTTCGCTATGGGCAAATGCTTTTTCAATCGCTCTGTTCAAAAGCAGCATATAGTCGGACATTCCTTTCACTTTCCTCTCGGCTTCAGTGTTCCATCTGATCAAACCAAACTATTATAGCATGGAAAGTCAAAACCGTAAACCCTGAAACATGGCATATAAGCGAGAGGGTTTGTAAGATTTTACCGGAATAATATATATCATCCATGTAAAGATGGGTCAATGGCCGTCGCTTTTCAACAGCCCTTCAATGATGTCGCAGAATTCCGGCATGTCCCGCTTCATGCGGACCAGGCGGCCCTCACGGTTCACAAAGACGTGCTCAGAACGTGCCTCACAAATCAGCGAGTCCTCGTTTGTCATCTCATATCGAATGGTCATCACGACACCGTTGAAGGCTTCGACGGAGACGAAAATTGCGATCTCATCCCCGAAGGTGCAGGGCTTTTTGTATTGTATGGATACAGCCCGTACCGGGGACATCACCCCCTCGGCCTCCATCCGCCTGTAGGGATAGCCGATCTGATCCATGAAGTCGATGCGCGCTTCCTCCATCCAGTGGACATAGTTGGCGTGGTGCGCGATGCCCATCATATCAGTTTCATAGTATTGAACTCTTCGGGTGTACACAGGGATGCTCCTCCAAAATGAAATTCATCTTCTATAATATTAACATAAATAATTGAATGTGGCAACAGCAAAAAGATTTGCGGTCTGTACTGATACATTGAAAAGTTACCGCTAAGGATGCTCAATAAATCTGTTACTAATCATTGTCGCCAGTACAAAATCATCTCAGGCACTGTCAGTGAATCACTTGTATGAAAATAAGGTTTGTGGTATACTTAATGTATTGATAGAATTTTATATCGGAGTAAAAATGTGAGAGGGAATCCAAAGGAAGGTGAATATGGTGGTGAAAAGGCTTTGGACCTGTATGCTTCTGATGCTGCTGCTTTGCGTGGTGCCTTTACCCACTCATGCGGAGGAAGATCCGGCGGAATGGACCGTCCTCTTTTACATGTGCGGCTCCGATCTGGAGTCCAAACATGCCTATGCCACCGGCAATCTACAGGAGATCGCCTCTTGCAGAAGCACGGCTTCAGAAGAGGAAGCTGTGGAGCGCCTTGTGCGGGAAAACTGGGGCGACGACGCCATCAGGGCCCCCCTGCACGTCAATGTTCTCATCGAGACCGGCGGCAGCACGGCTTGGCACGCCCGGAATCTGGGTATGGACGTCTCCACGGATGCCCTTCAGCGCTGGTGCTATGACTGCTACCGGGAAGAGCCCGGCCTGGGTGGTTTCACACTGGAGGAGACCCTCCCGCTGGCGAGCATGGCCAGTCCAGAAACGCTGACGGATTTCATCCGCTGGGGCACGGCAAACTACCCCGCGAATAAATACGCGCTGGTTCTGTGGGGACATGGCGGCGGCAGCAAGACGGGCCTGTTCGTGGACGACCTGTACAACGGCGAAGTCCTGTATCTGAACGAGCTGGGAAACGCACTGCGCGACAGCGGAACGCATTTCGAGGCGTTGGTGTTCGACGCCTGCATGATGGCGAACTTGGAGACGGCCGCGGCTGTTCAGGACAGTGCAAACTGGATGATCGCTTCCGAAGAGCTGGTGGCCGGAAAAGGTACCGCCGTGGACGGCTGGCTGCAGGAGCTGATCGATGTGCCGAATTGCGACGGTGAAATGCTGGGCCGCTGGGTCTGCGACATGACCCAGATCAAATACGCCAATGAGGATAACGAGAGCACACGGGAGTTGATGACCTGGTCGGTGATCGACCTGAGCAAGATCGAAGAACTGCTCGATTATTTTGACAGCTCATATGCCGGCTTCCGGGAGGTTTATATGAAGTCCCCGGAGCTGGTGGCTTTGTTCGCGAAAAGCGCCTACAAGACTGAACAGTACGGCAACGGCAACGAAAATATGTGGGACTTGGCGGGCGTCCTCTATCAGAACATCCACAATACGCTCCTGGGCTCTGAAAAACGGGTAACTGCCATCAAAGCCCTCATGGACGCAGTGCCCTACAACGTAAGGGGCTCCGGTCGTGCCGCCGCCCGGGGACTGTCCTTCTGCTATGCGGTGGACTCTGATGAGGACGAGCTGGATGTGTATGCGCGGAATTATTCCAAGCCTAATTATCTCTCGATGCTCGACGCCATCTCTCCATGGACCGCGCCGGACTGGGTCTATGATCATTTGACGCGACTGCCGGAGATGTCCACACTGGATGCCTACCGGGTGAAGGCAAATAAGTGGGTCTATGACGATGGAACGCCCGCCTTTTCTCTCGAACCCGGCTATGATCTCAATGTGAGCGATGTATCCTACACGCTTTATCGAAAAAACCCACGGAACGGCAGGGTCGTCTCCCTGGGAACGGCGCCGGCCTACTATGATAAAAAAACCCGCGATGAAAATTTCTATCGCGCCTATGAGCTCTGGCTGTGGCCGTCCATCGACGGCGAGCTGTGCCATGTCGAGACATTGAACTTTCCCGTGAATGGTGAGTACAACCTGCTGTACAACATTCCCATACAGATGAATTCCCAGATCTGGAACCTGAGATGCGCCTATATGTACAAAACAGACGCCTATAATATGTACGGCCTTTGGGAGGGATATGATTCGGACAGCGAATTGTTCAACCGCAATGTCAGGTCGCTCTCTCAGGTGGCGGGGCAGGAATACAGATTCCTGTATCCCGTTGACAGCAGCACATCCCGCAGAAGCGAGACGGCCTATGAATACAGCGTGCCACTGACCATGTATCGCTCTTTGCAAGTTGAAGAGACGGTTCTCCCGGCGGGCACCTATTATATCGAATATGTCGTCCATGATATTTTCATGCGCCCGATGCCCCTTCAGCGGGTCGAGGTTTATTGGGACGGCCAAAAGCTGTCGGTGACCGGGGACGACTGGAAAGGCCAGGAGACGCTGGATGCCATGAATTACTATTATAAAAAATAAGTAAAGGCGGTGAAACAGGCGGTGGAGTATATACTGGAAAGGTTTTTGAAAAACGTGAAGGAAGGGCCGGACCAGCCGTTCTTTTATGACGACCTGCATCGCAATGGTATCACCTGCGCTGAATTTGACAATTACAGCGGTCGGGTATACGCCTGGCTCAAGGCACAGGGCATCGGACGGGAGGATTTTGTGTTGATCAATCTTCCCCGTGGAATCATGCCCTTTATTGCCGCGGTAGGGGTGTGGAAAGCCGGCGCGGCTTTCGTAATCGTAGAGGATAATTATGCTCCCGAGCGTGTTGCCTTTATCCGCCGGGATTGCGGCTGCAAGGTCGAGCTGAATATGGAGGTTGAGCGTGAGATCATGTTCACCGAGCCGCTTTTCGGCTATGAGCCGACCGCCCCCCATGATGCGGCCTTCGCGGTGTATACCTCCGGCACGACGGGCACTCCCAAGGGCGTGCTGCACGAATACGGCAACCTGGCGCGCTGCATCCAGTCGATGGAAATCGAGGGCAACGTGATGTTTAGAAGCGGCATCTTCCGTCCCTACGTCTCGCCGCTGACCTTCGTCGCCGCCGTGATTGGGCTGATCGCCATGCTGTGGGCCGACCACGCCCGCATGTACATCATGCCCTACGCCACGGCCAAGGACCCTGACGCCTTCGTACAGATGTTCCAGGAATACGGCTTCAATATGGTGTTTCTCTCGCCCTCCTATGCGCGATTGCTGGCTCCCCGCCTTGCGCAATATCTGAAGGTGCTGTTGCTGGCCTCTGAACCGGCCAACGGGTTTTACATTCAGGGTCCGGATATCCGCAATTACTATGCCTCCAGCGAGAGCCTTTTCCTGGTCGGTACCTTTAAGCTCAACCGTGCCTATGACATCGCCCCAGTTGGCAAGCCTGCCTTTCCGCTGGAGATTCGGCTCTTGGATGAGGACGGACAGGAGGTCCCGGACGGCGAGACAGGGGAGATCACCTTTGAAACGCCCTATTTTCGGGGCTATATCAACCGTCCAGAGGAGACCGCGGAAGCCTTCAGGGACGGTGTATTTCACATGGGAGACCTGGCGCGCAGGGACGCCGAGGGCAATCTCGTGATCGTCGGACGTGCCAACGACATGGTAAAGATCAACGGCAACCGCGTGGAGCCTGCGGAGATCGAAAGCGTATTCAAGCGACTCACAGGGGTCGAATGGGCGGCGGCGAAGGCGTTTACCGAGGCGGAGGGACGCGGATATGTCTGCGTATACTATACGGCTGACATTGAACTCAACCCGGGAGAGCTGCGACGCATGATGGGGGAGTATTTGCCTTATTACATGATTCCCTCCCATTTTATCCACATTGACGAGGTCCCGTTGAGGCCCAACGGCAAGCTGGATCGAAAAGCGCTGCCCGCTCCGAAGGTTCAGACCATGCGCCGGGAATATGCCGCGCCCGCTGGTGAAATGGAGGCCGCACTATGCCGGGGCTTTGAAGAGGTGCTTGACGTTGAGCCGGTTGGCGCGGGGGATGATTTTTATGAGCTGGGCGGTGATTCGCTGCGTGCCATCGAGCTGGTGATGACCTGTGATTTGGAGGGTTTGAACGCGGGCATTGTGTTCCGGGGACGCACTCCGCGCGGGATCGCGGCGCTGTATCGGGCGGAGCATGACCGGGATTCTCAGAAATCCCTGGAGGAGGTCAACCGCGAAGCGCTGGCCCATCCCCAGCCCCTGACCACAGAGCAGATTTTCATGCAGGATATCCAGTTCTACACGCCTAAATCCACTATGTACAACCTGTTCACGATGCTGCAAGCGGACCGTGGCAGCCTGGATGCGGAAAGGCTGGCAGCAGCGGCGGGAACGGCGATTCAAGCACATCCAGCGCTGCTTTCCATCGTATTCTTCAACGAGGACGACGTGCTCATGCAGCGATATGAGCCGGAGCGTTTTCAGCCGATTCAAGTGGAGCGTTGCAGCGAGGATGAATTTCAGCGCATCAAGGACGAGCTGGTGCAGCCCTATAAAATACACGGCGAGCTGCTGTACAGATGCAGAGTCTTTGAGACGGACCAGCACGTCTACCTGTTCTTTGATGTGCATCACACCATGTTCGACGGCGGTTCCTATCGTATTTTTCTGGAGGACGTCGCCACCGCCTATCTCGGCGGTGCGCTGCGGCCCGACTACTATTACATGATGCTTGAAAAGCGCGACCGGGACCGCAGAAGCGAGCTCTACCAGGAAAGCCGGCACTATTTTGAGGCGCTGTGCGGGGATGGGGACTGGACGAACCATCCGATAATAGATCATTCAACGCGCGAAAACCGACTGGGCGAGCTGACCTTCCCGCTGGCGCTGGACATGGAACGGTTCAATGCCGCGGAAGCCGCGCTTCATGTGAGCCACAATGAATTTTTCATCGGCGCGGCGCTGATGGCTGTGGCGGTTTATAACCAGTCAAACCATGTGATGCTGTCATGGATCTACAACGGACGCGATGAAAAGGAAATGCTGTCCACCGTGGGTCTGCTGTTCCGGGACTTGCCGGTGGCCATACGGCTTGAGGATTGCGCCGACCTGGCCGAACTCTATGACCGAGTGCGGGAACAGGTGCGCGGCGGCATCGAACACAGTTGCTTTCCCTATGTGGAGATGGGCTTGTATGCGGGAGATATGGACAACGCCTACCTGCTTTATCAGCACTCCCTGAGCGATCCCATCTACATCGGGGATGTGCGGATGACCCCCATTGAGATCCGTCACAACCGAGACGCTTCCCAGACAGTATTGGACATCAAGATCATCGAAGGTGAGGAGGGGCTCGAGTTGGGCTTCGATTATATTTCCACCCTTTATGAGCGGGACAGCATGGAACGCTTTGGAAAGCTGTTCATTTGGATCGCGCACGAGATCGTCCGCACGGTGCTTGAGGATGGAAACAGGGACCTGAAGGAGATCCTTGAGCAGGCGCGGTTTATTTTGGGAAAGTGAGGATGATCATCAGAGAATGCACGTAGCAGGATATGAAAAGTCATGGGTAATAAGCCCATACCCGTATTTTGGAGGAAAATGAGATAATGAAGCACATAATTTGCCTGTTGCTCGCAACGATCACGCGCTGACAAAGGCGAGAGGCCAATCCCAAGAAAACAAAAACGCGACGTCACTTTGAAATGGCGTCGCGTTTTGCTATCTCATGCGCTTTATGCCGCGGGGGTGATGGCAGTGATGTGGGGATTCGCGCCTTCGTACCAGTAGAGGAAGCCTTCCAGGTCAATGGTGTCGCCCACGTTCAGGGCCTTCACAGCCTCATAGACCTCGGTGCCGGGACCGCAGAGGTAGGACTCCACGGTGAAATTGTAGGTCTGGCCGTTTACGGAGACGTTGAAATAAAGGTCGCTGCCCTCTTCGCCGGAGCCATCCCAGCCATACAGCCAGGCCGCGCCCGCATCGCCGATGGGCTCCACGGTCATGCCCTTGAAGGACACCTTCTGGTTCTGCTTCTCGATCAGGGCGTCGGTACCCAGCAGGTCAGTGACGTCCACGGGCTCGGCAATGTACTCGCCGTCGATGATCTCAAAGGTCGCATCGACGATTTCCACCTCGCCGGACCATTCGGCCTTGTAGCCGGTGGCGCGGATCTTCGTACCGGGGACCAGCTTCTCAGCCTCCTCCTGAGTCGCGACGGCATTGTAGAGGAAGTAGCCGCCCTCCTCGTCCTGGGCGTAGATGGTCACGTTGCCGGTGCCGTTGTTGTCCCACCAGCCCTGGTGCGCCTGCACATAGGCTTCGATGGTGATCTCGTCGTCGATTTCCGCCGCCACATAGTCGGCGTAGCTCATGCCGCCCTCCGCCAGCGCGAACGCGCTCAGCGCTAAAACCAGCGCCAGCAGTACCACAAACAGCTTCTTCATGGGGAGTACCTCCTTTTTAATAGGCTGTATCTATTATACTACCAATGAACAATAAATCAATTTAGACACGCTTATTTAACATAATCTCCGTCAATGGCCTTTCTTTCGCGCCTTTAGCCATCCGCTGAGGGTATAGACGCCCAGCAGCAGCCATACGCAGACCAGTGTGACCAGCAGCGCCACGGACTCGACGGGCAGCGGGCCCAACTCGGCGGGGCCGTCGGCGGTTGCCGAACCTGAGAGCTGGTCCAGCCGGTAGAGGGACGTGGTGTCCTTGAACAGCTGATCGAGGAAGGTGTCGTCCACGGCCTTTTTGCGCTTGACGGCGGTGTTCACGGACTCAATGAGCTGGCCCGCCGCGTCGCGCAGGGAAGTGGAGCCATTGAACACCGGCGTGGTGAAGGTGTTATTGGTATTTGCCATCAGCAGCTTCGCCGCGTCGATCTTGGCGAAATAGTGTTCGCCGTTGTCCTCGCCGGCCCTGGAAAGGTAATCCTGATAGCCGTCGTCGTTCTGGGCCTTGGTGGTCACAGGGATGTAGCCCTCAGTCTCAGCGTAGGCCACCTGCACCTCGTTGGTCAGCAGATACTGTGTAAACAGCCAGCTCGCCAGCACCTCCTGGGGATCCTGCTTGTTGAACACACAGATGGACGGGCCCTGGGAGATCATCTGCGTGTGTTCCGGGTCGTATTGAGGGACGGGCCTGACCACCGTCTCAAATTCCACGATGCGCTCCTTGGCGATGTCCACCAGCGGGGCGTGTGCGCCCATCCAGGTGGCCCCAGCGGTGGAGTCCACGGCGAACACACACTGACCGGCGTTCAGGAAGTTGGCGGGATAGCCGTCCTTCTTGAAGGTGGAGAACGCGCCGCCCTTTCCCGCATGGGCAGCGATAGTTTTGAGGATGTCCCGGGTGGTGTCGTTGAAGATCGGTATGTTCCCCGCGTCATCGGAATAGCCGCCGTCCTGCTGTTTCAGCATCTGTATCATCATGTTGTCCGTGGACTTGTAGATGAAGGGGATCATGGTCTCCTGGCCGTTGACGGCATACTTTCCGTCGGCGTTCTTCGCCGTGGCGGCTTCGGCGACCTCCCACACGAAGTCCCAGGTCAATATGTCGGGCAGATCGTAGCCCAGCGCCTCCACATAGGTTTTGTTGACGTAGCACGCCTCAGTGGAGCGCATGTAGGGCACGGCGTAGTAGTGTCCGCCGAAGGCGCATTCTTCTAAAAATTCCGGGACCACCTCGTCACGGGCGGGGCCGTCATAGAGCAAAGCGCTGCCGCCGAAGCCGTACTTCTCATCGTCAAACAGGCTGTCCAGCGGGGCGACTACGTTTGTGCCGGTCAGGTAGGTGGCGATGTGGTCGGGATAGGTGATGCAGATGTTGGGCGTGGTGTCTGTGGCGATATTGGTGATGACGTCGTTATAGATGGCGCCGTAATCTGTGTAAGCCTGGAGCTTCACGGTGATGCTGGGATACAGCGCTTCGAAATCCCGTATGGCCGTCTGGTAGATCAGCTTCTGGGTGTTGTTGTTGTCGTTCTTGGCCCAGAAGGTGATCTCCAGCTTCCGGGAGGTATCCAATTCGGAGGGCGTCTCAAAGCCCACTCGCTCCCGGGAGCCGTGGCAGCCGGTGAGGCATAACAACATGGCCAGCAGCGCAGTCATGAGGGCAATGTGCTTTCTCATCCCTTGATGCCCCCTCTCGAAACGCCGGACATGATCTTGTTTCTGAAGATCAGGAACAGAACGATCAGCGGCGCGGAGATGACCACCACCGCCGCCATCATGGCGGGAATGTTCTCCCGCCCGAAGCCGTTTTGGCGTATCTCCTGGATGCCGTTGGACACCAGAAAGTAGTTGGGGTCTGTGGTCACCAGTCTCGGCCAGACATAGCTGTTCCAGCATTCGATGACCTTCAGTATGATGATGGTGATGATGGTCGGCTTGCAGATGGGGATCATCACCCGCATCAGATACTTGAAATCCGACGTCCCGTCCACCCTCGCGGCGTTGTACAGCTCGTCGGGGATCTGGGCGAAGTTTTCCCGGAGCAGATAAATGTAGAACACACTGGTCACCGAGGGCAGGATCAGACCCGCGAAGGTATTGCGCATTCCCCAGTTAGTGATGGTGACGTAGTTGGTGATGATGACCAGCTCGTTCGGGATCATCATCAGCGACAGGAAAAGGGCGAAGGCGACGTTCTTGCCCCGGAATTCCAGCCGCGCGAAGGCGAAAGCCGCAGGGACGATCACCACCAGCATCAGCGCTGTGGTGACGACGGTGAAGATGATGGAATTGATGAAATACTTGCCCAGCGGTACCATGGAGAAGGCGTCGCGGTAGTTCTGCAGTGTCGGCTGGAGGGTGTAGAACTTCGGCACGTATTCCGAGGAATAGGCCCCGAAGGACTTGATGGAGGACAGTATCATCCAATAATAGGGAAACAGCACGATCACGGCCCACACCGCCAGCAGGATGTAGGTCAGCACGCGCAGTGCGCGGTTGCGGGCGGCGATGCGCCCTTCATCATAACGCTTCATGGGCTCGCCTCCTTAATAGTGTACGTGCTTTTTGCTGACGGACAGGTTGATGCAGGTGATGGTCAGCACGATGGCAAACAGTATGATGGCCGCCGCGGACGCGAAAGAAGGATAGCCGCCGGAATCACCGTAGAGCATGTCATAGACATAGCCCACGATGGTGTTCATCTCCGCCGCGTTCAGATTGGTGCCGAACAGCGCCACCGCGTCGGAATAGGCCTTGAACGCACCGATGAAGCCGGTGATGACCAGATAGAAGATCATGGGGGAGATCATCGGCAGCGTGATCTTCCGGAAGATGCGGAAGGGGGAGGTGCCGTCCACCTTCGCCGCGTTGTAATAATCCGGGTTCACCGAGGCCAGCGCGCTGGTCAGTATCAGTATCTTAAAGGGCATCACCGCCCAGACAGTGTAGAAGCACAGCACGAACATCTTCGCCCAGTAGGGCCCCTCGATGAAGTCCACCGCCGTGCCGCCGAAGGCCTTGATGAGCTGGTTCACAAGTCCGTCGGAATAGGCCGTGGGCTTGAACAGTATCATGAACACCAGGCCGACGGCCAGCGTGTTGGTGACGTAGGGCAGGAAGTAGACCGTCTGGAACAGGTTCTTCAATGCCTTGATAGAGTTCAGCCCCACCGAGATCAGCAGTGCCAGCGCTGTCGATACCGGCACCGTGATGATGACCAGTATAAAGGTGTTTTTGAGCGCCTGGAGGAAGTAGGGATCGTGCAGCACATAGGAGTAGTTGTACAGGCCCACGCCGAAGAAAGTCTGGGAGGCAGAATTATAGCCCTCCTCGAAGGAGTAGATGAATACGTCGATCAGCGGGTAGACCATGAACACGCCCAGGAACAATATCGCCGGCAGCAGGTACAGCCAGGCCTTCAGATCGTTATGCTTGCCCTCCATGTCACTTCACCTCGAATCGAAGCCGCAATTCGTCATCCCTGCCGAAGATGTGGGCCTTGAAGGGCTTGACGGAGAACCGCACCCTGTTGCCGGTGACGCTCCGGGCGCTCTCGGCGGGGATGATGGAGCGGATGTTCACACCGTCAAAGGCAGGGTGGGTGGCGATGACCGTGGAATCCCGGCCCATGACCTCCACGCCAACTAAGCCGCATTCCAGCGGCCCGTTTTCGTCCAACACGAAGCCCTCCGGCCGTATCCCCGCCCAAACCGGCCGGTCGGCGATGCCGGGAACGTCCAGCACAGCACTGTCTCCGATGTACAGCCTGCCGCCCTTAACATCCGCCTCAAACACATCGATGGGCGGGGTGCCCAGGAACTTCGCCACGAACAGGTTGGCCGGGTCGTCATAGACGGACTGTGGCCTGTCGATCTGCTGGATCACGCCGTCCTTCATCACCACGATCAGATCGGAGATGGACATGGCTTCCTCCTGATCGTGGGTGACGAAAACGGTGGTGATGCCGGTCTCCCGCTGGATGCGCCGTATCTCCTCCCGGGTTTGGAGCCTCAGCCGGGCGTCCAGGTTGGAGAGGGGCTCGTCCAGCAGCAGTACCCGCGGCATCTTCACCACGGCCCGTGCTATGGCCACGCGCTGCTGCTGGCCGCCGGACATCTCACCGGGCTTGCGCTCCAGCAGCTTGTCGATCTGCACCAGCTTTGCCGCCTCCTGAACGCGCCGCTCCATCTCCTCCTTCGAGGGACGGTCCGCGCCCTTCAGGTTTTCCAATGGAAAGCGGATGTTCTCCCGCACCGTCAGATGGGGATAAAGCGCGTAGTTTTGGAACACCAGCCCCACCCCGCGCAGCTCCGGGGGCAGATCCGTCACATCGTCGTCCCCGAAGAATATGCGCCCACTGGTGGGCTTCAAAAGCCCGGAGATCAGGTTCAGCGCCGTGGACTTGCCACAGCCCGACGGCCCCAGCAGCCCGATCAGCTTGCCATCCGGGATCTCAAAGCAGAAATCGTTGACGGCAACCACCTCGCCACTCTTCCTGTCGCGGCCGGGGAATTTCTTGGTCAGGTTTTGCAGTACCACCTTCATTGGCTCCCACCCCCTGTTGTGATAATATGAAGTTAACTGACTTTATGAAAATATTATATCACATTATTCCACTTTCGACTATAGTATAATTAACAATAAGCCAACTTACTGAGAAAAAACTTTCACAAACACCTGTGTAGGCTCCCAGACATATCGTATAGACAACTGTGATCAAATATGATATAATCGTAAACAGTCAAAGACGCGAAAGGAGAACAACAAATGGATCTGATACCAAGCTTTTCCGTTGATCATACTTACATTGTCCCGGGCATATTTACCAGCCGGGTGGATACCGTCGAAAACGGCACGCTGACAACCTATGACATCAGGCTCACGAGGCCCAACAAGGAGCCTGCTATCGACGTCGCCGCGATGCACTCCCTGGAGCACATCATAGCGACCTACCTGCGCAACGATCCCGACTGGAAGGATGAGATCATCTACTGGGGTCCCATGGGATGCCTGACGGGCTTCTATCTCATTCTAAAAGGCAATCGCCCTCCGTGTGAAATCTTCGACCTGATACTGAGGGCATTCCGCTCTGTAGAGGATTCCCAGAGCGTCCCCGGCGCTTCGCCCAAGAACTGCGGCCATTACCTCATGCACAATCTCGGCATGGCCAAATGGTATGCTTCAAAGTTCGCGGATTACCTTGCTGCAAACGCCGATAAACCAGAAATCTTTGAATACCCGAAAACAGAGCGTCTCGTCACCGAGGACGGACAGCACTTCTTCGATTCGTAAGCGACGCGCCGTCTCGGTTTGAATACAGAAAAAGTTGAATAGATGTCTCATTCACGCGATAAACGCCCCCTTTCGCGCAAACTGTGTACACATCATGCAGCAGTTTGAACGTATCGGATGCCTTTTGTTATGCGAGCGACTGGGACAGTGAGAATTAATGAGCTTGGGCGGGTGATCATTCCGAAGGAGATCCGCAGGAACTTGAGGATTCGGGAAGGGGACTTGTCACATGCAACATTTTTAATTATCACTTGGGTAGAATCACAGTTGAATACAGCGAATCGGATGGAAAGAAGATGTGATTATATCCGATGATACCACGCATATGGCGAGTATCGCCTCTCCACCATTCGTCACTGTGATCGCATTCTGGTGCTGGACGGCGGCAGAATTATCGAGGACGGGAACTATGACCAACTGATCGAGAAGGGAGCCTTATTTGCCGAACTGGTAGAGCGCCAACGGCTGGATGCGACCTGATGCGATTTGGTAGCAACGTTTGTGAATGTCTGTCCGTCGTTGGCCTTGTCGCCCCGATTTCGCCGAAGAATGAATCCTCATAAGAGCATATGCCGCAGATTGAACGAACTGTACGCTGCGCCAAAGGCGCATAGAACGACACGATGAGTGTTTCACCCAGACAGGAAGGAGACAATCTTCGATATCAGGGAATGACAGAATACTAAACTTCCTCTTAAATATAAACAATCCTGCGGTGCCTTTTCTACCAGAAGGTGAGAATCCCTTTGGGATTCTCAGTCGGCTTCGCCTTACCATGATGAAAAAACACTCCCATGTTTGTCCACATTTGGAAGAAGTTTAGAATTATAAATAAGATGTAACTGTTCAGTCCACCCCGAATAATGCCCCATCAGCCTCACCCCGAAAAGCAGCAACGATTGCATCAAAAGAAGAGACGCCATGAAGTGCCGCCG
>CACZXF010000018.1 GCA_902785105.1 uncultured Eubacteriales bacterium | reverse complement strand
AGGGGAAGGCTTTTGGTTACCCGGTAGCCCAGCCCCTGCCTTCCCCTTGAGGGGAAGGTGCCCGTGAGGGCGGATGAGGTGGACTTCCGCTCACCTCGACAAATTCCAATTTTCCCAGAACGACCGCAACCTGCATACATAATATATATTATCCCTGCCAGGCGACAAATGCAAGGAAAAATTAACTCAAATAGGTGTGACATTCTGGAACATGCACTTGAATATTAAAGTGATTCATGCGTAAAATACAGGTATGAATACGATTAATTTTGATGAACGCATTGGGAGGCTGAGCAGAGTGCGAATAAACAACGGCTATGATGGGACAGAGATCAGCGCTCTGCCGGATATGAAGGATATGTACAGGGCCTATGCCGAGCTGCTCCGGGAAAACACGCGGCTCAGGGAGCTTGGCGAGAAGGCCCGGAGCAACGGCATCATCTATAACCGCATCGCCCACGCGCTGGCCCGGGGCTGCACCGATCTGTTCTACGTCAATATGGTGACCGATGAGTACATCGAGTTTCACACCGACGATGAGCGCGGCGTGCTCAATGAGAGCCGGCGGGCGAATGATTTTTTTGAGAGCTGCGCCCGGGAAGCCAAACTCTACGTGCATCCGGAGGATCAGGCCGCGTTCGTGGGCGCCATGAACCGTCAATTCCTCACGAAGGCGCTGGAGCGCTCCAGGACGTTTGAACTGACTTATCGCAGGATAAAGGGCGAGAGGACATTCTACGTGCAGATGAAGGTCACCCGGATGGAGGATGACGATCGCTTTATCGTCGTCGCCGTGTCGGACATCGACGAGCTCGTTCGAAAGCGCCGCGCCGAGGAGCGGATGCAGGAGGAGCGCATCGTCTATGCCCGCCTCCACGCTATCACGGGCAACTTTGTCGTCGTCTACGTTCTGGAGCCGGAGACCGGCAGCTACCGCGAATTCAGCGCCACCGACGATTATAAGTCGAGCTTTTCAATGCCAAAGGCGGGGGACGACTATTTCACGACCGTCCGGGAGCTGGCGCGTCAATCCGTTTATTCGGGGGATCGGCGGCGCTTTCTCACCGTCGTCACCCTGGAAAACGTGCTTTCCGAGGTCCAGCGGAACGGCATCTTCTCCTTTGGCTTCCGCCTCATGATGGAGGGCAGGCCGATCTACGTCCAGATGAAGGCCGCCATGGTGGAGGAGAAGGAGGGACCCCGGCTGATCGTCGGCCTCAACGACATCGACGCCCAGGTCCGCCAGGAGAAGGAAATGGAAAAGCGCCTCGCCCTGGCGGAGTCTCAGGCCAATATCGACGCGCTGACCGGCGTCAAAAACCGGCATGCCTATCTGGAGGCGGAGGCGCGGATGGACCATCAGATCGCGGAGAATCAGGCTGCCCCCTTCGCCATCGTGATCCTGGATGTGAACGATTTGAAGAAGGTCAACGATACCGTCGGCCACCAGGCGGGGGACCAGTACCTCCGCGACGCCTGCAGGACGATCTGCGATACCTTCAAACACAGTCCCGTCTTCCGCGTCGGCGGCGACGAGTTCGCGGTGATCGCCCAGGGAAAGGACTATGCCGCCATCGAAAACCGGATCGAGGAGATGCGGACGCACAACGATGAAGCCTTGCGATCCGGCGGCATCGTCATCGCCTGCGGCATGGCGGAATTTGAGGATGACGGCTGCGTGGCCACGGTTTTCGAACGCGCAGACCACAATATGTACACGGATAAGAACCGGCTGAAGTCGGGAAATTGAACAGGTGACGCGGCAAATTGGAATTTGTCGCGCTGAGCCGTTTTCCCAAAGCCTTCCCCACAAATCCCTGTTTATCGAAGACATAATTACATTGAAATCATATAAAAAACGGCAGAATAGCGGCCCATGACGTCGAAAGGTTGACTATGATGAACACATCGGACAGAAGGCGGATCATTATAGTGGAGAGCGATGCCGCGAACCGGAGCTTTTTACAGGCAGCGCTGGAATACCGGTATGATGTGACCGCGGTTGAAAGATGCGCAGATGCCATTCAACGGGTCGGTGAGGCCATGGCGGCTCCCGGCCTTGTCTTCCTGTGCATGTCGAAGCAGGACCCGGGCGCGGTAGAGATATTGAAGCGGGCCGAGGGGGACCCGCTGCTGAAGCATGTCCCCGTCGTCGCCATGAGCGCGGATCGGGATGACGAGGCCTATGCGCTGAACCACGGCGCGCTGGATTTTGTCCTCAAGCCCTGCACCTCCTGCGAGGTCATCCGCGCCCACGTCCGCCATGCCTTTGCGCTGTCGGAAAACCTGGACATCATTCGCTCCACGGAGCGGGACCAGCTCACGGGCCTCTATAACAAGGAATATTTCTTCAATTACGCGGCTCAGTTTGACGTGTACCATGCCAACCTCGAGATGGATGCCATCATCGTCAATGTCAATCATTTTCACATGATCAACGAGCGATATGGCAAGGTCTACGGGGACGACATACTGCGCCGCATCGGCCAGGAGATCCGCGAGCACGTCGCCCCCGAGGGCGGCATCGTCTGCCGGCGGGACGCTGATACCTTCCTGATCTACTGCCCCCATCGCTCGGACTACCGGACGCTGCTGAAATCCGCCTGCAACGGATTGGACAACCAGATCCGCGTGAGGATGGGCATCTATCCCAACGTGGACAAGGACATCGACATCGAGCGCCGCTTCGACCGGGCAAAGCTGGCCTCCGACAGCGTGCGCGCCAACTACAACAAGGCGCTGGCTTTCTATGACGACAAGCTGCGCCAAAAAGAGCTCTACAATGAGCAGATGCTGGAGGATTTCCCCAGAGCCCTTCTGGAAAAGGAATTCGTGGTGTATTACCAGCCCAAGTTCTCCATACAGGGCGCGACACCTGTGCTCAACAGCGCGGAGGCCCTGGTGCGCTGGCTGCACCCAAAACTGGGGATGATCAGCCCGGCTTCTTTCATACCATTGTTTGAGAGCAACGGCCTCATTCGACAGTTGGACAGCTACGTCTGGCGGGAGGTCGCCGCCCAGATGCGGGACTGGAAGCAGCGGCTCGGTACATGCGTCCCCGTGTCCGTCAACGTCTCCCGCGTCGATATTTCGGATGGCGACCTGCTGGAGCACATGACGGGGCTGGTGAACGAGTTCGGCCTAAGTCAGGATGAATTCCTGCTGGAGATCACGGAGTCCGCCTATACCCAGAATTCGGATCAGATCATCGAGACGGTGAAGGCATTGCGCCAGGCCGGCTTTCAGATCGAGATCGACGACTTTGGCAGCGGCTACTCATCGCTGAACATGATCTCCACCCTGCCCTTTGACGCGCTGAAGCTGGACATGGAATTCGTGCGCAACGCCTTCCGGGAGCGGAAGAACACCAAGATGCTGGACGCCGTCATCGACATCGCCTATTCCCTGGAGGTGCCCACCATTGCGGAGGGCGTGGAGACGGCAGAGCAGATGCTGGCGCTGAAGGGCATGGGCTGCGACATCGTGCAGGGCTTCTACTTCTCCCGCCCCCTGCCCGCCGCGGAATTTGAGGTGTTCCTGCTGGAGAAGAAGGAGGGCCGCGTCCACAGGCTGGACAAGGGCAGCAAGATAAAGGCCGCCGAGCAGTTCTCCTATGAGGCGATGCACGATCCGCTGACGGGGCTGTACAACCACAGCGCCTACAAGATGCTGCTCAAGGACGCGGACCAGAAGAACATCGCCCTCCTGCTGGCCGACGTCGACGACTTCACGGCCATCGAGGAGAACCGGGGCATCGAGGTCGCGGACCGTATACTCCAACAGGTGGCGGAGGTGCTCAGGCACAACTTCCGTTCGGTGGACTATATCTGCCGCATCGGCTCTGAGGAATTTGCCATCATCATGACCCGCGTCAACCGGGAAATGGCGGAGCTGGTGGCCCGAAAGGCGGAGCGCATCAATGCCATGCTCGGGGAGACCATGGACGATCTGCCCCCGGTGAGCCTGAGCATCGGCGTGGCCTTCGCGGATCGGGAGAATCCCCAGGGCGATATCTTCCACGACGCGGATATGGCCCTGCAAAGGATAAAGCAAGTGAAGGAGAATGGATGCGCGATATTTTGAAGGAACTATACATGGAAACGCTGTAAATCGTGCCGAATCCCGGAGGTGATTTTAACGATGTTCACGCTGGATACCCTCAGTCACACCTGTTTCGTAGATGGACAGACGATTCAGCTCACGCCGGGGGAATACAGGCTGCTGTCGATTCTGCTTAAATCCCGAAATCGCAATGTAGATTCGAGCCTGCTGTCGATTGAGGTGTTCGGGGACGTCGACATTGCCAAACTGGACAACCTGATTCGGAGGATTCGGAGGAAGACGGGTATAACCATTGAAAAGGTAAGAGGGATTGGGTACAGGCTGCCCCTTCCGTGATGCCAGGCCTATATGAGACAGCGCAGGAATGTCAATCGGGACATTCCTGCGCTGTCAATAGCATTATTGCAGTACAGAATTTTACGATTTTTTATCGGGCAGACAAACTATCTCGGTTTATTTGACAGGCAAAACCGAACCCTTTTACATGTATGTTGCATTTTGGAAAAACTCGGAGTGGGGAATTGGACAAGCATATAATTTATGGTATACTTATAGCAAAGCATTGTATAAGGAGGACGGAAGGATGAAAAAACTGAGTCTTGTGATGGCGTTGTTGCTCACCTTGGTGTGGACCCTCGGCAGCCTGACGGGCATTGCCCTGGCCGAGGAAAACGACGCCTTCTTCGCGGAATGGAACGAAGGCGCTCCGGCCTTAAACGCCCTGATCGAATATGTGGAGGCCGTGACGGATCCCGATTCGCCGGACTTCATCCCCCAGGCGGACCGCATCGCCACCTTCGACATGGACGGCACGCTGATGGGTGAGCTGTTCCCGACCTATTTGGAGGTCATACTGCTGACGAACCGCATACTGGCGGACCCGACCTATCAGCCGGACGCGGAGATGCTGGAATTTGGCCGCATGACCCGCGACCACGCCCCGGACAAGTCCTTCCCGGCGGACTATGACTATGAATTCTCCTATCATCAGGCCAAGGCATTCGCCGGAATGACGCCTCAGGAGTACACCGACTTCATCACCCGCATGCTGGTCCACGAGGCGGACGGCTTCGAGGGCATGACCTATGCCGACGCCTACTACCTGCCCATGGCGGAGGTCGTCGAATACCTGCGCTACAGCGGCTTCACCTGCTATGTCGTCTCGGGCAGCGACCGGCCCATCGTCCGGACGTTCATGGAGGGGGCCATGGACATCCCTTCCGACAACATCATCGGCTCCGACACCGCGATGATGGCCCGGGACCAGGGTGACACCGACGGCATCGAGTACGTGTTCAGCGACGGCGACGCGCTGGTGCGCACGGACAAGCTGCTCGTCAAGGACCTCAAGACCAACAAGGTGCTCCAGATCGCCCAGGAGATCGGCCAGCAGCCCGTGCTGTCCTTCGGCAACAGCTCCGGCGACGTCAGCATGAACAACTACGCCCTGCTGAACAACCCCTATCGCAGCGCGGCCTTCATGCTGGTGGCGGACGACGACGTGCGCGACTACGGCAATCCCCAGAAGGGCGCTGAGCTTCGCGAGAAGTGGGAGGGCATGGGCTATAACGTCATCTCCATGCGGGACGACTGGAAGACCATCTACGGCGAGGATGTCAAAAAGACCGGCTGGTTCCACTGGCTGGACGACTTCGCCGATGACAAGCTCCCGACGCCCGTGGCGGCGGAGGCCGAGCCCGAAGCCGAGGACAGCTTTGAGCAGTGGAACGCGGACGCGGCGGCGCTGAACACGCTGGTCGATTATGTGAATACCGTGACTGACCCCGCCTCCCCGGATTTCATCCCGGAGACGGACCGAATCGCCACCTTCGACATGGACGGCACCCTCTGCGCGGAGCTGAACCCCACCTATCTGGAATACTACCTGCTGGCCCGGCGCATACTGACCGACGAGAGCTACCAGCCCGACGCCGAGATGCTGGAGTTTGGCCGCATGCTCCGCGACTGCGCGCTGGACAAGTCCTTCCCGGAGGGCATGGACATGCTCCACGCCACCCATGCCGCCAAAGCCTACGCGGGTATGACGCTCCAGGAGTTCGCGGACTTCGTGACCCGCCAGATCGTGCGCGAGGCGGACGGCTTCGAGGGCATGACCTACGCCGAATCCTTCTATCTGCCCATGATCGAGGTGGTGGAATACCTCCAGCGGAACGGCTTCAATTGCTACGTCTGCTCTGGCTCCGACCGCTTCATCTGCCGTACCTTCATCGAGGGCATGCTGGACATCCCCTATGAGAACATCATCGGCATGGACGTGCAGCTCAAGGCCACCAATCAGGGCGACGCGGACGGCCTGAGCTATGTGTACAGCGCCAACGACATGCTGGAGCGCACGGACACGCTGCTCATCAAGAACCTCAAGACCAACAAGGTTCTCCAGATCGCCAGGGATATCGGCAAGCAGCCCGTGCTGACCTTCGGCAATTCCAGCGGCGACGTGGCCATGCACAACTACGCCCTCTACAACAACAAGTATAAGAGCGCGTCCTTCATGCTGATCGCCGATGACGAGGTCCGCGATTACGGCAATGCCGAGAAGGCCGCGGGCCTGCGGGAAAAGTGGGAGGAGAGCGGCTTCAACGTCATCTCCATGGCCAACGACTGGAAAACCATCTACGGCGAGGACGTCAAAAAGACCGGTGAATTCCACTGGCTGGAGGACCTGGCGGAGAACCGCGCGCCCGCGGACGCCGAAGCGGAAGCCGTAGTGGAACCTGAAGCGGAACCTGAATCGGAATCTGAAGCCCCTGCCGACGAGGATATCCAGTATGTGATGTACCTGGGCACCAACGGCAAGGACACCAACAAACCGGTGTTCACCCAGGCCGAGGCCCTGGAGCAGGCCAAGGCGATACTGATTAAGCACTTCGGCGGCTACACCATCCAGGAGGCCAACGGCGGATGGATCGACGGGGATACCGCCTATCAGGAGTATACGCTGGTCATCTATCTCAGCGACACCAATGAGGCCGCGGTCCATGCCGCCGCGGACGAGCTGATCAAAACCTTCGATCAGAGCTCCATACTGATCCAAGCCAATCCGACGAATACGGAGTTCTATTCGGGAAAATAAGAAGCGGTGGACACTTGATTGATAAACAGGGAGATGTCGGGGTGTTTGTTCGAGGCCACCTCATCCGCCCCTTCGGGGCACTTGACAAGGGCCTGCCGGCCCCATCTCACTTTACCCGGTAGCCCAGCCCCTGCCTTCCCCTTGAGGGGAAGGTGCCCGTGAGGGCGGATGAGGTGGACTTCCGCTCACCCCGACAAATTCCAATTTACCAAGCTGACCAAAAAAGTAAAGGAACGGACGCTCATGGAAAAAACCATAGAAAAAGAAGCCTCGGTAAAGAATGGCGTCACCAGGATGGTGCTGTCGCTGATCATCATCGCCATTGAGGTCATCTTTATCATACTGCAATTCACGAAGCTGAGCCAGCACGCGGTTTGGATCGAGGCGATGATGCGGATACTGGCGCTGTTCCTGGTATTGCTCATCTACAGCAGACCGGGGACCAGCAGCACGAAGATGCCCTGGATCATACTGATACTGCTCGCCCCCATCCTCGGCCTGGGCCTCTACCTGATCGTGGGCCTGAACGGCGGCACCAAGGTCATGCGCCGCCGCTACAAGCTGGTGGATGACGAGCTGCTGCCCCTGCTCAAAACGGAAGGCGCGGCGTCAAGGGCGCTGGCGGGAGAGAGCGACCGCTGGGCGACGGTGTCCAATTACATTGCCCGCAACAGCGGCTATCCGCTTTACAACAACACGGACATCGTTTACTACGACGACGCGGCCAAGGGTCTCGAAGCCCAGAAGGCGGCCCTGCGCAGGGCGGAAAAGTTCATCTTCATGGAGTATCACGCCATCGAGGACAGGGAATCCTGGCACGGCCTCCAGGAGATACTGGAGGAGCGCGTCCGCGCCGGCGTCGAAGTGCGGGTGTTCTACGATGATATGGGCTCCATCGGCTTCATCACCACGGACTTTGTCAAGCGGCTGGAGGCGGTGGGCATCAAGTGCCGGGTGTTCAATCCCTTCCTGCCCGGCCTGAGCCTCTTTCTGAACAACCGCGACCACCGGAAAATCACCGTCATCGACGGCGTGGTGGGCTTTACCGGCGGCTATAACATCGCCAACGAATACTTCAACATCACCCACCCCTACGGCCAATGGAAGGACACTGGCGTCCGCCTGACCGGCGACGCGGTGCGCAGCCTGACGGCCACCTTCCTGGAGAACTGGAATGCCGTGGACCGTGACAACAAGCGCTATGATCCGGATTTCAGCAAGTACCTACCGAAGGTGAATTATACTGCCAGTGAGCGCGCCTATGTGCAGCCCTACGCCGACAGCCCGTTGGACGGCGAGCGCGTGGGTGAGGAGGTGTACATCAGCCTGGTCAACAAGGCCAACCGCTATTGCTGGTTCGTCACGCCCTATCTGATACTCACCGAAGAGATGATCCACGCCCTCGGCCTCGCCGCCAAGCGGGGCGTGGACGTGCGGGTGATTACCCCAGGCATCCCGGACAAAAAGCTGGTGTACGACGTCACGCGCTCCTACTACCACATGCTGACGCGCAACGGCGTGCGGGTGTACGAGTGGACTCCCGGCTTCTGCCACTGTAAGATGTGCGTGGCTGACGACGAAGCGGCCACCTGCGGCACTATCAACCTGGACTATCGCAGCCTCTACCATCACTTCGAAAATGGCTGTCTGTACATGAAATGTCAGGCCGTGCTGGATACAAAGGCCGACTTCGAGCAGATCATGCTGGAAGCTACCGAGGTGACCGAGAAGTACAACACGGGCAGGGACCAGTTCCTGAAGTTCAAACAACTGCTCCTGCGACTGTTCGCGCCCCTGCTATAAATAGGATAAAGCCCTGTGTCAGCGATGACGCAGGGCTTTGTTTCGGCGTATCTCCTGATGGGCGCACAGCTTGTCCGCGATGCAGATGAGCCACGCCTCGCGGGACCGTGGCAGTGGCGCGCCGGGGATCGGCCACATGTGGCTCAATATGATGTTGCGCTCTCTGAAATCGAGGGAAAAGAGCTTTTCGGCGTTTTCAAGGGCCAGCTTGGGATGGATCAGGGAATGCCTATAGTCCGAATAAGGCATGGTCTCGGTGTCATACAGATAGTAGTCGTGGAGCATGGCTCCATATACAAGGGCGCGAATGTCGATTTCCCAGTCCCATCTCTTTGCCAGCCTGTAGGCGGTGCCAGCGACATTGACGCAGTGGGCATAGGTGGTCCCACCCTTGTGCTGCGGCACCTGCTTTAATCGCTCGATGGCCGGCTGACTGATCAGCTCCGACAGACATTGCCTGAAAAACGCATCATCCTCCGGTGTAAATTCGTGTTTCACGGCGGTCCTCCAAAGGTGCATATTTGGCGGTATCCTTTTATATTATGGATTAGAATGATCCTATAGTCAATATCGATGCAAAGAATTAATTATTTGAAGCAGGTGAATCGTTATTATTTATCCTGCGCGATAAACAGGGATTTGTCGGGGTGTTTGTTCGAGGCCACCTCATCCGCCCCTTCGGGGCACCTTCCCGTTACCCGGTAGCCCAGCCCCTGCCTTCCCCTTGAGGGGAAGGTGCCCGTGAGGGCGGATGAGGTGGACTTCCGCTCACCCCGACAAATTCCAATTTACAGTAAAAACGTTGGGCGGTAACGTCGATTCTTTGCTTCTTCCAGATGATTTACATAAACTCAAAGTTCGTTAGAATCCTGTTATTTTTATCAAACTACTGACATTTATTAATGTTTATCAACAGAATATTTGAAAATTATTTCGACAAGTATGCTATAATGATTCAGATAATCAACGAGACCGGAGAGTTATGGTGACCCGGGAAGGATGTGGACGGATGAACCAGCCATACAACGAGCATGACGCCCTGCTCTCATCCATTTTCAGCGATGGCACGGAGCTTTTTCGCGTGCCCGCGGAGCCGGAGGTGGGGGACTGCGTTTCCGTTCGGCTGAGAATACAAAAGGACGCGGGGGCGGAGGTCTGGATGCTGAGGGATTTCCCCTGCCAGCGGGTGCGGATGTCGAAGTTTAAGACGGACGACAGCTTCGACTGGTATGAGGCGAAGATCTACCTGCGCAACCGCTCGGTGTTCTATTCCTTCCTGGTGGAATGGGAGGGCCGGTACATCCACTTCAACCGGGTGGGTCCGCGATGGGTGGACGACGTGCCGTCACCGGACCCGGCAGGCTCCTTCCGGGTGATCCCCGGCTTCCACGTGCCGGAGTGGGCCAAGGGCGCGGTGCAGTATCAGATCCTGGCGGACCGCTTCCGCAATGGCAACCCCGCCACCGACGTGAAGGACGGGGAATATTACTACGCCAAGGAGTACATCCGCCACGCGCCCTCCTGGAACGCGCTGCCCCTGGGTGACGACTACCGCTGCTTCTACGGCGGCGACCTGGCGGGCGTGCTGGAAAAGCTGGACTATTTGCAGGGGCTGGGCGTGGAGGCCATCTACTTCAACCCCATATTCATCTCCCCGTCGCCCCACGGCTACGATACCCAGGATTACGATTACATCGACCCGCACCTGACCACCATCACCCGGGACGGCGGCAAGCCGCTGGAGCGGGGCGTGAAGGACAACGCCGAGGCCACGATGTACATCCGCCGCACCACCTCCCCGGAGAATTTGGTGGGCAGCAACGCCTGGTTTGCCCGCTTCTGTCAGGAACTGCACCAGCGGGGCATGAAGATCATACTGGACGGCGTTTTCAACCACTGCGGCTCCTTCCATCGCTGGATGAACCGGGAATTCATCTATCCCGGCGGCAATGGCGCCTACGAACATCCCAAGAGCCGTTATCGCGGCTACTTCAACTTCAAGGACGCCTGCAACTATCACTGCTGGTGGGACGTGGAGACCCTGCCGAAGCTCTACTACGAGCGCTCCAGTGCCCTGTGCGAGGCCATCTTTCGGGTGGCGGAGCAGTGGGCCATGCCGCCCTATTCCATCGATGGCTGGCGGCTGGACGTGGCGGCGGACCTGGGTCTGACCCCTCAGTTTAACCACCTGTTCTGGAAGGAGTTCCGCCACCGCGTCAAGGCGGTCAATCCCAATCTGGTCATCATCGCGGAGCACTACGGCGACCCCTCCGACTGGCTGGGCGGCGACGAGTGGGACACCGTGATGAACTACGACGCCTTCATGGACCCGCTGTCCTTCTTCCTGACGGGCATGGAGAAGCACTCCGACTATCGCCGGGACGACCTCTACCAGAACGGCATGGCCTTCTTCCACAGCATTTTTGAGGCCATGAGCCGCATGCCCACCCCGTCGGTCTACTGCGCCATGGACGAGCTGGACAACCACGATCACAGCCGCTTCATGACCCGCACCAACGGCCGCGTGGGCCGTCTGAATACCGCCGGCAGCGCCGCCGCCGACCAGGATATTCATCCCGAAGTGTTCCGGGAGGCCGTAGTGATCCAAATGACCTGGCCCGGCGCGCCGACGCTCTATTATGGCGACGAGGCCGGCCTCACCGGCTGGACTGACCCGGACAACCGCCGCACCTACCCCTGGG
Source organism: uncultured Eubacteriales bacterium (assembly GCA_902785105.1). Classification (GTDB taxonomy): domain Bacteria; phylum Bacillota; class Clostridia; order Christensenellales; family Aristaeellaceae; genus UBA2862. The sequence goes on along the minus strand of CACZXF010000018.1, from coordinate 56,871 downwards.
GACATGAGGACAAGAACCTCATCGCCTTCTACACCGCGCTGACGAAGCTCCGCGAGGAGCTGCCGGTGCTGAAAAAGGGCAGTGTCAAACCCCTTTGTGCGGGCTGGGGTTACATCGCATATGCCCGGTTCGATGAGAAGGATTGTGTGGCCGTAGCCTGCAACAACACCGAGTCCAACATGATGATGGACCTCCCCTTGCGGGACATCGGCGTGCCCGAGGGCGCTCCCGTGCGCCCCCGGTTCATCTCCACGGATAAGGATTTCTCCACCCCCTCCGGCTATGCCGGGGCTGTCGAAAACGGCGTCCTCCGCCTCTACGCTCCACCCCACAGCGCGGTGGTGCTGGTGCCGGAGAAGAAATGATAGATACAAGAAAATTCCCTCAGTCAGCCTGACGGCTGACAGCTCCCTCTCAGAGGGAGGTGGCTCGGTGAAGCCGAGACGGAGGGAATCGTCGCAAGAAAACGGTGAGTTATTTCAATAAAAAACTGTTGCAGATTAGAAATGACTGCAACAGTTTTTTATAGCCAATCAAGGTTCTCCCGTTTCCTCCGGTGTCACCACGATGCCAGGATTCGGCATCAGCGAGCTCCGGAGGTAGACACTGCCGGCCAGTGTTTCTGCCGTGAGGCCCTCCACATAGAAGCGCACAGCCCGTATACTGTCCAGGGCGCAGAGTGTGTTCACCATACAATAGACGAGGTTGCGCTCGTTCACAGCGTCCAGCGGCTGGCAGCAACGATAGAAATTGGCGGACAAGTTCACGCTGGCCACCTGACCGGAGAGCTGTATGCCCAGTATATCGTCGGCAAACACGTTTTCCGGGACGGGGAAGGAAAGCCCCCCGGCGCGACCGGTGTAGAAGAACAGCTCGTTGAGCAGGTTCCTCGGCGACTGGGCGCTGCGGGTGGAGACTGCCCGGCGCACGGCCTGCAAGGTCCCATCCTGCGCAGCCAGCACCAGTGTGGCGACGCTGCCCACACGGCCCGCAAAATCGCCCCGGCGGATCAAGCCGTCCTCGAAGCGCAGTATGGTGTCGCCGATCTGGCACGCGGTGATGGGGTCGCCGTCCACCAGCACCCGCACGGCGTCGATCTCCGGCAGAAAGGAACAGACCGTCAGCGCCAGCGAACCCGCCAGCTCCCAGACATCCAGCCCGGAAAACACCAGGTAATTCGCCAGCGTCGAGGAAAAGTTCAGAGAGAGCGCATGCTCTCCGGTGGGAAGGGTCTGCACCCGCGGGTTCGGATCCAGCAGCTCCGCACCGGCGGGGATGGAGGCCACGGCGCATTCCTCGGCCTGGGGACCGGCCTTCAGTGCTTCGATGAGTGTGGTGGCGAAGTCGTCCGAATGGAATACCACCTCCCGAAGCTCCGGTACCAGCCAGTTGCCGTCGGCAGTGGGAAAATAGAGCGTGGCGCTGCGGGTGACCGGCATGGGATCGTCCGTCAGCAGGTGGTCCCGCTCGGCGGAAAGCTGGGCATAGGCCGCCGTGACGCTGGGGATGACCTCGGTCTGCACGCCCATGGGCAATTGGGCGAAGCTCTCCGACTGCCCGCCCACCAGCACATTGACTCCCGTCACGCCGTCGATGCCCAGCAGCGTATTTCCGATGGCGGTCAGCATCGCCAACTCCTCCTGCTCACTCTGGGCGTTGCGGGCGTCGATGGATAAATCCACCGTGGCGATGCCGCAGGCGTACTCGCAGGACAGCAGCCGCGTCTCCCCGGAAAAGGGGGACCGCCCCTGGCCGTCCACCGGCCCCAGCAGCGCGTTCACCGCCGCCTCGGGCAGGCTCTGCCCCGCATCCGCGCGTATGCCCATGGAAACCTGGGAGAAGGTCGCGCCGTCCGACATCGGATAGTATAATGAGACGTTAGAGAGCCGGGAGGGCAGCTTTTCCCCCAGTATCATGTTCTCCGGCTCCGGCGAGGGCTCGGGCATGGCGATGTCCCCCGAGGCGTCCCCGCTCCGCTGTTGAGGGATGCACCCGTACAGCAAAAGCGCCAGCGCCGTCAACAGCGCGCAAAGGCGCAGCGGTTTGAACATGCCATTCCTCCCTTCAAGTTGTGGATTCGGTTATTCTTCGGATTTCTTTGAGGCCAGCGGCAATTGTATGGTGAAGGTCGTTCCTTTGCCCAGCGTGCTCTCCGGGGTGATGGTGCCGCCGTGGGCGAGGACGATCTGCTTGACGATGGACAGGCCCAGCCCGGTGCCGCCGGTCTCGCGGGAGCGGGCCTTGTCCACCCTGTAGAAGCGGTCGAAGATGTGGGGAAGGTCGTCGGCGGGGATGCCCTCGCCGGTGTCGGCAATCCGCAGCACGGCCATCTTTCCTGAGCGGGACACCGTGCAATGTACCTCACCGCCCCTGGGGGTATATTTAATGGCGTTGTCGATGACGTTGTAGATCACCTGTTGCAGCTTCAACGGGTCGCCGTTCACCACCAGCGGGGCCCCGGTGCTGCATTCCAATTCGATGCCGTTCTCCCGAGCCAGCGGGGCCAGCCGTCGCGCCTGCTCCTGCATCAGCGCGGCGATGTCCAAATCCTCTAATTTTAATTTCATCGCGCCGGAGTCGATATTCACCAGCGTCAGCAGGTCAGAGACGATGCGGTTCAGCCGGTCGATCTCCTTGTTGACATCGCCTAAAAACTCCTTGGTCATGCCGGGGTCGATGGGGTCCTGATAGAGAAGGGTCTCAATCAGTATTTTCATCGTGGAAAGCGGCGTTTTCAGCTCATGGGAGGCGTTGGAGACGAATTGGTTTCTCGAATTGTCCAATTGCTCCAGCCGCTCCGACATGGAGTTGAAAGCCGAGGCCAGCCCGGCGAACTCGTTCTTGCCCCGGACGTTGACCCGCGCGGAAAGATCGCCCCTGCTCATGCGGGAAATGCCCTCGTTCAATTCGCTGATGGGCCGCGTGATGGTGCGCAACACGAACACATTCACCAGCATCACCGCCGAGGCCACCACCAGCAGCCACAGGAGTATGCGAAGCTGTATGTCCCGCAAACTCTCATAGATCTCCTGCACGCCCGAGATGTAAACCAGCACCCCGGAGAGTTGTCCCCCCGCATAGATGCCGCTGGCGTAGACGCCGGTCATGGCATGGACGGGGGAGAAGGCGTTCAGCGCCGCCCGCATCCAGTAGGTGCCGGCGTTTCCCACATCGTAAAAACCGTAGTCGCTGGTCCCTTCCTTTAAAACATGGTCGATCTCCGAGGTGATGAAGCGCGTGCCGTTCATCTTGGAATCGGTGTCCACCTGCACCACGCACAGCGGGTCCAGCACCAGCACCCGGCTCTGCTCGGCCTGGGCGGTCTCCGCGGCCACGCGATACATTTCGGGCGCGTCAAAATAGACCATCGGTTCGCTGAGCTGCTCGGAGAGGGCTTCGGCGATCCGCTGGTCGTCCCGCGTGCGCTGGGTAAACAGATATTCGCCCACCAGCTGAATCAGCGAGACGCCGATGACGACGAACGCCGCGGTGATGATCAGCAGATAGGCGATGGTGATTTTCCAGCGTATGGAATGTATGGAGGTTTTAATCCTTGTCTGTGAAATAGTAGCCCACTCCCCACTTCGTGAAGATGTATTCAGGCTGGCTGGGGACCTTTTCGATCTTCTCCCTCAGGCGGCGGATGTGCACGTCCACGGTGCGCAAATCACCCAGATAGTCGTATTTCCAGATGGTTTCAAGGAGGCTTTCGCGGGAGAAAACCTTGCCCCGGTTGGACACGAAGAGCTGCAGCAGGTCGAACTCCTTGGCGGTCAGGTTGACCTCCTTGCCGCCCACGGTGACGGAGCGATTATTGACGTTGAGCTGCATGTCCCGCACGGTGATGATCCGCTGCCCCGTCTCCCGCTGCATCATGGCGGTGCGGCGGAATATGGTCTTGATGCGGGTCTTGACCTCTAAGATGTTAAAGGGCTTGGTCATGTAGTCGTCCGCGCCGTATTCCAGGCCCAGGATCTTGTCCATGTCGTCGCCCTTGGCCGTGAGCATGATGATGGGCACGTTGGAGCGCTCCCGGATGCGCTGGCAGACCTCGATGCCGTCGATCTTCGGCAGCATCACGTCCAACAGCACCAGATCGTACTGGCCCGCGAAGAACTTGTTGATGGCCTCCTCGCCGTCCTGGGCGGAGTCCGTCTCGTAGTTGTCCTGCTCAAGAGAATATTTCAAACCTTTAACAATCAAAGGCTCATCGTCAACAATCAGGATCTTCTTGGGCATAATAAATTTCCTCCCATAAGGCGAATTTATTCAAAATGCTACAGCGTGACTTCACATTTTCACGAATTTGTTATTATTATACACGATTCGTGACATGATTTCAAGTCAAAATTTTTAAGTATTGGTTCTTTTTGTGACGGCGCTATACAAATTCACGGAATGATGTTATTATAGAAGGTACACAATGATACATTCACAGGGGAGCTAAGCGAATGCCTTTTATTCCCAGACGCATGTGGGCGGTTTTGGCCGTCTGCATGCTGCTTTCGATGCTTTCGACCGCCTTGGCGGCGACGCCGGAGGATTACGACCCGGAACAGCCGTCGATATTGGAAAACGATCACCTCTACGCCGAATCGGCCTTTCTGTTCGACATGGATTCGGTGGAGATACTTTTGAGCAAGAACAGCCGTGTGCGGATGTACCCGGCCAGCACCACCAAGATCATGACCGGCTTGCTGGCGCTGGAGAGCGGCATCGGTCTGGATGAAACGGTGACCGTTCCCAAGGAAGCCGCCAACGTGCCCGAGGGCAGCTCGGTGCTGGGTGTAAGGCAGGGGGACGAGATCACCTGGCGGGACCTGCTCTACGGCCTGATGATACGCTCAGGCAACGACGCAGCCAACGCCATCGCCGTATTGACCTCGGGAAGCATCGACGCCTTCGTCCAGCACATGAACGACAAGGCCGCGGAGCTGAACTGCGAGGGCACCCACTTCGTCAACGCCCACGGCTACCACAATTCCGACCACTACACCACCGCCCAGGACCTGGCCCGGATGGCCCTCTACGCCATGCGAAACGCGGATTTCCGGGAGATCGTCGCCGCGCCACGGCGGGAGCTGACGGTCATTCGCAAGGGCAAGACTGTCACCCAGGACGCGGAGAACAGGAATAGTCTGCTCGTTCCCGAGTCAAATTATTACTATCCCGATGCCACCGGCATCAAGACCGGCCACCACAACAAGGCCGGCCGCTGCGTGGTGGCCTCCGCCGAGCGGGAGGGCATTCGCCTCATCGCCATCGTCATGAACTGTGCCACCGAGGAAAAGCAGTTCGCCGACGCGAAGAAGCTGTTTGAATACGGCTTTACCCGGTATGACGATTACACCATGACGGACCTGCTGGACCGGCTGGCCCCCGAGGTCTGTCAGGTGAGCATTGAAAATTGCGCCGAAGACGATCCCGCGGGCGGACAGCTCGCCCTTCGCTATGGCACCATCACCGGCGGGGAAGTCTCCCGGAAGCTACTCCGCGATTCCGAAAAGGCCATGAATCTGGCGCTGGACGAGGCGCGTTCCACCATGGACATCCAGTGGAGCCGTTCTCTGACCGCGCCGGTAACGGCGGGGGAGAGCATGGGCACCCTCCGCTTCACCGCGCCGGACGGCACGACCGTGATCGCCGAGCTGCTTGCCGAGCGCGACGTGGCAGCCAAGCCCGAGCCGACTCCGACGCCTGAGCCCACCGAAGCTCCGCAGCCAGCGCGGCCTGCGACCCACGAGGAACGCAGAAGCGGCCCGCCACTGGGCCTGTTCGTCGCCCTCGCGGCGCTGATGGGTCTTTCAATCGCCACTGTGGCCTTCATCCGCGCCGAACAGCAACGCAAGCGCCGCGCCCGAAAGCGCCGCCGCACCGCCGCCCGCCGCGGGACGACCGGCCAGAGACCGCAGCCGCGCAAAAAAACGACGGCGTCCGGGTCGCCGCAACAGCGCAAATCATCCCGGTGATGGACTGTACAAAAGATGGACTGAATGATATAATGATAAGTAGATAAACGGGGATTTTTCGGGGTGAATGGAGAATGAAGTCAGCCCTCAAACAAAGGCATTCTACATTTTCCATTTGCTCAAACAAGTCCCAATTTTCAACCACAGGGTAAAACTGATAAATGAGGTCATAACATGCGATTCAGCCGCGTTGGATTATCCCTTTTACTGGTCCTGATGCTGGTTCTCGCGCTGGCCCTGCCGGCGATGGCGACCACGCCGGAGGACTATCAGGACACCGTGCCCCAGGTGCTGGAGCCGGAGCATCTCTATGCCGGGGCGGCGGTGCTGATGGACGGCGTGTCGGGCCGTGTGCTGTTCACCAAGAATCCCAGGGCGCGAATGTACCCTGCCAGTACCACCAAGATCATGACGGTGATGGTGGCCCTGGAGAGCGGCATCGCCCTGGACACCCCGGTGATGGTGCCCCAGCAGGCGGCGCAGATCCCCACAGACTCCACGCTGGTGCCGGTGTTTCCCGGGGATCAGCTTCCCTTCGGGGATCTGCTCTATGGCTGTATGCTGGCCTCGGGCAACGACGCCGCCAACTCGGTGGCCGTGCTGGTGGCGGGCAGCATTGACGCCTTTGTGGAGCGGATGAACAAAAGAGCAGTGGAGCTGGGCTGCACGGACACCCACTTCGTCAACCCCCACGGCTACCACGACCCTGACCACTACACCACCGCAATGGACCTGGCCCGCATCACCCAGGCGGCGCTGGAGATGGACGCCTTCCGGCAGATTGCCGCCACCGAGCGCCACACCTTCACCATTCGCCGCGAGGGGGAGGATATCACCCCCACTCGTGCCAATACCAACCTGCTGCTGAGCAAGGATTCCAAGTTCTACTACGCCAACTGTATCGGCGTCAAGACCGGTACCCACTCCATGGCGGGCAACTGCTTCGTGGGCGCGTCGGAGCGGGACGGCGTGCGGTTGGTGACCGTGGCATTGGGGTGTCCGGAGACCAACCAGAAGTGGACCGACACCATCCGCATGTTCAACTACGGCTACACCCGCTACAATGCCCTGACCATGGAACAGCTCTTCGCCTCCGCGGGCAGCCGCATCGGCACGCTGCAGATCTCCAACGCCAGCCGCAATGACCCTGAGGGCGGCGCGCTGTCGCTGCGCATCGCCCGCATCAGCAATCCGGACTACATCCGCATGGTGGCCATTGACGTGGACGGCTCCATGGAGGCCGCCGTGGAGGACTTCATCTCCCGCACCACCATGACCATCACCCACGGCCTCACCGCGCCGGTCAGCGAGGGCGAGATCATGGGCAGCCTGCGCTATGTGGGCCAGAGCGGCGAGATCATCAACGCACTTCTCATCGCCAGCCGCTCCGTGGACGAGCAGCCCGCCCGGATGTCCATCACGGATATGTTCCCCTTCCTGTCAAGGCTGAACGACCCGCTGGTCTGCGCCCTGCTGATCATGCTGGCCCTGCTGATACTGCTGCTGCTCATCGCCTCCGCCGTCCGCGCGGCCAACCGCCAGCGGGAGCGCGACCGGGTCTACCAGGTCCGCCGCCGCCAGGCCCTCCGGGATGAACGCGCCGAAAACCGCCGCCGCCGGGAGCACAACCGCAGCCGCCGCGAGGCTATTCTCCAAGAGCGCCGCGACAAGTGGGACAGCCGGGAGGATCGGGACTATGATTTCGTCGACGACGATGACTACGATGATTACGACGACGATGACTATGATGATAACGATGACTACGATGACGATGAATATGATTTTTAACGGTTTGATGGATTGTTTGTCGGATGGATAGTTCAAATGACAAGTGTTATTGTATAGAGACATAGGAGGAACACTTGTCATGCTTAAAAGATTTCTTTCTGGTTTCATTTGCTTTGCGGTAATACTGCTCGGCATTGCCTCACTGGCTGAAGGGGCGACGACGGCGCAGGCTCTCGTCGGGCGCAGCGTCGCTATACCTGTATGCCAGGCCAGGGACGCGGCGCGGGTGCTCACAGCCCTTGAGATCGCAGGACTGGACGCGCCGGTGACCGGCGAGAAGCTGGACGACGAAGCCGAGGTCACCAGCGCCCAGGGCATTCGCTGAACGATTCCCGTGCTTTGGGTCGATGACCAGGGCCAGCCCATTGACCGGGCGGTCGCGGGGGTCAGCCCCATGCCGGTGCTGCTGTTCGTCATGCGGGATGGATGCCAGGCGGCACTGAATGCAAATGGTCTGGCAGACATCGGCCTGTCCGAATACCTGCTGGAAGTGTTCAAAAACGGGATCGTGACGCTGCCTGTGGAGGCGCAGAAGGTCACCTATATCACCGGCCTCAACATCGACCTGTCCCGGCTTGCCGAACCGACGGTCGAACCGGCACCCGAGCCGACGGCCAAACCGGTCCGCAGAGAGTCTCACGATGAGGAAGATGAAGAGGAAACGGCGGTAATTTGGGCGGGACCGACGGTCAAGCCGGCGGAGACTCCGGACTATGTTTCGCTGTATGCTTCCCAGACGGCCCGCGACGTCGTTGAAGCGGAGGAGCTGGCCCATGTGATCGACATCCTCGTGAACAATGTACAGCCCCAGGCGGTGAATCTGCTCAAAAACAAGTTCCCGCCGATGCCGTCGAGGAAGCTGCCGCCATCGCAGCCGAGAAGGAGCGTACGGAGCGACTGGAGGGCGTCGATTGGGCGTCTCTGGAAAAGGAGGAAGTGGTCCAGCGGATGCTGGATACCTTCTATCCCTCCAACATCCTCGCCATGGTGGAGGCGATAGAGGACCGCGAGGACAAACTGCCGATCCTCGAGGAGGTCGCGGATAGCAGCTTAACGCATATGCGGCTGTTCTGGGATCATGATATCGAGTATGATGAGGTTGAATGGGACGACGATTATTGGAACGATGACGACGATGATTCCACATCCCAGACCGATGAGCCGACAGATGGGGAAGGCGACGAAGGCCAGGAGGCCGCCCAGGAGACCGAACCCGGAAATGTGGAGGAAACGAAATCAGTAGAGGTGGAACAGGCGTCCGCTATGACCAACGAGGCGGAAGGATCGACACAGCCGTCTGTACAGTCAGACGAAGCGGACAAAGCGGCGGAGGAAAAGGCTGACGCGGATTCAGATAATGATGCTTCGGAAATCCGTTCAGAGGAAGTTTCCCCGTCCGAGGTGTCTGAAGAGTCTGTCGAGTCTGTTGACGTTTCAGAGACCGAAGCCCAGGAACCAGCAATGTGATGGAAAATTTGTTGGGCGAACTGTTTGAACAACAGAGATTATAATATAATTCATACGATGACGGCGACTGAAAACTGAAAAACCTTTCCGGGTGTGATTATTCCTCCCCTGCGCGTTGAATAATAAAAGCGCAAGGGAGGTTTTTATATGGGAGATTTATTTGAAAAACTCAGGGACGCGCTTCGCCGTGTAGGAGCGGCGCGTCTTGGATGGTACGTGGCACTGGCGGCGCTGCTGGTGCTCCTGGGGTCGGCGTCCTATACCTATCGGAAAAGGGCTGCCGCGCCGGTGGAACCTGACAGTGCACCCCGGGCGGTGATGGCCGTCCACACCCCGGACCCGGTGACCGCCTGGGTGACGATGGTGGAGCCCACCCCCGAGCCCACGCCGGAGCCGCTCCGGTTCGTCTGGCCTGTAGAGGGGGACGTCGTCGGTGAGTACGCGGAGAATCGCATGGTATGGTCCGAGGACCTGAGCCAGTGGCAGACCCATCCCGCCCTGGACATCGCCGCCGCGCCGGGGGAGGCCGTGGCCGCCTGCGCTGACGGCGTGGTGACCGATGTCTGGGAGGATGATCTATGGGGAAGGGTGATACAGATCAGCCATCCGGAGGACTACATCTCCACCTACGCCGGACTCAGCACTTTAAAGCTCGTCAATATCGGGGACAACGTAACCGCCGGCCAGGTCATTAGCGCTGTGGGGGATACCGCCGCCTGTGAGGCTTCGCTGCCAGCACATCTCCATTTTGAGGTCAAAAAATCGGGCGTTTCTGTGAATTTTGATGACATTATGGCGGAAAATCCAATTTCATAGTTGCGGAAAATACTGGAAGGGTGTATAATATTCACAAAGTTGTAATAGTTTGAAAGCGATTGCCTGAGGGCTGTCCTTCCAAACGCGAAACGGAGGCTTGCGGATGCCGAGATTGTGGGCGAGAATCATCAAGAAGCATCGCATCGACAGGCAGGGCACCTATGACTGCCGCTATGAGGATGTGGAGGAAGCCCTGACGGAGTTGTGCCACGAGTTCGACATCCCCCGGCCCATCTGGCTGGACAAGCATCGTCGGGAGTACGAGGAATTCCGCCGCACCCGGTTCTTACCGGAACACTTCATGGAGGATGTGCCCTTTCAGCGTCTGGAGATCGAATACCTGGACGATGACGACAGGACACGCAGAAGCAACGACCCGAGGAACCAGTTCGACGGTTTTTGAGAGGAGAGTATACAATATGAAGAGGCATGCGAGTAGAGCACTGTTTGCGCTGCTCTTGGCACTGGCGTTGCTTTGCTCCGCAGCCATGGCGGAGCCGGAAGCGCTGGAAGGCGCTGTGGAAGAGAGCGTTGTCGAGATCGGCGGCGGGGAGCCGCTCGAGATCGAGAGCGACGCACCGGAGGCTGAAGAAGCGTCCGTCACGTATGACGAGGAGTTTGCACTGGACGTGGATGAAATCACGCTGGGCGTGGGGGAGAAGTATGAGCTCTATCCCGCCAGCGGCGGCGCGATTCCCACCTATGAGAGCAGCGACAAGAAGATCGCGAAGGTTGGCAAGGACGGCACTGTCCGTGGTGTCAAAGTGGGCACCTGCACCATCTACGCCACCCGCGACGGCAGCACGGCCTCCTGCGAAGTGACCGTCATGAAAGCGCCCAAATCCGTCACCCTGAATTACAAGACCATCACCTTGGGCTATGACGCACAGCAGGGTCTTGGCGAGAGCTTTTATCTGGATGTCTCCATTCCGGAGGATTCCTGGTCCAACACCATCGAGCTGACCGGCTATAAGAGGAGCATCGTCGATGTCGATGACGACAACAATGTAACCGCTACGGGCGTAGGCTCCACCAAGATCACCGCCAAGGCTTTCAACGGCAAGAAAGCCACCGTGAAGATCACTGTGGTGGCTGCGCCGGAATACATGTATTTCGATCATGAAAGCCTGTCCCTGGGCGTCGGCAGCAAACAGACCCTCAAGCTAGTCATGCCCAAAAAGACCGGCGGCAATTTGGAGATATATTCCGACGATCCCACCATTGCGAAGGTGAACAGCGAGGGCGTGGTGACTGCCGTTTCCGAGGGTTCGACGACGATTCATGCTGTGTGCTTTAATGGCCTTGAGGCGGCCTGCGATGTGGCGGTCGTGCCGGCCCCGACCTGGATCGCGGCGGAACCGGACGCCATCGCGCTGGGCGTGGGCGAAACCGCGGCCATCACCGTGACCTCCGATGTGGACGAGCTCAGCGGCGGCCTGACCTTCACCAGCAGTAAAAAGAGCTATGCCACCGTGACTGACGACGGCATCGTCAAGGGCGTCCGAAAGGGCAAGACCACCATCAAGGTGAGCACCTTTAACAAACTAACGGACGAGGTTGCGGTTCAGGTCTACAAAGCGCCCCGCAGCATCACTCTCAATAAAAAGGAATTGAGCATGGGCGTTGGCGACGCGGAGCAGCTCATTGCCACACTCTCCAAGGATTCCTATGGCAGCTATTCCTGGGAATCCTCCGATCCCTCCGTCGTTGAGGTGGATGAGGATGGCTATGTCAATGCGGTGGGCACCGGCAGCGCGAAGATCACCGCCAGGACCTATAACAATAAGACCGCTTCCTGCAATGTGCTGGTGGTGGCTCCGCCCGATGACATCATCATGGAGGAAGCGCTGACCCTGACCAAGGGCGATGTCGTACCGCTGCCCTTCTCAGTGTTGGATGTCTACGGCCGCGAATATGCGGGTGAAGTCTACGTCTCCTTTGAGCCCAAGGGCATCGCCAGCCTCAGCAATGACAAGCTCAAGGCCGTCAAGGCGGGCAGCACCGTCATGACCATCTCCGCGGGAGAGCTTTCCTGGGACTGCTTCATCACCGTTGAGGGCGGCGATATCCCGCCCACGCCCTCCTATGACAGCAGCACGCAGATCATCGCTCACCGCGGCGGCACCGGCGACAGCGGCGAGGACGAGAACACGCTGGAGGCCTTCTGGATCGCTTTGGCCAGCGGTGCGGACGGTGTAGAGCTGGACGTTCACTCCACCAAGGATGGCGTGCAGGTCATCAACCACGATACCACCTTCAAGGTAGGCTCCAAGTCCTACACTATCAACAAGCTGAAGTTCTCTGAGATACGCTCCAAGAAGCCCTCCATTCCCACGCTGGATGAAGCTCTGGACGTGCTGAACGCCATCGGAGCAGATATCCACCTCGAGCTGAAGGACAGCGCCGACGGCAGGAAGTGCGTGCAGGCCATTCGGAATCATGGCCTCGAGGATCGCACCATCTACTTCGGCTTCTACGAGACGCCTCTCAAAGCCGTCCGCAATGCCGATTCCACGGCCATACTGGGCCTGTCCCTGGACAAGAACACCAATCCCACCAGCTCCTCCGTGCTGAAAAAGGTGGACAGCCTCGGCGTTACCATACTGGTCACCAACATGAACCAGCTTACCGAGAGCCGGCTGGAAACCCTCCATGACAAAGGCTATCAGGTTTCCGTCTGGACCCCCAACACCCGGTCCGCCTGCCAGAAGTTCTATGACATGGGCGTGGATTACATACTGACCGATCATCCCAGCTATATCGAGCGGTAAAGAAGAAGGGCGACCTTCCAAAAGACAAAAAACACCAGCGATTCAAATCAATCGCTGGTGTCTTTTTATTTAGCGGCGGACATTGTTCGCTTATCCCATCTTTTCACCGACTACCATGCAGAGATACGCCGCCGCGGCGTCGAACCGGGCGTCGTGGTAGTGGTCCCCGCCGCCATACCATTTCTGACAGCGTGCCGCGATGAATTCCTGGGTCAGCCCGAAGTGGTTGCAGAGTTCTTCAAGACGCGGAGGTTTCAGTACGTTGGGATTCTGTTTCAGTGGAATGTGGGCCTCCTCCGTGTAGTGCTTCAGTGTGCAGAAGATGGGATAGTCCGGGAGCTTCACCCCGTATCGCTGGAATTCCCGGCGGATGTACTTCACGTCGCCGCCCACGTCGTGCCCGATCACCAGCCTGCAATCCTCGAAGTCCCGGTAGATCTCGTCCATGTGGTCCTCAAAGGTCTTGCCCTCCGACAGCCGCCACAGATCGTGGACGCTCAGCCCGTGCACTTTCCGCGCGTACCGGTTCACCGCCTTCGCCGGGAAATAGAAATTCTTCCCTTTAATTTTCCGCCCTTCGATGATGATATAAGAAAGCTGTATGATCCTGCTGGGGTGCATCCCGTCCAGCTCAACATCCACCGAGATCCACTTCTCCGGCTTCTTAAACAGGCTCCTGAAAAAATTCTTCACGGTATTATTCCCGTCTTCCTCTGCATGATTAACATTTCTATTATAACCTCAAATAGAGAAAGTTGCAAGTAATAAATCGGGAAAGGTACGAAAACAGGGACGCAGTGCGTCCCTGTCCTGATGATTCCCTTATTTGAGCTTTTCAAAATCCGATGCCGGGTGTTTGCAGAGGGGGCAGATGAAATCTTCGGGGAGGGTTTCGCCTTCGTAGACGTAGCCGCAGATCTTGCAGACCCAGCCGACCTTCTTGGCGGCGGGGGCGGCGGCGGGCTTGGGCTTGATGTTGGCGAAATAGTAGGCGTAGGTCACGGAGGGGACGTTACCCAACACGCGGGCCTCGGTGACATCGGCCACGAACAGGGTGTGGGTGCCGTAATCGTGCATCTCGACGACCTTGCCGGAGATGAAGCTGTTGGTGCAGCCCTCGAGGTAGACGATGCCGTTGCGGGCCCTGAGCAGCTTTTCACCCTGAATCTTCTCCACGTTCCGTCCGGACTGGAAGCCGTACCACTTGAAGATATCGAAGGTGGCGTCCTGGCTGAGGATGTTGACATTGAACTCGCCGGTCTTGACGATCATGTCATGGGTGAAGTTGTTCTTGTTGACGCAGATGGAGATGCGGTTGGGCTGACTGGTGACCTGCTGGGCGGTGTTGATGATGCAGCCGTTGTCCTTCTTGCCGTCCTTGGCGGTGAGCACGAACAGGCCGTAGGAGAGCTTGAACATGGCGTTGGGCTCGACCACCTCGCTGGGCTTGTGCTCGATGACCTCGGGCTTGGGCAGGCTGTTCACGATGGCGTCCACCAGGGCGTCCACATCGTGGAGCTGCTCGGCCTTGAGGGCGGACTTGAGGCTGACGCCCTCCTCCAGGATGGTGCAGTTCTTCAGCTTGCCCAGCAGCTCCCGCATGAGCCCGCCGGAGGTGGCGGCCCAGGAGCCGTTCTCCACGATGGCGATGGTGCGGTTTTGCAGGTTGTGGGCCACGATGTCGTGGAGGGCGTTCTCCATGTTGACGAATATGCCCGCGTTGTAGGTGGTGGAAGCGAACACGATGTGGCTGACCCGGAAGGCCTCGGACACGATGTAGGAGGGATGAGTCACGGATACGTCGTACATCTTCACGTTCCGCACACCCGCGTCGGCCAGCTTGGAGGCGATGATGTTCGCCAGGTTCTCGGTGTGGCCGTAGACGCTGGCATAGGCGATCATGACGCCGTCGTCCTCGGGAGTATAGGTGGACCACTTCTGGTACTTCTCGATGAACCAGTCGATGTGCTTGCGCCAGACGGGGCCGTGGAGGGGGCAGACCATCTGGATGTCCAGCTTCGCGGCCTTCTTCAGCAGGGCCTGGACCTGGGTGCCGTACTTGCCGACGATGTTGGTGTAATAGCGGCGGGCTTCGGCCAGGTATTCCGTCTCGAAGTTCAGCTCATCGGCGAAGATGTTGCCGTTCAGCGCGCCGAAGGTGCCGAAGGCGTCGGCGGAATAGAGTATCTTTTCCGTGGTGTCGTAGCTCACCATGACCTCCGGCCAGTGGACCATGGGCGCCATGGCGAAGGCGTAGGTGTGGCGGCCCGTGCAGAGGGTCTCCATCTCCTTGACCGTGCGGATCTTGGAGGTGTCAAAGGTGAAGTAATTCTTGATCATCGCCAGCGCCTTGACGGAGGTGACGATCTGCACATCGGGATAGCGCAGCACCAGCTCCTGAAGGGTCGCGGCGTGGTCAGGTTCCATGTGGTTCACCACCACATAGTCCAGCTTCCGGCCGTCCAGCAGATGGGCGATGTTCTCAAAGAACACCTCGCTGACCGCCCGGTCCACCGTGTCGAAGAGCACCGTCTGCTCGTCCAGCACCAGATAGGCGTTGTAGGAGACGCCCTCGGGGATGGGATAGACGTTCTCAAACAGGGCCAGCCGCCGGTCGCTGCCGCCCACCCAGTACATATCGTTGGTGATCTGTTTTACGCAGTACATGTCGCACCGCCTCCTTTATTTTCCATGGGTTGTCCTGCAATCATTATATCATATATTGGCGCTGATTCCAAACAATATTTATTTATGGCTGGACTTCTGCCTCCAGGTTCAGCCAGCGGCATTCATCATCCGTGAGTTTTAACGCACTGGCTGTAACATTGTCCCGCATATGTTCGCGCTTCGTGGGGGAAGTTAAAGCATAGATATTGAGTTCACGCTGATTGAACAGCCACGCCATGGCGATTTGTGGGACGGTGACGCCCTTTTCTTTTGCAAGGATTTCGCACCGGCACAGGCGCTCGAAGTTCTCCGGGCATACATAGCCCTTGATGCCAAATTCATCCATGCAGCGTTCCGCGGAGGAAGGGTCGTTGCTCCTGACGCGCCCGGAGAAAAAGCCCCTGGCCATGGAGGAATAGGCGAACACGGGCATTTTCTGTTCGGCGTACCACCGGCGGGCCTCCACATTGGCGGGGCCGGAGATGGTCACGCAGCCGCCGCCCCACAGGTCGCAGATCTGGTCGGCCAGGCCGAAGTTGGGACTGGACACCGTGAAGGGCTGGAGTCCGTGCTTTGCGGCGTAGTCGTTGGCGGCCTCGATGCGGGGGATGGTCCAGTTGCTGACGCCGAAAGCCCCCAGCTTCCCCTCGTCCCGGCAGCGGTTCAGGGCGTCCATCAGCGGACCCACCGCCGCCTCGGGGTCGTCCCGGTGGAGCATGTAGATGTCCAGATGGTTCGTCTTTAACTTTGCAAGGGAATTATGTACATCGTGGAGGATGTCGAAATCCGTCACCCGCTTGCGCCAGCGGTTGTGGTGTGCGCCCTTTGCAAGGATTAAGACTTTGTCCCGAAGCCCTCGGGCCTCCAGCCATTCGCCCAGCGGCTCCTCACCGTAGTGGTCGGCGCAGTCGAAGCAGTTCACGCCCTCGGCGTACATGTCGTCCAGCAGCGCGAAGGCCGCGTTCAGACGGGCTTCAAAGTCCGGCGCGTTCTCATAAACCGAGCGAAAGGCATTGAAGAGGATTTGCGTCGCCGTGCCGAATACGATGCGCGAAACGGGCTTCTCGACGTGCTCAATGTTGCCGTAAATCATGGGCGTCCCTCCTGTCGCTATGTAGCATCGAAAGCGGTGATATATGGAAATATGATAACACAGCCCTCCGATTTTTGCAAGGTAAATGTTAAGCAAAGCGTAAAAAGCAATACTGCCCCATAATCAGGAAATACATGTTTAGTTGCAGAAATCACAAAAATTGCGAAAATTAACGTTGAAGGGGGTGTAAATCCTCATAAATCTGCCGGGATTATATGAAAATTATTATAAAATATAGCGCTTAACGGGGTTATAAATCTTGACAACCACTTTGTTAACATGCTATACTGGATTATCTAAGTATACATCCGGCCGACCACACGCGGGGGGATCAATATGCATCAATGGGACATGTCCATGGCTGCGACGCGGCCCTCAGACCTGAAACTCAACAACCGAATGCAGATACTTGAGCTGTTCAAGTCTGGCGCTGTGTATTCTGTAGCCGATATCGCCCGCGCGGTGGGGATCAGCCGACAGACGGTGATGAAGGCCATCCAGTTTTTCCTGGACAAGGGCATCATCGTTTCCGACGGCAAGGCCGATTCCAGCAGCATGGGCGGCAAGCGGGCGGAGCTTTTCACGCTCTCGGCCCAGCGGTATCTCATCAATCTGCTCATCTGCCCGAACTGTCTCTATATTTCACTGTTCAACTATCGCTGTGAGACCATCGACGACTACATTTGTGAGGACATCGTCAACCAGCCGGTGGACATGATCATGGACGTGGCCATCGCGGCCTGCGATCGGCTTTTGGAGAAACACAGCATCGACGTTGCGGATCTGCGCGGCGTGTGCGTCAACAGCTCCGGCATCATGGAGCCGCGCACCAACCGCCTGCGCTTTAATTCGCTGTTTCCCGACTGGGGCAAGGATGTGCCCATCGCGGAAAAGGTGAAGGCGCACTTTGGCGAGGACGTGATGATCCGTACCGAGAACGTCAGCCGGGTCTGCGGGTGCGCCTATCTTCCCGATGCCCGCGCCCGCCATCTGCGGGAGGCAGCGGTGTTTTCCCGCTGGGGCGGCATCGCGGCCTGTATGATGGATCGGGGGCATATCCTTCGCGGCAAGGACGCGCTGATCGGCGAGATCGGCCACATGACACTCAATCCAGAGGATTCCGAGGTCTGCGGCTGCGGCGGCCGCGGCTGCTTTGAACGCCAGGTGAGTGCCGAGCGCCTGCGCGCCCTGGCGGCCCAGTGGGCCGGGGAGCATCCCGATTCCGCGCTGGCCGCGGGGCGTCTGGATGAGCTGACCATACAGGGCATGTTTGAAGCCTCCGCCAATGGCGATTCCCTGGGCCGTCGGCTGTCCGCCTACGCTGCCACCCGCTTTGCCAGCGCCCTTCGCAACCTGACCCTCATGTTCAACCCGGATCGGGTCATCTTTCAGGGCGACTACGCCTATGCGGACGACCACTTCCGCGAGACGCTTTTCCGCGAGCTTCGGACCTTCCACTATTACGATGACAACCCTTTCGCCCTGGAGATGGACCAGCGCTCTATCCAGACGCTGACCACTCTGGGGGCCTACACGCTGCTCATAGACCGGCTGTTCAGCGACGAGACGACCTATTCGTAGTTTGTGGATAATCGGGGACTTGTCGGGGAGTTACTCGCTCTCTTGTAGGGGCGGCGTTTCGCCGCCCGTCCGGTAGATTGCGCTGTCTCACAGGGACGGGCGCCGAAACGGCGCCCCTACAGGGTTATTTGGTTTTCTCGATAAACTCCATTGAATTTAACAGACTTGCCTTTTTATAAAAACACAACGACGGGACGCCTTGCGATGCGTCCCGTCGTTGTCATATAGTTGATAAAAATCAGATGTCCACCTGGCTGATGATGTTCTTCAGCACGTCGGCGCTGTGGCGGAGCTTGCCCAGCTCCTCCTCGTTGAGGTCGAGGATCAACTTGCCGTGCATGCCCTTGCCGTTGAGGATGGTGGGCACGGAGAGGCACACGTCCTCCACGCCGTACTCGCCGTGCATCAGGCTGGACAGGGTGAGGATCTCATTGGCGTTGGAGAACAGGCACTCGCAGATGTGGCACACGGACATGGCCACGGCGTAGAACGTTGCGCCCTTGCGGCCGATGATCTTGCCGCCGGAGGTGCGCATGTACTGCTCGATATTCTCATAGTCCAGCGACATGGTGATACCGTCGTAGCCGGAGAGTTGCTGCTGATAGCGCTCGATGGGCACGTTGCTGATCTGGGTGACGGACCACGGCACGAAGGAGCTGTCGCCGTGCTCGCCCAGCACGTAGGCGTGGACGTTCGTCTGGCTGACCTCCAGATAATCCGCCAGGCGGGAGCGCAGGCGCGCGGTGTCCAGCAGGGTGCCAGTGCCGATGATGTGGTTCTCGGGGATGTCGGTGACCTTGTTCAGCACATAGGTCAGCACGTCCACGGGGTTGGAGACCACGATGTACATGGCGTCGGGACAGACCTTGGAGATCTCGGCGGCGATGGACTTCATGATGCCCACGTTCACCTGCGCCAGTTCCAGGCGGGTCTGGCCCGGCTTGCGGCCCAGTCCGGAGGTGATGACCACGATGTCAGAGCCTGCGGCATCCTCATAGCGGCCCGCGTGGATCTCCACCGGGGCGGTGAAAGCCGTGCCCTGACGGATGTCCATGGCCTCGCCCAGAGCCTTCTTCTCATTGATGTCGATCATGACGATCTCCGCCGCGAGGCCCTTGACCGCCATCATGAACGCCACCGTCGCGCCGACGCTGCCCGCGCCGATTATGGTAATCTTCCTGTTCGTCATATGAAAACCTCCCGATATTGGTCAATATATGAATACTATTGTTATGTTCCTATTATAGGACACAGCGCTGTCTCCGTCAAGCGGGATTCTGTTGTTTCTGACATCTTGCGTTGATTTTACACAAAACTACGCGAAGCGTTTGATTAAACTGACGCCCGTTATCCCGATCAGCGCGATGGCGCACATGAGACACAGCATCTGACCGGTAAGCATATACATCAGCAGCAGGCTTGCCCCATAGAGGCCCGCCTTTGGAGGAACATGGGGGAGGGTCAGCTTAAGCCGCCTGCGCGGCGGATTTTGAGGGACGTAGAGGCCCGTGGCGCGGATGGCTTTGATGAGCGCGGCGCTGTCGATGACGAAGCATTTCGGCCTGTCGAGCGTTTTTGCAAGGGCGACGGCCTCTGGTTCGGCGTGACAGGTGGCGACAAGGGTCAGCGCTTCACTGCCCAGGTGGTTTCGCCACTGGCTGAATATCTCCCCGGCAGAAAGCGATGAATCGGGATATTTGATGATGGGGATGATGTCCCCTTTGCCCGTCAGCCGTTGAAATGCTTCAACCGCCTCCGCTTCCGGCAGCATGGCAATGGCCGTCAGCGCGACCTTGGCCTGAGAGGGCGTGACGTGATTTCGCCACGGCCTGAAGCGGTACAGGTATCCCAAAAGTGCCATACAAATCAAGGACAGCGCTCCGCTCAACGGTATGCTCAGCCCCGCGTTCAGAAAGAACAGGTAGAGCCCCGCCGCGCCAAGCGCTGTCAATGTGATTCTGTCGATCCACCGGCCGGCCATCGTCAACACCTCCATGGAGAGGATTGACGGGAAACAGAGTGCTTAATCACAAGGAACAGGGAATATAGTTTGAGCCGTGGCAGTCTGGCCTTTGGCCAGACCAACTTTGCCAAAGGCAAAGTTGCCTACGCGCCACCTTCCCCTCAAGGGGAAGGCTTTTGGGGCCACCGTTCTTAACTCCCTGCCTTCCCATTGAGGGGAAGGTGCCCGTGAGGGCGGATGAGGTGGCCGCGAACAAACACCCCGACAAATCCCTGTTTATCAGATGTTCAAACTAATGGACGCACGGCGGCATACACCTTTTCATACCGCTCGTATATCTTCATATATTTCTCATGCTGCTCCGGGCGGGGGAGGTATGTGTGGATCTCCTCCACCATATGATCGGCGGCGTCCTTCAGATCCGCGAATACGCCGATGGCCATGCCGGTGAGCATGGCGCTGCCGACGGTGCCGGCGTCGGCGGTCTTGAGGGCGACGATGGGCAGATTCAGCATGTCAGCCTTCATCTGCATCCATTCGGCGGACCGCGCCCCGCCGCCGGTAGCGTGGAGCTTCTCGAAGTGGATCCCGGAATCCTTCAGCGCCTGGACGTTCAGCACCATCTCATAGGCCACGCCCTCCATACAGCCGCGGTAGATCTCCGCGGTGCCGGTGTCGGTAGTCAGCCCCAGTATCGCGCCCTTCGCGCCGGTGTCCATGTAGGGGGTCGCCGCACCGGCGAAGTGGGGGAGCACCAGCAGGTTTGAGGGCTGTTCGCCGTGCTCGTCCCTGTATGCCTTTTCCAGCAATTCATTAACGGATAGGCCCTGCGCCTTCGCGGCCTTCTTCTCGTCCTTCGCCAGATGGCTGACACACCAGTCGATCAGCGCCCCGCCGGTGTAGGAGAATGCGTAAGCCACATACTTGCCGGGGATGGCGTAGGGCACCACGGAAAAGTAGCCCTTGTACATGGCTTCGATGTCGGGCATTTCGTCGTAGATGGGCGTGAGGCACTCCACCGTCCCCGCGCCGTCCACGGCCACGGAGCCGTCAAAGGCCCCCGCGCCCACCGCTGCCGCCACCTGGTCGTGGCTGATAGAGACCACGACCACATTCTCCGGCAGACCGATTTTTCCCGCCGCCGCGGCGGTCAGCGTCCCCGCAGGCGTGCCGGTGGGCACGGGCTTTGACATCAGGTTCACGTCGATGCCCGCCGCGTCGAACATGATCTTGCTCCAACAGAGGTTCTGAATGTCCAGCGCCATGGTCCGCGTCGCCAGCGAATAGTCGATCTGGCAGACCCCGGTCAGATGGTAGACCACATAATCCTCCATCAGAAAGATGTGCTTCGCCTGTGCGTAAATGTCAGGCTTGTTCGTCTTCAGCCACATCAGCTTCGGCAGGCTGTACATCTCATGGGGCCGCAGGCCGGTGGTCTCCGCGATGCGCATTTCCCCGATTTTGTCAGACAGTATTTTGACCTCATCGCCGCCCCGCGGGTCGGTGTAGAGCATGGCGTTGTGCAGGGGCCTTCCATCCCCGTCGGTCATGACGAAGGTCTCCCCGAAGGACGTGATGCCGATGCCGCCGATGTCGGGATGCTGCCCGGCCATCTCCTTCAGGACTTCCACCACGCCGTCCATGATGGTCGACACATCTATTTCATGCCCCGTCACTTTCCTGCGTACGGGATAGTCCCGGTACGCCTTGCCCAGATATTTCCCACTTTCATCAAATACGGTGCATTTGCACCCCGTGGTCCCGATGTCCAGTCCAGCGATCTTCATGGAATCACCTCGTTTTAAAAGCGGGATATACGCGAAAACGCGCATATCCCTGTCGCAATCAGTTAAACAGTTGTCCCGGCAGCTTTTGCTTCACCTTGGGCGGGAAGGCGCGGTCGAAGGCCTCCACCCCGGCGTCGTCCACATAGTAGCCCTTGGGCGTCCGGTAGACCCCGGTGACGCCGTCGAGGTACCCCGGGATCAGCTCCCTGCACAGGAAAAAGGAGGCGTCGGCGTCCTCGGGCAGGTCGTGATAGCGTATGCCGAAGCGGCCGGCGTAGTCAAACCCGCTGTGGCCGTAAAAGGCGATGTTGCCCTCGAACAGCACCGCGCCGAAGCCCAGCGCCGAGGCCCTTTTCAGGGATTCGTCCAGCAGCGCCTTGCCGTAGCCCTGCCGCTTGAGGGCGGGCAGTATGCCGATGGGACCCATGGTCAGCACCGGCACGGTCCTGCCGTCATCGGCCTCGATGATCGTGCGCATGAACATGTTCTGGCCGATGATCCGCCCCTCCGCCTCCATGACCAGGTCCAGCTCCCTGATGAAGGCCGGGTCGTCCCGGAGCACGTGCATCACGTAGTGCTCGCTGCACCCCGGGCGGTAGACGTTCCAAAACGCCTCCCGGATCAGATTCTCGACCTCGCGGTAGTCCTCGGGCTTTTCCTGGCGAATGATATAATTCAACATTGTTTTATCCTCCCGTATGCTATAAATTGTGGCAGTCCGTCCGCGGGAGGTTCGTGCGATCGCGTAGCAAACCTCCCGGTCAGCCCGCAATCTCCAGTGTACCGAATGTCTTCAGAAAAACGTCCTCCATGTTTTATGTTGTTATGGAATTTGGGAAAGTGGAGCTTGCTATGCCTGCCCCTTCACGCTCAGTCGATGTCCACCCAGTCATACCCGAGGTACGTGGTGAACGCTTCCTTGAGCACGTCCTTCATGTGGCCCACGCCCACACTGGTGTGGTGCTTGAAGCCGCCGCGGGCCAGCTTGATCATCTTCTCCTGCATGTTGGGTACGGCGCAGACGCCGGCGCAGCCGAAGTATTCGGCCTCAATGGGGTCGTCGGTGAACTCAGCCTCGGAGGCGTAGACCACGATCTTGCCGTCCTTGGTCTGGCAGTTGGAGATGGTGGTGGGGAAGGGACGGATGCGGCCCTCGTTGGTGCCCCAGCCGCTGCCGGGGTCGCCCTTGGCGAACATCTTGTGCTCGGTGACGGTGCCCCGCCCGGTCATGAGCTGCTGGGCCACGGGGCCGCAGTGGAACAGTATCACCTTGTTCTCGTCGTCGCCGTAGTTGTTGTTCCAGTCCAGCACCGCGGTGGGCTGCTCGCTGGCAAGACTCATAGCCCGCATGGTCAGCGCCGAGCACATGTCGATCTCGCAGGAGGCCGGTATGCCGCGGTCGTTCAGCTCACTCAGCAGCACGCAGGGGCACACCCGCAGGATGGTCTCCATCTCGTTCCAGCACCGCAGCGTCAGCGCGTCCAGATGGTATTCCTTGATGTATTCGTCGATGACCACGGAGATCTTCGCCAGCGTCAGCTTGTTCTTGTCCGGCACGCCCGAGAAATCGGTATACTTCTCAAGAGAGGTTATCTTTTCCACGACCTTCGCGTCGTCGTCCTTCTTCTGGCCCACCTTGAAGATCAGCTCGGACAGGTCGAAGGATTCCACGTTGATGCCGTACTTTTGCAGCGTGATCTCGTCAAACCGCACGGTCTTGAAGGCCGTGGTGCGTGCGCCGATGCAGCCCACGTTGAAGCGCTTCATGCCGTTGACCACGCGACAGATGGCCGCGAAGTCCTTCAGATTCTGCTGGAAGGCCGGGCTCAGCGGATGGACGACATGGGGCTTCAGCACGGTAAAGGGCACGCCGTACTGTGTGAACACGTCCGTCACGGAGAACTTGCCGCAGAAGGCGTCGCGGCGGTGCTTGAAGTCCATCTTGCCGATCTCGTCCGGATATGCCTGCATCAGGATGGGTACGCCCGCATCCTGGAGAGCGGTGATCGCGCCATTCTCGTCCGCGAAGATGGGCATGGAGAAGATCACGCCGTCGAACTGCCCCTCGTGCTCCTTCAGCCATTTGGCGTACATCAGGCCTTCGTCACGGGTCTCGATGCCGCCGTAGCGGGTCAGCGCCGCGTCCATGGCGATGTAGTCATAACCCGCGTCCGTCACCGCCTTGATCATGTCCTCCCGCGCCCCGTAGATCAGCTCGCCCGGCATGAAGCCCCGGTTGCAGAACGCCAGCGCAAATGTCATTTTTTTTCCCATAGATTTAGCCTCCTAAGAATTTGTGTAGTTCGTTTTCATTGACAAACAGGTATTTGTCGCATAGATTGCAAAGTTACCTATCAATATTATATCCTTTCCCACCCCCAATGTCAACGCCGCCATGCTTGACAGCTTCACAATAATTCAATATAATATGTATATTCATTACACGCACAAATGAGGGATTGCAACATGGGCATCGTCAGTATTCTACTGGGCATCATTGCGTTTATCGGCTTTACCGGGGCGGGGGTCATACTGGGCAATTCGCTGGTGGACCTCAAGATCAGCGCCGCCGAGACGCTCAAGTCGCTGAATAAAATCTCTGACACCAACATCCTCATCGGCGTCATCGCCGTGTTCGCCATCATCGGCCTGCTCATCATGGTCAGCCTGGTCATGCAGGGCCTGACCTACAACAAGGTGGTCAAGATCCAGAAGCGCGTCCACCGCCTCTGATTTTACACCTGTTTCGGGGGTATCCTCAGCGATACCCCCGTTTTCGGTTGCAATCTTGAATATTCATTAAATTGACACGAAAACATCTCGCGACGTATGCGGATGTGTGCTATAATATAAGCGTATACCTATGCGCAGGAGGACTGCAAACTTGAAATATATACTCTTCAAGCCGCGGACGCGGGACCGGAATTTTATATTCTCGGTGGCGCTGATGACGGTCAAGATGCTGTTTTTCGTGATATTGCTCATCGGACTGACCGGCGCGGGCCTGGTGGCGGGCATCGCCAAGGCGTGGGTGGACACGTCCCCCAGCCTGGACCTGGGAGCCATCGGCGCGCAGGCGCAGACGTCCTTCATCTACGACCGCTCGGGCAACCTCATCATGGAGTTCAAGGGTTCCGAGAACCGAATTTATGTGGAGATCGAGGAGATCCCCCAGCAGCTCATCAACGCGGTGATCTCCGTCGAGGACGCCCGCTTCTACGAGCATCACGGCGTCGATTTGAAGCGCATCGTCGGCTCCCTGGTCAACAATGTGCTGGGCGGCTCCACCCAGGGCGCGTCCACCATCACCTGCCAGCTCGTCAAGCTGACGCTTTTGAACAGTGAGCAGACCTACAAGCGCAAGATGCAGGAGGCGTACCTGGCCCTGGAGCTGGAGAAGAACCTGACCAAGAACCAGATTCTGGAAGCCTACCTAAACGTCATCTACATGGGCGGCTCGTCCTACGGCGTGAAGATCGCGGCGCAGGATTACTTCGGCAAGGACCTGAACGATCTGAGCCTCCGCGAGTGCGCGGCGCTGGCCCGCGTCATCCGAAATCCCGCCCGCTACAATCCCCGAAGCAACTACTACCGCCGCCACACCCCCGAGGTCATCGAGGACAACACCGATTACGTCCTTGGCGAGATGCTGGACCAGCGGCTCATCACCCAGGAGGAATACGATCAGGCCAAGTCCGAGCGGCTGAACGTCATCGAAAACTCCACCGCTGCCAGCGACGCCATGTATGACAACGCGTACTATGTCGAGTATTCCATCTATGACGTGGTGACCAAGATGCTCCGCGTGGAGGGCCTGGAGGATAACTCCTACAACCGCTCCGCCATGGAGACCAAGCTGCGCAACGGCGGCTACAAGGTGTTTACGTCCCTCAATCCCCAGGTGCAAAAGGCAGTGCAGGATACCATCACCAACTGGAGCCAGTACCCCTCCATGCGCTACACCAACGACAGCTCCACCCAGGCTTCCCTGGGCGGCGGCGAATACCTCACCGTGGTCCAGCCTCAGTGTGCGGCGGCGGTGATGGACTGGCACACCGGCGAGCTGCTGGCCATCGTGGGCGGGCGCTCCGAGCCGGTCCAGCGCAAGCAGCTCAACCGCGCATATCAGAACGACATGCCCGTGGGTTCGTCTCTGAAGCCCCTGGCCGTCTACGGTCCCGCCTTTGACCTGGGCTTCTCCCCCGGCACCCCGGTGATGAACCTGCCCATCGCCATTCGCGGCTGGGTGGGCGGTGACGGCTATCCCGCCAATTTCAGCGGCGATGAGTTCAACGGCGTGGAGTCCATGCGCAACGCCATCAACAAGTCCCACAATACCTCCGCCGCCCATGCGCTGATGGACTATGTGGGCATACAGAATTCCGTCACATACCTCTTAAAACTTGGCGTCAATCCCGATCACATCTGGGCCACCGGTTCCGGTCTTGCCCTGGGTTCCTCAGGCCTGACGGTCATCGAGCTGGCCGCCGCTTTCGGCGCCATCTCCAACAACGGCGTCTATCAGGAACCCTACGCCTTCACCCAGATCCTGAATCCCGATGGCACCGTCTACATCGACGTCAGCGAGGTCCAGGAGACCTGGCAGGCATTCAAGCCTTCCACCGCCTACATGCTGGTGGACGTGCTGAAGGGCTGCGTGAGCGAGGAGGGCACCGGACGGCGGGCCAACTTTGGCGGGTTGACCGTGGCCGGCAAGACAGGCACCAACACCAACAACATCGGCGTCACCTTCGCCGGCATGACCGGCTACTACGCCGGCGCGGTGTGGGTCGGCTCGGACAACTACAAGCCCCTGAATAACAATGCCACCGGCGGGGCCTACGCCGCTCCGCTGTGGGCCGCCATTATGGAGCAAGTGCATACAATGACCGGCTGCACCGCCGACCGGCCGATACTGAACGGCTCCCCGGCGGAATATGGCCTCACTGTTTGCTCGGTCTGTGCCGTGTCCGGCCTGCTGCCCACCGCCGCCTGCATGAACGACGTCAACCAGTATGGCGTCAACACCGACTACTTCCTGGAGGGCACCCAGCCCACCGCCACCTGCAACATGCACCGCTCGGTGCTGATCTGCGCCTCCAGCCGCAAGATCGCCAATCCCCGCTGTCGGAGTACCCGCGCCGTGGGTATCATCTACATCCCCAGCGGGCACCCGTTGCGCTATGCAGAGGCCTTGGACGAGGTCACGGAGTATTTCGTCGGCGCGTCGGCCACTGAGGATGGATCGAGTCTGGGCGTGTGTACGGAGCATTAAATAGAAATTTGTAGGGAAAAGCGGGAGTCCACCTCATCCGCCCTCACGGGCATCTTCCCCTCAAGGGGAAGGCAGGGACTGGGTTACCAGGTAACCAAAAGCCTTCCCCTTGAGGGGAAGGTGGCGCGAAGCGCCGGATGAGGTGGCCTCGAACGTCATCCCGACAAATCCCTGTTTATTTATATCAAATAACGGAGCCGTTCCAATCGAACGACTCCGTTTTAATTATGCAGTTCTGATCCGCCGCCTTGGCGTAGGGAGGTTGGACAACACCGCCCCGGCCACGCCGCCGAGGGCCGCGCCGAGCATGATCTCGCCCAGCATTCCCGGCACGGCGAAGGCGTTGCCGCCGAGGTTGACCGCAAGACCGTAGCCCAGCGCCATGTAGAGCATCGCCAGCACCATGCCGGTGATGAAGCCCCGCTCACCCCCGCGTCCCACCGCCGCCCAGACGCCAAGCAGTATCGCCAGGCACTTCAACACCTGGTTCAGTCCCCGTATCAGCCCGTCCGAAGCCCGTGCGTACACCGCCAGCGCCGCGATGCCCGCCATGCCCAGCAGTGTCAGCGCGATGGCCGCCAGCAGTCCCCGCAGCAGCGCCGCAATCACGCTCAACCGGTTCTTCCCCATAATAATAACCCTCCCGTCGTTTTTATCATACTATGCGGGAGGGTTTAAGGGTATGTTCCGGAGAATTACGCGGGCAACCGGTATTTCTGAACAAACTCATCCATCGGCAGCGGCTTGGAGAACATGTAGCCCTGCAAATAGTCGCAGCCGATTTCAGTGAGGGCGTCAGCCATCTCCGGGGTCTCAATGCCCTCGGCGGTGATGGTGAAGCCCATGCTGTGGAAGCCCTGGATCAGCGTGGGCAGCAGGCTGTCCCGCTCGTGGAAGTAGTCCCAGACCACCTCCATGTCGATCTTGATGTTGATAAAGGGATAGTGCTTGACCCGGCTCAGATTGGAGTACCCGCTGCCAAAGTCGTCCAGCACGAATCTGAAGCCGCGCTCCAGCAGGGCTTTGAGCTGCTGCTGTAAGTGGACGTAATCGCCCATGGACTGCTCTGTGATCTCCAGGTGCAGCCGCTCCGGGGAGGCATTGTGGCGCGCGAGGATGGCATTGAACCGCTCGGACAAATCCCGCTGCATGCACTGTATGGGGGAGAGGTTCACATTGAGCCACTCCAGCCCCAGCGATTTCAAATTTCCCTCGTCCGCGAAGGCGCAGGTCTTTTCAAAAACCTGTTGGCCCAATTGATTGATATAGCCGGTGCGCTCGGCGATGGGGATGAACAGCGCGGGGGAGATGAGCTGGCCGCTGGCATCGCGTATTCGGGCCAGGGCCTCCGCGCCGGCGAGCTGATGGTTGTCGCTGCGAACCACGGGCTGCAGGAATACCTCCACCTGGTCGCGCTCCACCGCCTGCTCCAATGACCGCGTAATGTCGATCTGCTGGTCGATCTCCTGAATGTTCACCGATTCCCCCGTGGAGTGAACGCTGCTCAGGGCCAGCACCAGATTGTTGACGATGCGGTCCACGCTGCCCAGGTTCACGCTGGAATCCACCGAGGCAAAGGCGATGTTCAGATAGAGATCGCTGGCGTGGGCCCGCCAGGGCTGGTGGAAGCGCGCCAGGATCTGTGCTTTGGTCCGCTCGCAGGTCTCCGCATCCGCGCAGGTCAGCGCAAACCGCCCGCCCCGCAGATAGAAGGGCAGACAGTGGGGGAAGGCCTTTGAAAGGTACTGGCTGATGAGCGAAATGCACTCATCCATCTGGTCGCCGCCGAGGATGCTCCTTTCATTGTTGTAGTTTTGCAGCACGAAACCCAGCACCGCGTACTTTGGCCGCTGCCTTATCTCCTGAAGCACCAGCCGGAAGCCCCGCATGTTGAAAGTCGGGCCCCGGTCCGAAAGATAGAGGTCGGGATTCAAAAAGGACAGGTAGATGATGACGATGGCCAAGGTGCAGAAGGTGTCCATCACCAGGTACTGGGGCAGCAGAAAGCGCACGACGTTGCCCACCACCAGCACCAGATTGTAGGCCAGCCCGCCAGCCAGCACGCTCCGCTTCAAATGCCGCGCCCGCCGCAGCAGCAGTACCAGCGACAGCACGAGGTAAAATGCGAAGCAGACATAGAGGATGTTGTAAAACGGTCCCCTCGCATACCCGTTTTCGCCGATGGAAAATATCGCGCCCGTCGCAAAGTTGGAAAGGCAAACCGCCTCGGTGATGTAAAAGGGAATTGCCGACAGCCGCGCCCACCTGGAGGACAGAGCGATATCCAGTATGCCCAGCGTGAACCGATAGAACCAGAATATGCGGGCGATGAACAGCAGAAAGAAGCCGCCATTCAGCGCGTGAAGCAGTCCGGCGCTGTATTGAGCATAGCTTTCGTCAGCGCGGGAGGACAGTATGTCAAAGACCATCACCCACAACTGAAGCGCCAGCAGCCCCAAAAAGATCCGGTTCTGCCGGATCGGCAGACGCCGCCGCGCAAAAAAGAAGCTCAGCAGCGTTAATAGTATCAGCATACTGGGAAATACAAAGCTATAATTCCACATTTTTTAATCCTCCATATCTCTGGCAAAGGGGGATTTTTTCTTATACAACAAGTATATCAGAAGAACACAAAAAGGACAAGGAAATTTTGCTAAATATCAAAATTGATATTTGGAAAAGCTCATATTGACACACTTTGCAGGGCTGTATAAATAACCGACATCTAACGCAATGACAAACGGTGACTCCCTTGACACCATTGGTGCGCTGTGTTATACTGACAACGCTTAGCGGCAAGACAGTTCGAAACCATCCTGTCTATAAACAAAACTAAGGGGCGGAGACAAAACAATTTGATTTTGTTCCGAAGACATGCCTTAGTGGAGGTATGTCTTTTTTTCACGCAAGGAGGTGACGAAAATGGATATAAAGCGCCTGACCCAAACCCAGAAGCTGACGATTTCCGGGGCTGTGATCGCGATCTACGTCGTCGTGATGTATTTCACCCAGTCCTTTGCCTTTGGCCAGTATCAGGTCCGCATCGCAACCGCGCTCTACGGTGTCGCATATCTGTTTCCGTTCCTGGTTGTGCCGCTGGGCCTCTCCAATCTGCTGTCCAATCTGCTGATGGGCGGCCTGGGCATCTTCGACATCCTGGGCGGGACCGTGGTCGGCATGATCGCCTCGGGCTGCTGCGCCCTGCTGGGGAAGAAGAGGATCACCCACTGGGCCGTCATCGTGCCCATCACGCTGGTCCCCGGACTGATGGTCCCCATCTGGCTGAGCATGCTCCTGGGCGTGCCCTACATCGCGCTGGCGAGCTCGCTGCTGGTGGGACAGTTCATATCGGGCATCGTCGGCGCACTGCTGGTGAAGGCCCTGAGCAATATCTGGAAGGAGCACTGAACATGTCAGAACGCGCGCAGGAGGGACTGCATTCCCTGGGCAAAAAGACCGCCTACAAGAGCGACTACGCCCCTGAGGTGCTGGAGACCTTCATGAACAAGCACCCCGGCAACGATTACTTTGTCAAATTCAACTGCCCCGAGTTCACCAGCCTTTGCCCCATCACGGGCCAGCCGGACTTCGCCACCATCTATATCTCCTATGTGCCCGGCGAGCGCATGGTGGAGAGCAAGTCGCTGAAGCTCTATCTGTTCAGCTTCCGCAATCATGGTGACTTTCATGAGGACTGTGTGAACGTCATCATGAAGGATCTCATCAAGCTGATGGACCCCAAGTACATCGAGGTCTGGGGCAAGTTCACCCCCCGCGGCGGCATCTCCATCGACCCCTATTGCAATTACGGCAAACCCGGCACCAGCTGGGAGGAGGTCGCCTGGACCCGCCTGAGCCAGCACGATCTCTACCCTGAAAAGGTGGACAATCGCTGACATCAAAACTTATCATTCCAAACCATTGAACCCCGCACCGCGGATGTGTTACACTGTCCGTGAGGCGGGGATGCTTTTTTAATTATATAGTCATTCAGGAGTTATTTATGCAAGCCTTCAAACATAAATATGTTGGTGACAAAGCCTTCTACAAAATGGTGCTGGCGATCGTGGTGCCGATCATGATTCAGAACGCCATCACCAATTTTGTCAGCCTGCTGGACAATGTAATGGTGGGGCAGGTGGGTACGGAACCCATGTCCGGCGTGGCGGTGGCGAACCAGCTGATGTTCGTGTTCAATCTGTGCATCTTTGGGGGCATCTCCGGGGCGGGCATCTTCTCGGCCCAGTTTTACGGCGCTGACAATCAGGAGGGCGTGAGGAGTTGCTTTCGATACAAACTCTGGCTGGGACTGCTGCTGTCCGGCGGCGCGATCGCGCTGTTTGCCCTGAGGGGAGACGCGCTGATCGGGCTCTATCTGAACGACGTGGATACTGACAAGGTCGCCGAAACCCTGCGCCACGGCATGAATTACCTTCGTGTGATGCTCTGGGGCCTCCCTGCGTTTGCTTTAAGCCAAATCTACGCCAGCACCCTCCGCGAGACCGGCGAGACAAGCTTGCCCATGCGGGCGGGCATCATCGCGGTGTTTGTGAACCTGCTTTTCAACTGGCTGCTGATCTTCGGCCATCTGGGCCTGCCGAAGCTGGGCGTAGTCGGCGCGGCGCTGGCGACGGTGCTCTCCCGCTATGTGGAGCTTGCCGTCGTCGCCGTCACCACCCACACCCGCGCCGCCCGTTTCCGCTTCGCCCGCGGCCTCTACCGCACCATGAAGGTGCCCGCCCAACTGACCCGTGACATCACCGTCAAGGGCATGCCCCTGCTGGTCAACGAGGCTCTCTGGTCGCTGGGCATGGCGACGCTGACCCGGTGCTATTCCCTTCGGGGACTGGACGTGGTGGCGGCCATGAACATCTCCACCACCGTCTCCAACCTGTTTGCCGCCACCTTCCTGTCCATGGGCTCCGCCACGTCCATCATCGTGGGCCAGTCCCTGGGAGCCAACGATCTGGAAGGCGCGAGGGCCCAGGCCTGGAAGCTCATCGCCTTCAGCCTGTTTTTGAGCGTCTGCGGCGCCATACTGCTGATCGCCGCGTCGCCGGTGGTGCCGCGTATCTACCGCACCGAGGAGAGCGTCCGTACCCTTGCCATGAACCTGCTGATGATCTACGCCTGCTGTATGCCCCTGTTCTCCTACTGTAATTCAGCCTATTTCATCCTCCGCTCCGGCGGCAAGACCTTCATCACCTTCGTGTTCGATTCCGGTTACACCTGGGTCGTGGCCGTGCCCATCTGCTGGGCGCTGGTCCACTTCACCGGCCTCGACGTCCGCGCCATCTACCTCTGCGTCCAGCTCGCCGATATCATCAAGGTGATCTTCGGCCACATCCTCATCAAGAAGGGCGTCTGGATCAACAACATGGTCGGCTAAGTAGTAAACCAGTGTATGATAATCGGATGCGGCGCTTTCGATGCCCAGCAGACGAAAGATAAAGCGCGGCGATGATGTTTCAAGCGATGGAACCAGAGCCAGAAGGGTCGCGTCCATGCGGGCGGCGACCCTTTCTAATTCAGCCTCAGGGAGCATCGGCAGCGCGTAGCGGAGCGCCCACAATCGGGCGGAATCCGTGAACATGCCGCCGCGCTGCATACATTCTTCATAAGCCGCGATATTGGCCTCTCCCTCGTCCGCAATCCCTCTAAGGTGCATCATTTCATGGATGCAGGTAAAGGGCAGCAGCGCCGGGGACGCGTCGCCATCTACGATCACCTCCCCCGTCCAGGGCGAAAAAACCCCAGCAATGCCCGCCGACCGCATCCATTCCGGGTATCGCGCCGCCTTTACAGGAAGCGCTTCAAAGGGAGAAGAAAAGCAAAGGGGAGAGGCATCCAGTTTTTCGATCAGTTCGATGCAGAGCGCTTCAAGCTGTCCTGCGTCTGGTTCCGGCAGATGCTCCGGCGCATGGGCCCAGTAGCCCGGATACCATAGAAATACAAACATGGCCGCTGTGACAAACACGATATGTCGCCATCGCCGCCTCAGTCCCAGACATAGGACAATCAGCGCCAGCGGTTCCAAAACCGGAAAGGCAAAACCTGCCGTCAATCGGTGCAATCCCGTTAAAACCGGCAGGGCAACATGATTTTGCCAATTCATTGCCACCCCCGGAACCCATCGAAAGGCTGCCATTGCTACAAGTA
The DNA here is from genome assembly GCA_902785105.1 of uncultured Eubacteriales bacterium. Classification (GTDB taxonomy): domain Bacteria; phylum Bacillota; class Clostridia; order Christensenellales; family Aristaeellaceae; genus UBA2862. The sequence goes on along the minus strand of CACZXF010000018.1, from coordinate 23,535 downwards.
AAAATCCCCATATCATCCCTGAATACTTCCCTGTATAGCTTTCACAATAATTATCACACATCCACGGCATTAAAAGCAAATGCAATTCCTGTCAGCACAGACAAAAAAATGGGTTGCGAACCGGGCGATTTTCCTATATAATTAATGTGTTGGGAAAACGGAGAACCGATGTTGTCATTCCTGCTGTGTGATAATCAGAAATTTATCGGCGAGATGCCCGCTCTCTCGTAGGGGCGGCGTTGCGCCGCCCGTCCCAGTGGAACGTGCTGTCGTCTTGCGAGGGCGGGCGCCGAAACGGCGCCCCTACAGGGGATAGCATCTCTCCCTGACAAATTACATTCCACAGCCAACAGGTCTGAATGGCAACGAAGCGCTTCATCCCTGTAACGAAAAAGCAAATACAGGAGGAATTTACCATGTTGGTCAACACCAAGGCAAGAGTAGGTGTATTTTCCATCGCGCTGGGCGCGTATCTGCCGCAGTTTCCGTCGCTGGTGCCGGAGTTCAATGCCCAGTACGAGGCATTCAAGAAGACCCTGCCGGACACCGTGGACATCATCGACGGCGGTCTGATCACCACCAAGGAGCAGAGCCAGGCGGCGGGCGACAAATTCCGCGCCGCGGACGTGGACCTGGTGATACTGCAAATGCTGACCTATGCTACGTCCTACAACGTGCTGCCCGCCATCCGCGATCTGGACGTGCCGGTGGTGGTCGTGAACGTCCAGAAGCTCAAAGCGCTGGACTATGACCACACCGACATCGCCTCCTGGCTGGGCGAGGGCTATGCTTGCGGCGCGGTGGGTGAGGCCGTGGCGGACCTGAACCGCTTTGGCAAGCGCCACGCGGTCATCACCGGCGTCGTCGAGGGCGGCGACCCCGGCGTGCAGGCCGAGATCGAGGACTGGTGCCGCGCCGCCCAGGTGCGCCGCCGCTTCCGCGATACCAACATCGCCCAGATCGGCCGACCCTATCCTGGCATGATGGATTTGTACATCGACGAGACCAACCTCTATCGCCGCATGTTCCTCTATACCAAGCAGTTTGACTGGGAGAAGATGTGGGCCATCGCCGACAACATCACCGATGAGGACGCCATCCGCGCCAAGGCCCAGGACATTCTCGACACCTTCGATATCGAGGGCGGCGGCTCCATCGAGGAGGTCTGGGAGATGGCGAAATACGTCGTGGCCTTCGAGCAGTGGGTCAAGGATGAAAAGCTGGGCCTCATCGCATCCCACTACGACGGATTCGCCCAGGGCAAGGCCGGCCTGCTGGACTCCATGCTGATCCCCGCCTTCTCCATGCTCATCAAACAGGGCACTGCCTGCGCCGTGGAGGGCGATATGAAGGTGGCCATGGCTATGTCCATCATGAAGACCATCAGCGGCACCGGCCAGCTCGCCGAGATGTACTCCATCGACTTCAACGACGACATTGCCATCATCGGCCATTCCGGCTCCGGAGACGCGGACATCTCCCAGAAGCGCAAGCCCACCATGAAGATCGTGAAGGTGTTCCACGGCAAGACCGGTGGCGGCTACCTCACCCAGTTCTATCCCGGCGACGGCCCCGTCACCTACCTGGCCATCACCCAGGACGGCGACGGCAACTTCAAGTTCGTGGTGGCCGAGGGCGTCAATGAGCCCGGCAAGATCCTCTCCATCGGCGACACCAACATGCGCACCCGCTTCACCTGCGGCGCGAGGGAGTTCGTCAATAAATGGTCCGAGGCCGGCCCCACCCACCATTTCGCCGCCGCCACCGGACGCCACATCAACACCATCCTCAAGGTCGCCAAGATACTGAACGTCCCCTGCGAGATCATCACCCGGTAAAAAAGCAAGACCGCCGCGCAATACAGCACGGCGGTTTTTTTAGCATACAGAACTGCTATTATCCATTTTCCATTTCCCTGTTCATCACAACATTGACATAATTGTACGGGATCTCAATGCCGTGGCTGTCCAGCGCTCGCTTGACGCGGATGTTGACGTCGGAGCGGACGACCTCGGTGTGGGAGGTGGGGGCGTAGTACACAGTGGTGGTCAGTATGAGGCTGCTGTCGGCGAATTCCAGAAAGTAGACGGGGGCGTAATGCTCGCCGCCGTCCTTGCCGGGGTGGCCGGGGATGGTGTAGGGCGATTCCTGGATGGCCTCGGAGACGACCTTGATGGCCCTGTCAATGTCGGTGTTGTAGGCGACGCTGAACTTGCACTTGATGGAGCGCTTCAGGTGCTGAGTGCTCATGTTGGAGACGATCATGCCGTTCAGGCGGCTGTTGGGGATGACGATGTCGGTGGTGTCCAGCCCCCGGATGACGACATGCCGCACGGTGATGTCCTTCACGATGCCCGCCATGCCGTTGTCCAGTTCAATGCGGTCGCCGATGTTGAAGGGGCGGGTGGCGCTGAGCATCAGCCCGCAGATCATGTCCGAAATCACCGGCTGTGCGGCGAAGCCCGCGATGGCCGCGATGACCGTCGTGCCGCCAAACAGCGTCCGGCCTAAGGGCTGGGTGATGGGGGAACCCATGATCAGCGTCTGCACGCCGATGAATATGATGGTGAAGCGCACGAAGGCTTCCACATACCGCAGGTTGATGTTGTTCTTGCTCTCCAGTATCTTCTTATAAAGTTTTCTCTCCGCCCACAGCGCCAGCCAAATACCGAAGAAAACCACCCCGGCGTTGATGATGAGCATGAATATCTCCCGAAGCGTCCTGTGATCGCTGAAGAATTTAAAAATCGCGTCCATTGAAGTTCTCCTAAAGGTTGCTGTTTATGCTGTAGCAATTGTCCGCGGATGCAACCCGCCAAATTCCAATTTACCCACTGACAAGTTATCATATTATAGCATATATCTCCTCAATTCCATGTTATTTTTTCGCGCTACATTTTGGTTTGGGTTAAATCAGCGCCTTTTTCGGTGGACGGGAGGCGCGTCATCGTGCTATAATAAAGTATTGAAACGTCGAACGCGAGCAAAGGAGTGTGTACGATGAACGACTACAATGAAATCGGCGCGCGGCTGCGGGAGCTTCGCGAGGTCAGCGATTACACCATCGAGGACCTGGCGGCGGAGCTGCACATCAGCCCGGAGGTCTACGCCTCCTATGAGAAGAACGGCAAGGACGTGCCCATCAGCGTCATCTACGAGATCGCCAATAAATTCAAGGTGGACTTCACCGAGATCGTCACCGGCCAGAGCGCCAAGCTGGAGACCTGGCACCTGATCCGAAAGGGCGGCGGCAAGATCATCAACCGCAACCCCGAATACCACTTCGAGGATCTGGCCTTCCGCTATGCCAACAAGGTCATGCAGCCGCTGCTGGTGACCCTGGAGCCCTCGGACGCCGTGGCGAAGCTCATCACCCATTCCGGCCAGGAATTCAACCTGGTGCTGGAGGGTACCGTGATCGTCACCCTCGGCGACAGGGATTTCGTGCTCAACGAGGGCGATTCCATCTACTTCAACCCCACCATCCCTCACGGCCAGCGCTGCGGCGCCGAGGGGCAGCGGGCGCGTTTTTTGACGGTGATTGCGGAGTGACCACGGAGGCGAATATAAATTGAACTACTTACTGAATAAATTCCTGCCCCAGATCGATTTTGACAGCTACGAGGAATTCAAGGCGAAGTTCACCATCAACGTGCCGGACGACTTCAATTTCGGCTTCGATGTTGTGGACGCCTGGGCCGAGGCCGAGCCGGAGAAGCGGGCTCTTCTCTGGGTCAACGAGCAGGACGAGGAGCACACCTTCACCTTTACCGACATCAAGCGCCTGTCCAATAAGGTTGCCAACTTCTTCCGCGCCCTGGGGCTGAAGAAGGGCGACGTGGTCATGATGATCCTCCGCCGCCGCTGGGAATACTGGATCTGCGCCACGGCGCTGCACAAGCTGGGCGTAATCCTGATCCCCGCCACCCTCCAGCTCACCAAGAAGGACATCGTCTATCGCGGCAACGCCGCCGAGGTCAAGGCCGTGGTCTGCGTGGACGACGCCTTTGTGGTGAACCAGATGGAGGCGTCCCAGCCCGAAATCCCGTCCCTCAAGCACAAGATTTTAGTGGGCGCGGAGCGCGACGGCTGGCTGAACCTCCACGAGGAGATGGACAAGTACCCGGAGACCTTCGAGCGCCCCACCGGCGATCAGGCCACCTGCGTCAGGGACGTCATGCTGGTCTACTTCACCAGCGGCACCACGGGTATGCCCAAGCTGGTCCAGCACAACTTCGCCTATCCCCTGGGCCACATCGTCACCGCCAAATACTGGCAGCACGTGGAGGAGAACCGGCTGCACATGTCCGTGTCCGATTCCGGCTGGGCCAAGTTCGGCTGGGGCAAGATCTACGGCCAGTGGATCTGCGGCGCGACCATCTTCTGCTATGACATGGTGGGCAAGTTCAACCCCGCCAACCTGCTCTCGAAGGTGGAAAAGTACAAGGTGACCACCTTCTGCGTGCCCCCGACCATGTACCGCTTCATGCTCCAGGAGGACCTGTCCAAATACGATCTCTCCTGCCTGCACCACTGCGCCACCGCCGGCGAGCCGCTGAACCCCGAGGTGGTTCGCAAGTGGAAGCAGTTCACCGGCCAGCAGATTTATGAAGGCTTCGGCCAGTCCGAGGGTCCCGTGCTGATGGCGAACTTCGGCAGCGAGTGGTTCAGGCCCATCGAAGGCTCCACCGGCAAGCCCAACCCCCTCTACGACATCCAGCTGCTGGACAACGACGGCAACGTCTGCGAGGACGGCGACGAGGGCAGCCTGACCATCATGGACGTGAAGAACCATCCCCCCGTCGGCCTGTTCACCGGCTACTACCGCAACCCCGAGGCCACCGAGGAAAAGCTGGGCGGCATCGGCTACAACACCGGCGACGTGCTCTGGCGCGACAGCGAGGGCTACTACCGCTTCGTGGGCCGCAATGACGATGTCATCAAGTGCTCCGGCTACCGCATCGGCCCCTTCGAGGTGGAATCCGCCCTCATCGCCCACGACGCCGTGGTGGAGTGCGCCATCACCGGCGCCCCCGACCCCATCCGCGGCCAGATCGTCAAGGCCACCGTGGTCCTCGCTAAGGGCTGGACCCCCTCCGACGCGCTGACCAAGGAGCTGCAAAACCACGTCAAGAAGCTCACCGCGCCCTATAAGTACCCCCGCGTCATCGAATACGTTGATGAGCTTCCCAAGACCGTCGGCGGCAAGATCAAGCGCGCCGAGATCCGCAAGGCGGACGAGGACGAGTACGGAGCACAATAGATAATAAACACAAGGGAGGACGGTTTTCTGTGTTATGTCGGCTATATTCGCCCTGCATAACGCAGAAAACTGTCCCTATTTATCCTATAACGAGGAGGATACATCTGTGTCAAAAGAATCGGCCGTAAAATTTGTACAGGCTATTATGGAAGATGAAGAACTTCGTGCGCGTACGGAGAACACCAAACCCGAGGACGCGGTGCCGTTCGCAAAGGAAATGGGATATGATTGTACGCTGGAGGAGATTACCGAGGCCATGAACGAGGCCAGAGAGCTTTCCCTCGACGATCTTAATGCGGTGGTGGGCGGGTGCCTTCCCATGGGGCATGGTATGCCCAAGGACGAGCAGAAAGAAGCTCAGGCCACACACTGCCGTGGGGATAAGAACGGTTTCATGCACGTTTTTGTTTTGACCGGTCACGTTGAGGAGCGGTATTGGTTTGGCTCTACCCGAGGCTATAATATATATAAATGCAAGCTTTGCAAGCATGAAAAGAAAGTGCGTACATGATATCTGAACAGATGGGCAAAACAATCTCAAGACGAACACAAGGGATGGTTCTCTGTATTTTAACGGCTTCATTCGAGAACTATCTCCTTGTGTACTGCCCTATTGCTGTTAAACCTCCGAAAAATCGATTGACGAAAGTCCCGGCGGGGTGCTATAATGATACCTGTCGATGACAAAGAGGAGTAATCGGCGCATTCCCCAAGAGAGGGTGGTTCGATGGCTGGAAGGCCGCCCGGGACAAGGCGCGGGTGAAGGTCGCTTTGGAGACGGACGGGTGAATGGAGTAGCCCATCGGGGTGCGCCCCTTAGAGCGCAGAGAGGGCTTGACGACATATGTCAGGCCGAATAAGGTGGTACCGCGGAGCAATCCGCCCTTGTGTGGGCTGATGCTCCGTGTTTTTTATGTCGTGAAGGGGGTGATGTCATGTCGGGAGAGCACAGGCGTTTTCTGCTCCCGGTGATCGTCCTGGCCGTGGGCGTTTATGTAATGATTACATCTTCCGGGCAGGGAGCCCTTCGCCCGGTGAGCCTCAAGCCCGTCCAGTGGGCGGGCATCGCCGTGATGGCGGCGGGGCTGGTCTCCGCTCTGGTCATCCGGAAAAAGCCCCTCTGGCGGCTGGCAGGCGTCATCGTCTGTGGCATTGGGGCGATACTGGTCATTTGTCTGTAAGAAGGGATTGGTTGGGGGCAAGATCACCTCATCCGCCCTCACGGGCACCTTCCCCTCAAGGGGAAGGCAAGGGACTGGGAACGACGGGGCCAAAAGCCTTCCCCTTGAGGGGAAGGTGGCGCGAAGCGCCGGATGAGGTGAATCCCGTTTCCCGACTACTTCCAATTTGTATGATAAGCAACAAAGGGGGATATAGAACAATGGAAGCCAAACAGGAATTTACGATGGAAAAGGTGTTTCAGCCCAATCAGGTGGAGGGGCGCATCTATGATATGTGGGAGAGCTCCGGGGCCTTTGCGCCGGTGAAGGACGAGAGCAAAAAGCCCTTCGTCATCGTCATGCCGCCGCCGAACATCACCGGCCAGCTCCACATCGGCCACGCGCTGGACGAAATGCCCCAGGACGTGCTGATCCGCTATCACCGCATGAAGGGCGACCCGACCCTGTGGGTGCCCGGCACGGACCACGCCGCCATCGCCACCGAGGTGAAGGTGGTGGACGCCCTGCGCAAGGAGGGGCTGACCAAGCAGTCCATCGGCCGCGAAAAGTTTCTGGAGCGCACCTGGGCGTGGAAGAAGGAGTACGGCGGGAGGATCGTCCGCCAGCTTCGCAAGCTGGGCGTGTCCTGCGACTGGAACCGCGAGCGCTTCACCATGGACGAGGGCCTGTCCCGCGCCGTGCGCGAGACCTTCGTGCGGCTGTATGAAAAGGATCTGATCTATCGCGGCTACAGGATGATCAACTGGTGCCCCTGCTGCCAGACCTCCCTGTCCGACGCCGAGGTGGAATATGAGACCCAGAACGGCCACTTCTGGCACCTGCTCTATCCCGTGAAGGAGACGGGCGAGCTGCTGGAGCTGGCGACGACCCGCCCGGAGACCATGCTGGGCGACACTGCCGTGGCCATCAACCCGGAGGACCCGCGCTATGCCCACCTCCACGGCTGCCACGTGATCCTGCCGCTGGTGAACAAGGAGATCCCCATCGTCTGCGACGAACATGCCGACATGGAGAAGGGCACCGGCGTGGTGAAGATCACCCCTGCCCACGACCCCAACGACTTCGAGGTCGGCAAGCGCCACAATCTGCCGATGGTCCGCGTGTTCACCTATGACGGCCACATGACCGGCGCGGAGGAGGCCAAAGAGGTCGCCGAGCTCATCGCCTCTGGCCGGGCCACCGAGGACGAGCCCCAGGTGCTGGACTGCGGCAAGTACGCCGGCATGACCACCATGGAGGCCCGCAAGGCCATCGTGGATGACCTGACCGCGCTGAATCTGCTGAAGAGCGTGGAGCCCCTGTCCCACGAGGTGGGCACCTGCTACCGTTGCCACACCACGCTGGAGCCCATGGTCAGCAAGCAGTGGTTCGTCCGCATGGAGCCTCTGGCCAGGCCCGCCTGCCAGGTGGTCTACGATAAGAAGCTGCGGTTCATCCCGGAGCGCTTTGAAAAGACCTATCTGAACTGGATGGAGAACACCCGCGACTGGTGCATCAGCCGCCAGCTCTGGTGGGGCCACCGCATCCCGGCCTTCTACTGCGACGACTGCGGCGAGACCTTCGTCACCCGGGAGGACATCACCACCTGCCCGAAGTGCGGCAAGCCCGTCCATCAGGACGAGGACGTGCTGGACACCTGGTTCTCCTCCGCCCTGTGGCCCTTCTCCACGCTGGGCTGGCCCGAGCAGACCGAGGACTTCAAGTATTACTATCCCAACACCGTGCTGTCCTGCGGCTATGACATCATATTCTTCTGGCTGGCCCGCATGGTGTTCTCCGGCATCGAGCAGACCGGCGAATGCCCCTTCGAGGTGGCGCTGATGCACGGCATCGTCCGCGACGCCCAGGGCCGCAAGATGTCCAAGTCGCTGGGCAACGGCATCGACCCCATCGAGGTCATCGACAAGTACGGCACCGACGCCCTCCGCTTCTCCCTGGTGATGGGCGTGGCCCCCGGCAGCGACATCCGCATGTCCGATGAAAAGCTGGAATCCTTCCGAAACTTCGCCAACAAGATCTGGAACGCCAGCCGCTTCGTGCTGATGAACCTCCAGGACTTCGAGCCGCAGGGCATCGACGTGAGCAAGCTCTCCCTGGCCGACAAGTGGATTCTCACCAAGTATCAGGAGGCCGTCCGCGGCGTCACCGAAAACCTGGAGAACTACGACCTGGGCCTGGCCGCCACCAAGCTGTATGACTTCGTGTGGTCCAGCTTCTGCGACTGGTACATCGAGATGGCGAAGCAGGGGCTCTACGCCGAGGAGGGCGACGTGAAGCGGACCACCCAGGAGGTGCTGCTCCACGTGCTCACCGGCACGCTGAAGTTGCTGCATCCCTACATGCCCTTCATCACCGAAGAAGTGTATGGCTACCTGCCCGGCGCGGAAGGCATGCTCATCAAGGCCCAGTGGCCCACCTGCAACCCCGAATACGACTTCGCCGAGGACGCCGCTCGCATGGAGGGCATCATGGATGTCATCCGCGCCGTGCGCAACCTCCGCGCTGAGATGAACGTGCAGCCTGGCCGCAAGGCGACGCTGATGCTCAAACCCCACGCCGGCTGGGCCGAGGCCCTCCAGGGGGCAGAGGGCTTCTTCAAGCGCCTCGCCAACGCCAGCGGCATCCAGATTCTGGACGCCAAAGCTGCCAACCCCGATAAGTCCGCTTCCGCCGTCGCCGAGCCCTGCGAGCTGTTCATGCCCCTGGGCGAGCTGGTGGATGTGCAGAAGGAACTCAAGCGCCTCGCCAAGGATCTCAAGGGCCTCCAGGGCGAAATTCTCCGCGCCGTGAACATGCTCGCCAACCCTGGCTTCCTCGGCAAGGCCCCCGCCCACCTGGTTGAAGCCGAAAAGGAAAAGCTCGCCACCAACCGCGGCCTCCTCGAAAAGCTCAAGGCCCGCATTGAGGAAATGGAGAGCCTGAAATAATCAATCCACTCACCGCGCCTGAGGGTGCGGTGAGTTTTTTTACTACGAAAGCCTCGCATCGTGCGGGGGTTCAAAAAAGTATATCGCTAAGCGTAAAATAATCGTCCAACCCTTATCCAATAAAACGGATGAAGGGTTTTAGCCTTTTCTGTGAGAAGAAGCTTCGTCTTTGTGCCCTCCGGGTCGACATAGGTGAAGCAGAACTCATCTATACGATCCCTGAGGCGGTATAATACATCAAATATTCATCGAGAAATAACAATATTATTGGTTAACTTGACATACAAACGTGTCCATTAATAGGTATAATAAGTATGGACAGGTTTATCTGTCATCACTGTATTTCAATCCCGGAGTGTAATCATGAGAATCGGACTGGACATTGGGTCGACCACCATCAAATGCGTCGTGCTGGACGAGAGGGACAATATCGTATTTTCCCGCTATCAGCGCCACAAATCGCAGATCGCGCAGCTTGCGGAGGTGCTGCTGTACGCCATTAAGTCGGAGTTTCCGCAGGAGAAGTTCACCCTCGGCATCTCCGGCTCCGCCGGCATGGGTCTGGCGGAGGAGCTGGACATAGACTTTCAGCAGGAGGTCTATGCCACCCGCGTGGCACTGAAGCACCTGGTTCCGGCGGCGGACTGCGCCATCGAGCTGGGCGGCGAGGACGCGAAGATACTGTTCCTCCCTCACGGCCTTGGCGCGGGCGGCCTGGAGGTGCGCATGAACGGCACCTGCGCGGGCGGCACCGGCGCGTTCATCGATCAGATGGCGACCTTGATGGACGTGTCCGTGGAGCAGTTGGAGCCCATGTCCCGCGCTCACAAGCGGAGCTATGCCATCGCCTCCCGCTGCGGCGTGTTCGCCAAGTCCGATATACAGCCGCTGCTCAATCAGGGCGCGCGCAAGGAGGACGTGGCCCGCTCTATTTTCGAGGCCGTGGCCGGGCAGACCATCGCGGGACTTGCGCAGGGGCGCGAGATCACCGGCAACGTGGTCTACCTCGGCGGCCCGCTGACCTTTTTCTCCGAGCTTCGGGACTGCTTCGACAAGGCCCTGGGCATCGAGGGCATCCACCCGGAAAATTCCCTCTACTTCGTCTCCATCGGAGCGGCCATGTCGGCCGAGCGCGAGGTGGATATCGACGCGCTGATTCCACGCATCAAGCGCAGGGCCGAGAGCGCAAAGTATGTCTCCTGTCCGCCGTTGTTCAAGAGTGAAGCGGAATATCAGCAGTTCAAAGAGAGGCACGCCAAAGCCCGGATCGACACTGTCTCCAAACTGAATTACAAAGGCAAGGTATATATTGGCATCGACTCCGGTTCCACCACCATCAAGGCCGTGGTCATCGATGAGGACTTCAACCTGCTGAAAACGGCCTACATGTCCAACAAGGGCAACCCCCTCCCCGCCGTGCAGAAATTCCTGCAGGAGTTCTATGCGGAGTATCCCAACGCCACGGTGGCGGGAGCCGGTTCCACGGGCTACGGTGAGGCATTGGTTCAAGCGGCTTTCCGTCTGGACGGCGGCGTGGTGGAGACGGTGGCCCACTTCCTGGCAGCGAAGCAGTTGCAGCCCCAGGTGGATTTCATCATCGACATCGGCGGACAGGACATCAAGTGCTTCAAGATCCGCGACGGCGCGATTGATGATATATTCTTAAACGAGGCATGTTCCTCGGGCTGCGGCTCCTTCATACAGACCTTCGCAGCCGCCTGGGGTCTGCCGGTGGAGGAGTTCGCCCACCGCGGCTTGCTGGCGAAGCAGCCGGTGGACCTGGGCTCCCGCTGCACCGTGTTCATGAATAGCTCGGTGAAGCAGGCGCAGAAGGACGGCGCGACGCTGGAGGACATCTCCGCGGGCCTGTCCATCTCCATCGTGAAGAACGCGCTCTACAAGGTCATACGCACGGCCAACGCCGCCGAGCTGGGGGACCACATCGTGGTGCAGGGCGGCACGTTCTTAAACGACGCCGTGCTCCGCGCCTTCGAGCGTGAAATCGGCAAGGACGTAGTTCGTCCCAACATCGCCGGGCTCATGGGGGCCTACGGCGTGGCGGTCTGGTCCGCGGGGCGCTCCACGGGGACGAGCACCATCCTCTCTCCCGCCGAGCTGGACGCTTTCACCATGAAGACCACTAACACCCGCTGCCAGGGCTGCAAGAATCACTGTATGCTCAACATCATACAGTTCGACAAGGGGCGTAAGTTCATCTCCGGCAACCGTTGCGAAAAGATGACCGGCAGCGGGAAGAAGGCCATGCCGAACCTCTACGAGATCAAGCGGCATATGATACGCTCCTTCCTCCCCGGTGAAAACCGGCGGGGCCGCATCGGCATACCGATGGGGCTGAACATGTACGAGCTGTACCCCTTCTGGCACAAGCTGTTCACCACGCTGGGCTTTGAGGTGGTGCAGTCCCCGGAATCCGACCACGCGCTCTACGCCATGGGCCAGCGGACCATCCCCTCGGACACCGCCTGCTATCCCGCCAAGCTGATGCACGGCCACGTGGAATGGCTGCTGGAGCAGGGCGTGGACGCGGTGTTCTACCCCTGCCTGAGCTACAATTTCGACGAGCATCGGGGCGACAATCATTACAATTGCCCGGTGGTGGCCTACTATCCCGAGGTATTGAGGCTGAACGTCCCCGGCCTGAAAAAGGTCAAATTCATATCGGATTATCTGGGTATCCATCGCCCGAAGGACTTTGAAAAGAAGTTCGCCAAGGTGCTGGACCAGTATTTCCCCGGCATTCCCAAGCGGGAGGTCCGGGACGCCGTGCGCGCCGCCTACGCCGCCTATGACGAGTACATGGCGACGGTCCGTAAGCGCGGCGCGGAGATGCTGAAAGAGGCCCGGGAACAGGGCATCCCGGTCATCATACTCTGCGGCCGGCCCTACCACATCGACCCGGAGATCAGCCACGGCATCGACCAGCAGATCGCCCAGCTCGGCGCGGTGGTGGTCACCGAGGACAGCGTGAATCTGGAGGTCCAGAAGTTCAAGGTCAACGTGCTGAACCAGTGGACCTACCACTCCCGGCTGTACTCCGCCGCCCAGTACGTCGCCACCTGCGGCGATCCGGGCATCAACCTGGTACAGCTCGTGTCCTTCGGCTGCGGCGTGGACGCCATCACCACCGACGAGGTTCGCGCCATACTGTCAAACGGCCACAAGCTCTACACCCAGCTCAAGATCGACGAGATCACCAACCCCGGCGCGGTGCGCATAAGATTGAGAAGCCTGTTCGCGGCGCTGGGGCAGGACTGAACCTATCAAGGATAAACTAACGAGGTCAAACCATCATGCAGGAACGCATCGAGTTCACCCGCGAGATGAAGCGGGATTACACCATACTGATCCCCAACATGCTGCCGCTGCACCTGCGGCTGGTGCGGGACATCTTTGGCCTGCACGGCTATCACATGGAGCTGTTGAACAATGACGGCCCGGGCGTGGTGGCGGCGGGACTAAAGTATGTCCACAACGACACCTGCTACCCGGCGCTGCTGTGCATCGGCCAGTTCATCGACGCGCTGCAAAGCGGCAAGTACGACCTCAACAAGACCGCGCTGATCATCACCCAGACCGGGGGCGGCTGCCGGGCCTCCAACTACATCCACCTGCTGCGCAAGGCGCTGGTGCGGGCGGGCATGGGCCAGGTGCCGGTGATCTCGCTGAATCCGGCAGGGCTGGAGAAGAACAGCGGCTTCAAGCTGACGCCTACGGTGCTGCTCCAGTGCATGTTCGGCATACTCTACGCGGACATACTGATGTGCCTGAAAAACCAGGTGGAGCCCTACGAAAACGAGAAGGGCGCGTGTGAGAAGCTGGTGGAGCAGTGGGCCGACCGCCTGACCGACCAGTTCCGCAGGCACCCGAGGGCGGCGGCGCTGGGCTTCAGGAAGAACGTGCGGCAGATCGCGAAGGACTTCGATTCCATACCCTATACTCCCGCCGACAAGGTGAAGGTGGGCATCGTCGGCGAGATCTATGTGAAATACTCCGACACCGCCAACAATCACCTCGAAAAGTTCCTGCTGGAGCAGGGCTGCGAGGTCAACGTGCCGGGACTGATGGGCTTTCTGCTGAACGCGCTGGACCACAACATTGACGACGTGGACCTCTACGGCGGCAATCGCTTCGCCCAGCTCCTCTGCAAGCTGGCCATGCGCTACGTCGGCCACATCGAGGCCACCATCTCCAAAGCCATCCGCGCAAACTCCCGCCTCAATCCCCCCACACCCTACAAGACCACCCGCCGCGAGCTGGACGGCGTGCTGGGCGTGGGCTGCAAGATGGGCGAGGGCTGGCTGCTCACTGCCGAGATGTGCGAGTTGATCGATTCCGGCGTGCCCAATATTGTCTGCGTCCAGCCCTTCGGCTGCCTCCCCAACCACATCGCCGGCAAGGGCACCATACGCGCCCTCCGCGAAAAGTTTCCCGAAGCCAACATCGTCCCCATCGACTACGACCCCGGCGCCACCCGCGTCAACCAGGAAAACAGGCTGAAGCTGATGCTGTCCGTGGCAAGGGAGACGAAAAACGCGGGGTGACATTCAAAAAGGAACGGTTCACGCCAACCGTTCCTTTTTTCTATTATTTATTGCGGTGAATCTGCTTTGGAATTTTCACGTCTTTCAGCCTTTATCCAACATCAGCAATGACCTCAAGGGTTGTATTCTCTGCCTAATGCCGAAAATCAGGGATAATAAAAGCAAAATAGTAATTTATTGTTGACATCAGTTCATATTTTTACTATAATAGACATGGACACAGAGATCTGTGAATGGGGGCTTTTGATGGGAAAGTTCAGGCTGACAAAAGAGGAATACGCGGAAATCATCAAAAAGGAGAGCCAGCTTCGTGACGGGAGCGTGAAGCGGCGTCTTCGTGTGCTTTCTATGCGATTTGAAGGCTATTCCGCGGAGGAAACGGCACGAACTCTTGGCATGAACAAGAGCAGCATCTATGCCATTTTTCACAGATATGAGACGCAGGGGCTGGAGGAATTTATAAGAAACAAGTACGCGAAGACCCGGCGCGTGTTGACGGAGGCGCAGGAGAAGGCATTGATTGCGGCGCTGGAACAGAGGGAAAATGAAGGCCAGATCATAACCACGCAGGACATCGTTGAGGCTGTCCAGGCGGAGACCGGCGAGGAGGTCGCCCGGAGCTATGTCTACGCCTTTCTGAAGCGAAACGGATGGCGCAAGCTGTTGAAGCCCTGCAAGGCGGAGAATGGTGAGAGCACGAATAAATTGTGCTGGATGCCTGTGAAAAAGCAACGGCCAGTCGAATAATTCGGCTGGCCGTTGTGATTATGTTACAGCTCAATGTCCACCTATAAACAGGGATTTGGCGGGGAGTTGCCCGCTCTCCTGTAGGGGCGGCGTTGCGCCGCCCGCCGGGTAGGACGTGCCGTCTCGCAGGGGGCGGGCGCCGAAACGGCGCCCCTACAGGGTTGTTTTGTTTCCCCGACAAATTCCAATTTGCCCGTGACTCTGGGCAGTAACGTGATTATTTAGTTGGACTTCTTTCTCATGAAAGAGGGCACATCCGGCGTGAAGCCCCGGCGGTTCTGGGTGCGGGGCGGCTCGCTGACGCCATCCTCCTGATAGACCCTGGGCGCGCGGCGCGACTGGGCGGAGCTGGAGGAGGAAGAGGCGCGGCGATCACGGCTGGACTCATAGCCCGCGTCGCTGTCGCGGCTGGTGCTGCGGCTGGAGGTCCGGCGCTCAAAGATGGGGGAGACGGGCTCGTCGTCCACGAAGCGGGAGGAGCGGGTCTCCTGGATGGGCTCGTCGTCGATATCCGCGTCGCGGCTGACGGAGGGGCGGACGCCGCCGCCGATGGGCGCCTTTTCGAAGCCCGTGGCGATGACGGTGATCTTCACCTCGTCGGTCAGGTTCTCGTCGATGCCCGCGCCGAAGATGATGTTGGCCTCCGGGTCCGCGGCAGCGGTGATCTTCTGGGCGGCCTCGTTGATGTCGATGATGGAGGTGTCCGGCCCGCCGGTGATGTTGATGAGCACGGCCCTCGCGCCGTCGATGGAGGTCTCCAGCATCGGGCTGGAAATGGCCTGCTGGGCGGCCTCGATCATGCGGTTCTCGCCCTTGCCGATGCCGATGCCCATGTGGGCCAGGCCGCGGCTCTGCATGACGGTGCGCACATCCGCGAAGTCCAGGTTGATGAGGCTGGGTACGGCGATCAGATCGGAGATACCCTGGATGCCCTGGCGCAGCGTGTCGTCGGCGATGCGGAAGGCCTCGGTCATGGTGGTGCCCTTGGTGACCACGCTCAACAGCTTGTCGTTGGGCACGACCACCAGCGTGTCAACGTTGGCCTTCAACCGCTCGATGCCGGCCTCGGCGTTCTTCATGCGCTGGCGCCCCTCAAACATGAAGGGTTTCGACACGACGCCGATGGTCAGTATGCCCATCTCACGGGCGACCTCGGCGATGACGGGGGCCGCGCCGGTGCCGGTGCCGCCGCCCATACCGCAGGTGACGAAAACCAGGTCAGAGCCCTTGATGGTGTTGGCGATCTCCTCGCGGCTCTCCTCGGCGGCCTTCTGGCCCACCTCGGGCTGCGCGCCTGCGCCCAGACCCTTGGTCAGCTTGTCGCCGATCTGAATCACGGCGTCCGCACGGGACAGCTTCAGCGCCTGCTTGTCGGTATTCACCGCGATGAACTGCACGCCCTTCAGGCCCGCGTCCACCATGCGGTTGACGGCGTTCGTTCCTGCGCCGCCCACGCCCACGACTCTGATCGAGGCAAAATTGGTGTCCTCAATATCGTTAATGTTATCCTGATTGTTCATTTCAAATTCAAGCACAAGGCATCCCCCTCGTCAAAGTGATGGTGATATTAACAGTTTTTTATGTCAAGCCCACAATAGGGGCGTATGGTCAGTTCCGGCTGAACATATTGCGGATCTTGCTGCCCAGATTTTCCTCGGCCTCGCCCTGGCCCTCGATGGAATCGAAGATCAGGTCTGCCAGCCCCAGCGCGGAGGCGTAGACGGGGCTGTTCAGCTTGGAGGACTTGGCCGCCGAGATCTTGATGGGCCGGGCGATGACCGCCGCCAGGGCCTCCTTCGCGCCGCGCATCAGGGCGATGCCGCCGCCGGTGAGGTAGACCTGGGAGCGCTTGCCCATGTACTGTCCCGCGTCGTTGGCGATGGTCAGCTCGATCATGTCCGCCAGCTCCTTGAAGCTCTGCTCCACGATCTCGCTGACGACCTTGCGGGGGATGGTCTTGCGCCGCCCGCTCTCGTCGTAGACCTCGGAGAAGGAGTCCATGTCAAACTCGTCGGGATTGAATACGTAATTGCGCTTGATCTGCTCCGCCGCCTTCATGGGAATGCGCAGTCCCATGGCCAGGTCCGCGGTGATGTGCCCGCCGCCCCTGGGCAGTATGGCGTGGTAGACGATGGCGTCGCCCTCCACCACGCTGAGCTCCGTGTTGAGGTAGCCCACGTCGATCAGCAGTGCTCCGCGGTCCCGCTCCTCCAGCGACAGCACCAGCAGGCTCTCGCCCAGCGACGGGGAGAGGAAGCCCAGTATGGTGATGTCGTGCTGACCCAGCATCTCGGAGACGTCCTCGATGAACTGGGGGTCGGCGATGACAAAGGTGGTCATGGCGCGAAGCCGCGTACCCTTGCCGCCGGGGGACATGGTCTTTTTCCCGTCATCCACGATGAACCAGCTCGGTGTGCGGTGAAGCACCAGCCCGCCGGACTCCTGAATCTGCAGGAGGTCGGCAGCGGCGTCCTGGGCGGCGTTGATGGCGGCCTCGTCCACCACGCCCTCGGGCAGGTCCACCTCCGTCTCGCAGGAGCGAATGTGCACGTATTCCCCGGGCACGCCCACGTAGATTTCGCGGATCTTGGAATTGGCCTCCAGCTCCGCGGCGGCGATGGAGTCGCCCACCCGCTGGATCATCTGGCCCGGCGTGTTCCAGTCGCCATCCTGATAGCCATCATAGGGAACCGTGCCGGAGCCGATGATGTCCAGCCGGTCCATGCCGCCCGACTGCGCAATCATCGTCACGATTTTGGAGGTTCCAAACTCAATGGCTGCAATTTGCGTTTTCATAGCTGTCGTTGACACATCCTATTCTAATCCATGCTATCACAGTTATCACATAAATGTATTATACAGGGCTTTGATTTAGAATGCAAACACGAAAGGCCTGATTTGGGCAGGTTTCAAAATAGTTTCAAAATGTCGGCACGAAGCCGTCACAGAAAATGGGACTGTTGCGTTTTTTATCAGACTGAACAGCTACTGCTTTTTTGCGCAGACTTTGACATTTGCGCATTGACGCGCATGGGCGTTTACGGTAAAATAAACGTATCTATTAAGACTTGCCGATAAACAGGGATTTGTGGGGGAGAATTGAAAATGGAAAATTGAAAATTGAAAATTAAGTTACCGGCACTCCCACCGCCCGCCGGGTAGGACGATGCGTTTCGTTGGAGGCGGGCGCCGAAACGGCGCCCCTACAAGGATATCGGCAGTGCTATTATAATTTTCAATTTTCAATTATCAATTTTCAATTTATCGCCCTCGACAAATTCCAATTTGTCGGTTCAGACTGAATAAGTGCAAATGAACATGGAATATAACATCGGACAAAAGAAAACGGGAGGTATCGCGGATGGCGGAGGGCAAGAGTCAGTTTGAAGTGTTTCTGGCCGAGCAGATTGAGAAGTACAGGGGCGTGGCGTTTCCCGTGTACACCCCATGGCTGTGGCGGAAATTGGTCAGAAAGGTCAATCCCAAGATACTTCATCCGAATCCGGAGGACGAATTCTGCGATCCACGAATCGGCCCTAACTACGGGATCATTTCAAAGTACGAGCGGGAGTACGAGGCCGCGAAGCGCGACCACACCAGGGATATTCTCACCGAAACGCTAACGGTGGAGCGCATGAAGCCCGACGGCTATCTGTTGCTCAACGGGCATCACCGGTGGGCGGCCGCCCTGCGCCAGAATGTGAGGCGCGTGCCCATCGAGATCGTGAATGTGACCCACGTCATCGACATTCAGAAGATGCTCCAAAACACCCATAACGACAAGCGCGTCGTTATGGACCTGGACGAGGTGGTTCTGGCAGCGCCGGGGGATACCCAGGTTGAAAAGGCGCTGCCCTTCCCGATGAACCTGTCCTACAGGCGTCGTCTCAGGCTGGGTGTGCCGGCTCTGTTCAGCTTTTTTAAAGGCAGGGGTTACGACATCTGGGTCTATTCCTCAAAATACTATTCCCTGAACAGGATCAAAAGGCTGTTCCTGCTGCATGGCGTCACCATCGACGGCATCGTGACGGGCGTGAAAAGGGGAAAGCTCCATCGCGGAAGGGATCGCGAAAAGATTCATGAACTCATTGCCAATCAGTACCCCAGGACGGTGAACATCGACGGGAACAGCGTGGTGTTCATCGACAGCAGGACCAAAATGTTTGAGGAATATACCCTCAGCGGCGCGCCCGAGAACTGGTCCCGGGAAGTCATGGACGCCTTTGAACAACACAAAAAACAGGAGAAATCGGAGGCAAAGTCCCTATGAAGCTGATGCCGCAGCGGGCCAGAATGCGCATTTCCTTTGACCTGGACGAGGTGTTGTTCGTCAACCCGGAAACCCACAAGACCGAACCGCCGCTGATGTTTCCTTTGAATAAGATCTACATAGAGCGGCTTCGCTTGGGCACACCGGAGCTGATACGGACGCTTCAAAAGTTAGGCTATGAGGTATGGGTCTACACCTCATCCTTTCGCTCGGAGGGGTATATACGTATGCTCTTCATGTTCTACGGTGTGCGTTTTGACGGCATCGTCAACGGTACGCGCCACCTGAAGGAGGTGCAGCGCGACCACAAAATGATCCTGCCCCAGAAGCTTCCGAACCACTACCGAATCTCACTGCATGTGGACGACGAGACGGTCATCTGCACCCTGGGGCAGGAATACGGCTTTCGTACTTATCAGTTGGACGCCCAGGACGACGACTGGAAGGAAAAGATCATCGCCCGCGCCGATGAGGTGCGCCGTCTGGATTTCCGAAATGAAGAGGAGACATAATATTACCCGTTTGAAAGACGAGTCAGGGGCTGTTGCAGATGAGAAAAAATCTGCAACAGCCCCCCTATTTTGCGCGGAAGGGGATAATTATATGATGGACGTAACTATTAAGTTCCCTATAAACAGGGATGTATCGAGGTGATACCGGCTTGCGAACCTGACGAACAGCGTTATTGTAGGGGCGGCGTTGCGCCGCCCGCCGGGTAGCACGACACGTTTCGTTGAGGGCGGGCGCCGAAACAGCGCCCCTACAAGGTAGCGGGAGGCGCTATTAATTTTCAATTTTCAATTATCAATTTTCAATTCGTCTCTCCGACAAATTCCAATTTGTAGGGGAGAAGCGAACAATTACTATTGGATAATGGAGAATGAAAAACCAATGCCTGTCGTTGAACTTAAATTGCGTTCTCACCGACGACCGGTCCATCCTCGACCGCTTCTACCGGAACCTCTGTCGGCGCGGGGGTGGGCGTGTTGAGCAGGTAGGTGTCCTGAGTGGCGGCGGGGGCGGCGGTGGCGACGACCATGGGCAGGTAATCGGCCTTGGTGCCGCTGGAAACGTCGAGGCGACCCAGGGTCTCACCCCGACGTTCCAAATCCTGGAGCGTGCCAGTCATCCAGACGATCTTCTTCTCCATGTCCTTCGCGTCGCCCAGCAGCACGGTCATGCCGGTGCGGGTGACGATCTGGATATCGGAGGGATAATCCACATTCAATTCGGAGACATAGCCCGTGGCGCCCTTCTCATGCAGCGCCTCAAGCACCACCTTCATGGCGTTTAACCGGCTGGGCGAGGCGTCGAGCTCTTTGCCGAGACGATAGGTGGTAGCGCGAAGCCCCGTGATCAGCGGCAGCGACTCCTCGGGCGCGGCATCGCTGGCGGAGACGACATAGCCGTCAGAATCCAGCACCAGCAGCTTGCCCGCCTGAAGGGTGATGGCGTCGTGGCTCCGCTCGCGAACCACCAGCCGCACGGTGAAGGGATAGCGACGCTGGGCCTCCACAAAGGCCAGCAGCCCCGTGGCGTCCACGCTGGCTTTTATGGCTACATCGTCCAGTGCTTTCAGTTTCGACCCCAGCCGTATCCCCGAGGCGCGGATTACCGCGTCCGTCTCCATGCTCTCCGCTCCGACGACCTCCACGTTCCGCACCACAAACACGTGGTTTGACAGTATCACCCAGAGTATCAACAGCAATACCGGAATCGCCAGCAGCCAGGGACTGAACCCGCGCCGCTTCCTCTTCACCTTCCGGCGCTGTGGAGGTCTTTTTCGTCTCTCTGTCATGATAATTGCTCCAATATCCGGTGTCGTGTCACAATCCGGTCTTGTCCCTCGAAATGTTCATCAATACAGCCACGGCGCACATCAGTATGGATATGGACGTGCCCCCGGCGCTGAAGAAGGGGAGGGGGAGGCCGGTGGTGGGCATCATGCCGATGACCACGGCTACATTCAGCACACATTGCACGCCTACCATGCAGGTGATCCCCCCGGCCAGCATACTCCCGAATCGGTCCGGACAGCGTATGGCCACCCGCAGGCCGAAGAATATGAACGCCGCGAACACGCACAGTATGGCGACGCAGCCCACAAAGCCCAGATCCTCGCCCACCACGGCGAATATGAAATCGGATTCGGGGTAGGGGAGGAAGGCGAACTTCTGCCGGCCACGCCCCAGCCCCATGCCGAACAGCCCGCCGGAGCCGAAAGCCAGCAGCGACTGGGAGAGCTGGTAGCCCTCGTTGGTCATGAAGGCGAAGGGATTTCTAAAGGACATCAGCCGTGCCCGTCGGTAGTCCTCCGAGAAGGCGTAGAACGTCCCCAGCGCCATGCCCGCCGCGCCGATGAGCCCCAGATGCAGCCATCGCGCCCCGGCCAGCATCACCATCACCGCCGTGACGATCAGTATGCTGCCCGCCGTGGAAAGGTTCGGCTGCAGCAGTATCAGCAGAAACATCAGCCCCGGCAGTATGAACAGTGGCACGAGGCCGGTGAAGAACTGCGTCACGTCCCGGTTCTTCTGACTCAATGCCCGGGAGAGGTACAGTATCATGGCGTACTTCGCCAGCTCCGAGGGTTGGAAGCTCAGTGGCCCCAGCCGAAGCCAGCGCCGGGAGCCGTTCAGCAGCTTGCCGATGCCGGGGATGGCGACCAGTATCAATAAAAGGAAGCTCAGCCCCAGCAGCCCGCCACTGATCCACGGGTTGCGCAATGCGTGATAGTCGATGCGCAGCAAAAACGCCATCCCCACAGCACCCACGGCGATGCCCATGAGCTGTGAATAGACCTCGGAGAACGCGCTGCCCTGGTCCTGGGCGTTGTAATAGCTGGCGGCGTACAGCACCGTCAGGCCCAGCATCAGCAGCAGCGCGAAGGTGAACACCAGGCCCCGGTCGATGTCCCGGAGACCCGCTCTCTGCGCGGAGTTGGTCCGCGTCTCATTGGCCCCGAAAACGGGAACCGTCATCATCCGCGGCGGCTCTCCAGAGAATTGACGATGCCCTTGAAGATTCGGCCACGGGCCTCGTAGTCGTCAAACATATCAAAGGACGCGCAGGCGGGGGAGAGCAGCACGTTGCCGCCCTCAGGTGCAAGCTCAAAGCAAAGCTCGATGGCCTTGCGGAAATCGTAGCCCGCGTGGGTGTAGGCAGTATAGCCCACCTTGTCCAGCGCCGCCTGAATCTCATGGGCGGTCTCACCGATGAGCACGGCATGGATGATGGGCGTCTTTAATAATTCCTCGCCCAGCGGCACATAGTTGGCCTTCTTGGGACTGCCGCCCAGAATCAGTACCGTGGGCCGGTCCATGGCGCGGACGGCCTGGAGGGTGGAATCCACATTGGTGCCCTTGGAATCGTTGATGAAGCGCACGCCGTCCAGTTCGCGGACGAACTCGATGCGATGCTCTACGCCCTTGAAGGTGCGAAGTGTATGTGCGATGATGTCCGGCCCGACACCCGCCGCCATGGTCATGGCCACCGCCGCCAGGGCGTTTTGCAGGTTGTGGTCGCCGGGGATGTAGACCTCGCTGGCCTTGCAGATGCTGATGTTCTCCGCCTCCGTGCCGTAGACGATCATGCCGTCCTGCACGAACGCGCCGAAGGGCACAGGATTGCGGGAGGAGAACCAGCCCACCTTGCATTTTACGCGGTTTGCCATGTCACGGGTCACCGGGTCCTCCCGGTTCAGCACCACCCAGTCGTCGCCCACGCTGTTTTCAAAGATGCGCTCCTTGAGGGCGATGTACTTCTCCATGGTGCCGTGCCGGTTCAGATGGTCCTCGGAGATGTTCAGCACCGCTGCGATGTGGGGATGAAACTCCCGGGAGGTTTCCATCATGAAGGAGGAGATTTCGCAGACCGTCACATCTTCGGGCTTCATTTCAGCCACGGCCCCGGAATAGGGGATGCCGATGTTGCCCACCACATGGGTGGTCTTGCCCGCGTTCTTGAAGATCTCGCCCACCAGCGTGGTGGTGGTGGTCTTGCCGTTGGTGCCTGTGATGGCGATGAGCAGGCCCATGGCCTCCCGGTAGGCGTACTCGATCTCGCCCATGACCTCCACGCCCAGCGCCTTGGCCTTCACCACGGCGGGGTTGTCCACCGGTATGCCGGGGCTGACGATCAGCGCGTCCATGCCCTCCATCAGATTCTCCGGATGCTTTTCACCCAGGCACAGCTTCGCGCCGCCCGCTTTCAATTCATCCAGTTTGCCCTCAAAGGCGGCCTCCTCCTTGGAATCGCAGATGTAAACCTCGGCGCCCTTCATGAGCAGCAGCTTCGCGCAGGCGATGCCGCTGCGGGCCATGCCGAAAACGAGGACCTTTTTACCTTTCATCGAATATTACCCCCTTGTGGGTTTTATAGAAGTGAAAATGGAACCTGTCATTAAAATAATCAGATGTTGCTACGCATGAACACTGTAGGGGCGCCGTTTCGGCGCCCGCCCTCTGTGATAAGCCGCGTACTACATGGCGGGCGGCGAAACTGTATAGAGTAATAACATAGTATACAAATTGTGCAAGCACATGGTATACAGTCAAGGAGTATAATCAAGGCAAAAAGCGAAGGA
>CACZXF010000017.1 GCA_902785105.1 uncultured Eubacteriales bacterium | reverse complement strand
GCCCTTTTAGTATACACCGATTCGTCTTCCGTGTATACTACCTTCAGGCCCTCGTATGTTTCATTCATCGCGGTGCCCCCTGGGGCATGGGGCTTACTGCGAACGCCGGGACCCGGACTTCGATGAGAAGATGCACAATGTGCTGCTGGTATATAAGCAGCTGGAGATACAGTTCGACGACGAAGGGAATCTCCGCCCATTCGATGAAAACGAGGTGGTTCACGTCGTATCGTATGACGAGAAGCCCGGAATACAGGCGATTGCAAATGTCGCAGATGACCTGCCGCCCACCGAAGAGAACGGCACGATCAAGCGCGACTACGAATACAAGCGCCTCGGTACAGTATCCCTGCTTGCAGGGATCGACCTGCAGACAGGTGAAGCTATTCCGCTTGTCAGTGACAGTCATAACAGTTCGGACTATATCGAATTTTTGAAGATCTTTGACGCCAAGTATCCCAAAGGAGACACAATCCGGCTGGTTCTCGATAACCTCAAGGTCCACAAGGCCAAAAAGGTCATCGAATATCTGTCCAGTGTTAAGGGCCGCTTCGAATTCGTATTCACACGAAGTATGCCTCTTGGTTAAACCTCGTTGAATCGTTCTTCAGCAAAATGACCAAGCAGATGCTCAAAGGCATACGAGTCAAATCCAAAGAAGAACTGGTCCAACGTATATATCTATTTCGACGAGATCAATGCTGAACCCGTTGTCTTCCACTGGACATGGCATCTGGATGACATTGATCCCTCCGTATCTGTAATAACCCAATCGCTGCTTGAAATGTACAGCTAATTGATGAGTGATGTACTAGTTACTGCAAATATGATAACACATAAAGATATACGTGGCAAGACAAAAAATGGGCAGCACCAGTCATAGATGTCACAAACCCTTATGCTGTCTCCAGTCAATAGAGGAACAAATAATCCGCTCCGATGTTATTTTTAGCACAGATAATGGGTGGCAACTATTCTTTCCCCGGCTTTGACATCATCGGTTTAGCCGCAACGCTGCGCGTCAACTGTCACGGAAGACGGTATTCCAACGAGGGCTTCGGCACCCATATCCCCGCAGCCATTCCCAGTGCGAAGGAGCCCAACGGGATGCTCTGGGGGATCTTTGACAGCAATAATCTTTTTTTGTCCTAAAATCTCCTTTTGACAGAAATTCCCTCCGTCCATCTATTAAGACAATCTCAAACCTGTACTCCCATTTGTACCCGCGTTTTCTCAGAATAATCGAGCCCATATTCCCCTCCTTTTTTGGTCCCTTAGAAACATTCAAACTATGGATATTATCCAAATCACTTAGATCATGTACTTCATAATCCTTCAAGAATTGTCCCAAGGCCTCCTTTAGTACTTTCTAACTGCCTAATTTCACTGCTGGAAGCAACTTCTTTTTTGGTTCTTCACGGATTGTTGAGGGATTTGGGCATATGGCTTTTCCTCACTTGGCACGGCTTCGCCGTGAAAAGCACGATGGCGAAGACGATTGTTGGCCCTGTCACGCGTCGATACTTCACAAGGCCAGAATTTCATCCCACAACATTCCGTGAAGAGCCTAAGTATTGCTTAGTATAGTCCAAAAGTCAGTATAAGTGTGGGCATATTGCTCGAAGACTCTATATTTTCAGAGCAACAAAAGGTGGACAATCTACTGAATGTCAGGTATAATAGGTTCAAAGCTTTTTTACAGGTTGGGCAGCGCTTTGGGCCCTGCGCCCCGACAACGAAAAAGATAAAACGAGGTACGCACCATGCGCAAGCGCGTAAACAGAATACGCCTTTTTCTGGCTCTTTTGATGATGGCGTTCATCTTCGCGGTCCGTTCCAATTCCATCTCCGTAGCGGTTTCAGAGGGGGGTCTGTCTGAGGCGGCGCCCGATGCTTCCGTGCGCAGCGCGGTCAACTTCGATCATAAGCTGGATTCGTATGCACCGTTAAAGGACCGCTATAATTTCTATTTCACCTACAAGACGGTCCACCCCTGGTGGGACGCCGTCGCTCTTGGAATGGAAGAAGCACAGAGGCAGTATCTTGAGAAGGGGATCATCATCACCTACGAGTACATGGCGCCCGACGCCGCCTCCGCTGAGGATCAGATCCGGAGACTTCTTACGGCGGCCGATAAGGGCTATGATGTCATCGGCGTCGATGTGGCGGATGAGGCCGTCATCTCTCCGGTGCTGGATGAGTTGGTGGATTCCGGCCTAAAAATCATGACCTTTTCAAGCTCGGACGCCGTCGAAGGCTGCAAGCGGCTGGCATACGTCGGCAACACGCACAACTATCAGGACGGCGCGGACCTGACGGAGGCGCTCTGCCAAAAGTTGGACTACAGGGGAAAGGTCGCGATCCTTGTGGGCAGCGTCGGCGCGCCTTGCCATGAGGATCGGGCGAGGGGCGCGAAGGACACCATCGCCAAATACGGGGATATGGAGATCGTTGCGACGGAATACGACATGGATTCCGTGGACATGGCCTACGAGCTGACCCTGAAGATTTTGGAAGACTGTCCGGATCTCGACGGGATCGTCTGCTGCAACATGAGCAATCCCGTGGGCGCGGCCAGGGCGATCACGGAGAAGGGCAGCAGCGCTGTGATCGTTGGGATGGACCACGACGAGGATGCCCTGCGCTATCTGAACGACGGCGTCATCTATTGCCTGGGCGTGCAGGATTGCTATTCCATCGGCTTTGACACGCTCCAGATCGCTGTGAAGCTGGCAGATGGAAACCTGCCCGGCGAACTGTTCCACGAGAAAACCGACCAGATCACAACCGTGATCTATCAGAACGATGCAGCCTTGATGCTTGAGCTGCTGTATGGTGAAATGTAATGGCGCAAAAGAAGAATTCAAACAGAGCTTTTGTCCTGACCGCCGTCATCGGCAGCCTGCTGACCATGGCCATGGTGACGGCCAACTCGGTATGGGCTTCAAGGCAAACCGGCGTTGCGACGAACGAAGCCGTCTCTGCGGTGAGCTCCTTCTACCTCGAGGCCATGGCCGACCGTCGGGCCAAGACCATCACCAACCTGATCAACAGCAGCTTTGACCAGATGGAAAAGGCCATCGCCTATATTGCTGATGAAGGGGTCGATTCCCAGGAGGCCTTGCGCGACGCCATCGGAAAGATGGAATCGCTGCTGGGGCTCAACCGGTTTGCGCTGGTGGATGAAGACAACATCGTCTATACGCAATACACAACCTATACCGGCGGAAGCCGCCACGCCTTTCTGTCCGAAGGGGAGATCACCGGCCGAATCATCAGCACCGTGTCCCTCTACGGCTCTTCGAAGCAGCTATGCCTGACCTCCCCCACCCCGGGCCTTTCGATATTGAACAGGCCCTTCAAGGCCTGCTTTGTCCAGCTGGACATCAAAGACATCGTCGACCTGCTGGCCTTCGACGATCAGGGCAGGACCCACTTTGCCCTGTATTCAAAAAAGGGCGGCAATCTGTCCGGTACGGAGCTGGGCCCCGTCATCTCCAACCGCAATCTTTTTGACGCGACCCAGGCATTCGTGCCGCAGCAGGTTCTTCAGGAAAAACGCGATAATTTTGAAAACGAAAGGGAGGGAAGCCTCAGCTTTGCCTCAGACGGCATGGATGAGACGCTGGTCTATGTCCCCATCCAGGGCACGGGCTGGGAGATGGCCGTCCTGATACGCGAAAGCATCATTCAGGAACAGATTCGGGACATCAGCGAAAAGACCCTCGCCAACAGCCGAAACCAGATCATCTTCACGTCGGTGTCAGTGCTGACGCTGGCCGTTGTCCTCCTGTTCCAGTATCGAAAGCTGTCCAGGGACAAACTCAAGGCCGAAAGAGAAACCAGCAGGGCTTTCCAGGCCATGGCAAACACGGATTCCCTGACCGGTATCCGCAACAAGCATGCCTATGCGGAAAATGAGGCGATCATCAATCGGCAGATCCAGTCCGGGGCGCTTGAAAAGCTGGCGGTCGTCATCGGCGACATCAACGGCCTCAAGTACGTCAACGATACGCTGGGACACGCTGCCGGGGACCAGTTGATCAAGGACGCCAGCGAGATGATCTGCCATGCCTTCTCCCACGGTGCGGTGTTCAGGATCGGCGGCGACGAATTCGTCATCCTCCTCCAGGGGAAGGGCTTCGACACGATGGATGAGGTGATCGGTGCGCTTAACCGCCAGGTGGAGGCCAACATCAAAGAGAACAAAGTCGTTGTCGCCTTGGGCTACGCGCTCCTCACGCCACAGGACCGCCAGCTCAGCGACGTGTTCGAGCGCGCGGACAACATGATGTATGAACGTAAAAAGGCGTTGAAGGAAATGGGCGCGAAGACACGGGTCTCTTGATGGAAGACACGCAGGCTATCTGCTCACGCCTTTCCAGAAACAGCACTGTAATCTGATCGCCTGGCCTCAGCTCTCCAGTATGCGTCTTACCAATTCCAGCCATTCGATTGGCAGGTTATCCGACTCATTGATAGCCTGCTAAATCATATATAGTGAGAGGTTTTCCGGAGGTATCAGCAGTGAAAAGCCATGGATACCCTGCCGTCTGTCGAGGATGCCCTTCTTCTTCAAAAGTCCTGTTATCTTGCGGATGTAACTCGGGTTGGTGCCAACGCTGTTGGCAATGGCCTCTGATGAGAGGTTGCCCGTAACAAGGAAGATTTACACAAGTCCCTGCTCAAAAAGTTGATCTCCTCCCCTTCTGCGTTTGATGCCCTTCTGCCAAGACGCCAAGGTTGAAGAGCTGAGCTACATTATCCAAGATAGCTCTCAATACCATGGACACGATTACGTGATAGAGCTTATGATAATGTCCCGTCATTTCAATCCCCAAAAAAACAGCAATAGAACGGGCTGTGCGGTACTTAACCACACAACCCACACATCTCATCACAGCACACGGCTGAACGCTTCATAGTTTTCAGTTTTTTGAGCCGACAGTATATAGCGAATGCCCGCCTCCCGCAGCTTCTCCCTCGTGCGGGCCACCTTGCGACCCTCGAACACAGTGTCGGTACCTTCGCGCTGAATCTCCGCCTCAATGCCCCGCTTTTTCGCGCCGAGGGCTGTCGCTGCGACACAGCCACACTCATCCAGCCCGCAAAGGTGGAGCCGTTCATAGCCCCTATTTCTGATGAGCGCAAGCAGCTTCCGATTGGTCAGCGCGTCACCCACCAGCTTTTCAAAAACATTTTCCGAAACCACCTCCAAACCTCCATACAGCTCCGCACCCTTTGTGTCCGCGAGGGAATAGCCAAAGATCAGGCGGTTTGTTGGCAGGTTCTGGATGATATGGCGAATGTAAATGACGTCCCGGCCCGCCGCGCTGTAGCGATGGATGAGCCCGTTGACGCGGGCAACCAGCCCTTCCGTGTCATACGCGAAGCGCTTCATCCGCTTCTCGCAGAGGTAGTCGTTTTGCATGTCAATGACGAGCAGCGCGATGTTCATCGCAATCCCTCCTGCAAGAATGAATCGATCTGCGTCATGGTCTCCTCAAGTATCCGCACTTCCCATAGCGCGTTTCCCGTCTCCAAGAATCGGTTGGCCCCGGTAGCCGATGATAGGAACGGCACCGCCCGTCGCCTGTCGTCCATCTCTTTCTCCCTTATATCGAAGTTCCTCACAAACTGAAATATGCACGATAATCTTACTTTTTGAGCGTAAATTCATTCATTTCAAGAACAATTTCATACATGACATTAGCACCATAATGGAGGAAGGACGATGGTGCGGACAGACGCAGAATCTCCGAAAACCCGGCGCTTTTCGCAGTCCGAACTACCCTGTCCATGTGGTAGTTGCTGCTGATCAGAACGACAGGTCTGCGGGGATCAATGATCCTCCTGATGGAGAAAGAACGATTCTCAGTTTTCATGTTTTTCAACCGCAGACCCCGATTTGTGCTCCTGCACTCCCTATTCTTCCAGCAGCTTATACAGCACATCCTGGGAAAGTACGCCGCGTATCAGATCGGACGGCAGTTCACCCCGTTCATCTGCCTCATTGTCATCCTGCCATTCACCAGAAGTGTAATAAGCATCCAGGCGTCGGAGCTTCTACGGATCATGAGAAATCGCGGCTTCGTCAAAAAGCCTCTCATACTTCTCCATCCGCTCGATGCGGTCCGGACGATAAAACCGATGACAATTCTTACCGTCTCTGGTTATCCGCTCTTTCCGCATCTCCACCGGACGCGCCCCAGCTGCCTTCGCCGCAGAGGGCGCGGTACACCACCATGCCGTTTCCAGCTTTCTGAAAACGGTTTAACAACTCCGTCGCGGATAGTATCCACGCGGCCCTGGATGGAGGCAGTGAATAGTCGCCCTTCATTTTACTCTTTACTTCAAACGGAAGATTCGGGTCGATGACCAGGGCTTCAATTCGGGAAATGAACCACCATCCGATCATCTTGGAGTAATAACAGGAATTATTTCATGGTGTGTGCTTCCTTGTTATTTGGTTGATGTGATTGTCCTGTGTTCATTCATAGCTCCATCCATGCTCTCCATGGTAGATCATCAGCTTCGTCATGCCGCCGTCAACACAGATATTCTCTCCCGTTATGAAGCCTGCGTTTTCGGAGCAGAGAAACATGACGAGCGACGCGATGTCCTCAGGCTTTCCGACCCGGTCCACAGGCTGCTGACGGGCATCGGCTCCGTCGATGTCTGAACCGGTGGTATCGATCCAGCCGGGAGATATGCTGTTGACCCGCGCTTTGCCGCCCAGACTGATCGCCATAGCGTGTGTCAGCGCAGCGATGCCACCCTTGGCAGCCGTGTAGCTTTCCGTCTGCGGTTGGCTCATGCGGTCGCGGGAGGATGAGATGTTGACGATCGACGCGCAGGGAGAAAGATGGGACATCAGCAACTTTGTGAGATAGAACGGCGCAGTCACGCCAACCGACAGGGCATACTGGAATTCCTCATAGCTGCATTCATCAATGCCCTTCATCAGAGGCAGGGCGTTGTTGACGATGTAGTCCACATGCGCGCTCTGCTCAATCACGGCTTCGGCGAACCGCTCCAGGGTGACCTTTTCGGATACATCACCGACGAACCAATCTCCCGGCTGAAGATCAATGATGTGTACTGTAGCGCCTTTCTGTCGAAAAGCCTCAGCAATCGCCTTTCCTATGCCATTTGCGCCGCCGGTGACGACGGCGATTCTGTTTTCAAAGGAGTTCCTTTTCACCATCTGTAACACCCCTTCTCAACATTCATCAGACCCTTGATAGTAGTCACTGCTCAATTGGTGACAGCACGATCTCTGGAAAACTTCTCTCTGTAAACGCACCGACCTTTTAGAGCAAGGTATTTCCCACGTTACCTCTTTTTGAGAAATGCTTGCTTCCTACGCTGACACTTTTTTCGCTCACTTCATTTTTGCGGATGGATTTCACGGTTTCAGGCATACCTCAAAAACTTCTGTCGTGTCGGGCTTCCTGCAATAGCTATGTGTCGTCAGCGCCTGTCCTTTCTCAGCCGTTCGCCCGTTTTTCAAGCCTGAACAGCATCGGATAGACGCCGAAATCCACAAAGGCGCTGACGGCATACCGCGCGCACCGCACCAGCAGCGAGGCGGTGGTACCGCTTGTAAGAAATTCCTCGGAGAAGGGCAGCTTGAGCAGCTTGCTCAGAGCGAAATAGACCGCCAATCCGCCCAGCAGGCGTACAGCCATCCAGAGGGGCTTGCGCGTATTCTCAAAGTGCACAAAGCGATCGTCCAGAAGTGTGCCGCCCATGAAGCCGATCAGCAATCCTGCCCCGGTAAAGTAATCCGCGCTCTTGCAGTAGAAGAACCCAGGAATGTTTACAAACAACAGGATGCCATAGAGCAACAGTGTGTTTTTCACCCGCTTTTGCAGCAGTGGAACGATCAGCACGATGATCACGCCCAGCAGCCAGCCTCCCAGCACATCTGTGGGATAGTGTGCGCCGACCACGAACCGGGAGATCCCCGTGAGCAGCGGTATCACAATCGCCACCGCCGTCGCCCAGCGCTTGCGCAGATTGACCGCCAGTGAACCAAAGGCTGTCACCGCGTTGGTGGAATGTCCGCTGGGAAAGGAATAGCCCTGGGCCGAGATGTTATATATGTCCGCCTCCGGCTCCACTACGCGCAGTATCTTGATGCCCTCGTGGTCAAAGTATGGCCTGCGACGCAGGGCAATGTTCTTGATCATGGCGTTCCAGGTCAGGCCCATGATGGCGCTCAGCCCCATCGTCCTGCCCAGCTTTTTGTCGTAACACCAGAATATGAAGCCCAGGAACAGAACCAGCAGGATTTCTTCCCCAAACATGGAGAAGAATGAGATGATCGAAATCCCCGCGCTGCCGATATGTCCCTGGAGCCATTCCATCAGGCTGACCTCCCAGGGAAAGAAAAATGTGTTGCCGCTTGCTGCCATGCTTTTTACCTTCCTTTTGCTGCTTATGCGTCATTACGATTGGGTTGCCAGGGTCTTTCCCTTTGGGAAGACTTTTGGGGGAATTCATTCCTTGGAATACGTCACCACGCTTAATGATGAATCCAACCGGCGGCACCACGCAGGCCGACGACATACCAGTTTCCTTCTTCCTTCAGGATGGGAAAGCGGGTATTCGCGTCGACCAGGGCAACCTTGGGCGCTGCCGTATCGTTCCAGGCATATACTGCTGTTTTCGTTTCCGTCACGTACCACGCCGGATTGATGACGATGTAGTCCGCATTGATCCAGCCGCAGGGCGAATCTTCGGAATCACCCAGCGTGCAGTATACGAAGCCGTTCTCTTTCTTTATACCATCAGGAATATCCGCGTCTACCACGATAGGCGTATCCCCACAATACAGGGTTTGCACAGCCTTGGAGGAAGCGCTCGGCTCCTTGCGCAGGGTGAGCTTCTCACACAGCACCACAGCCGGATAGCCGATTTGCTGCCCGGGTCCATAGGGCGGTATGATTTCCGCATGAGCTGCCCCAATGTATCCAAACGCAAGAAGCATTATGGCAAGAACCATCAGCTCCGTAAGCTTTTTCATGTTCAACATCTCCTTTGATTTAATTCATCATACGGTAAAACAGGTCGATGGGTTTCGAGGAAGGACATCACCTGCTGTTGACCGATCTCCTGAGCGATCACCTTACGGAGTCAGCACCTCTTCGCCTTCCCACACGCCGTCCGGTACGGTGATCTTTTCGCCGTCCCACCGAACCTCCACCCGTTCCAGGGGCAGCATGCGCTGGAAGATATCCTCCACATAGTAATCCAGGTAGTAGGTACCGGGCTCCAGCGGCTTGAACGTGATCTCCAGGGAGCGGTACATGGTCAGCGGCTTGCTGGTCTCATAGCGTATGCGCCTGGCATTCGAGCCGTCGATGGGATAGAGCAGGCAATATTCCCGTCCCGCCACCTTGGAGAGCGGGATCACGTTCCGGCTGAACACGCTGCTGTCGGTGCTGTAACCCTCCCACAGGCCATAGACGACGGGGGCCTCGTCGCCTTTCATGCCGGCGCGCAGCATATAGTTCTGCCCGTCAAGCTGCACGGGGGCCTGGTACAGCCATTTGTCGCCCATATAGTCGATATCCACAAGCTCCACCGGGCAACACGTATCCTCTATCATGGGCCAGATGGCGAATTCAACCATGGAGAAGGTGGCCTCCTCTTTGGCCTCGTCCACGGAAAGCACAGCGTCCGTATCGCCCAGATAGATGATGTTCCCGGTCTGCGGATTCAGGCGCAGCACGCTGGCGTGGGCATTCCGGAGATTTCGATAGCCGTCCTTGACGGTGAACTGGGGCGAACCTTTGGCGGCGAGAGTCTTCTCGATTTTGATCTGGTAGCGCGGAAGGTCCACGATCTCCGGCAGCTTTTCAACTTGTTCAAACACCCACTCCGGCGCGTCCCATTGGGGATTGATGGCGTCAAGCAGGGCCAGGTAATGAGCGGAGGGGCAGACATCGGCATAGGCGTCAAGCTGCTCCGGTCTTATCCCGGTGGCATAGCAGAAGGAAAGCCCGCCGGCCGTAGCGCGATCCGGACCATGCGTGTTGTAGACTACCGCCTCCGTCAGGGAATCCAGCAGCTCCACGTATAGCTCGTGGTCCAGACTCAATATGATGCCCGGATTATAGGGAAGGCTCGCCAGGTCGACCATCTCCTCGTCGCCCAAGCCGAATTCGAAGGAGCAGTTCAACGCCTCGCAGACAGACAACATGTCGTAATCCTGTTCGCTATTGGCGTAAATCTGGCCGACGGTCTCAAAGAATCGGTCGAACGCCGACGCTACGCGGTCGATCTTGCTCAGGTCGATCACGGACCAGGTGATCGTGTCCTGATCCCTCTCCGATTCCTGCTGGGTATATTTGTACATGTTCATCTCGCATATCTGCCTGCCCAGTCGCCGGCCATCGCACTGGGGCATGAGGAACAACTGCTGCAGCCATGCGTTTATGGCGGTACCCTTACCGGCCACCAGCTCCTCGGAGGCGATCATCCAGTTGGCGCTGTCCTTGATGGCGCAGGCCGTCTCCAGATTCGCCATCAGGCAGGCGTCAAACAGTACGGCCTCGAAGTGCACGCCGCCGTCCGCCAGAGCTGTTTTCAGCTCATCCAGGCGCATCGTGTCGCCGCCGAACAGCTCGTCGATACACAGGCCCTTCAACGCACCCGTACCGTGATCCCACAGCACCAGCATGTATTTTTCCGCCGGATAGTTTTCCGCGCCCCAGCGGATGAAGTCGGAAAGCGTCTCCGGGGCGGCCATGCTTTGAAGGGGAAGCTCCTGCTCCAGCTCGATCACGCCGCCCGACGCATCCAGGATATCCTCGTCCGGACGAAGGTGCCAGCGCTGCAGCGCGTTGGTCTTCACGTCCATGCCCAGCGCCTGGGCGTGCCATTCCCTGCTGCCGCCGGTCTCCAACACCACGTTCACGGCATCGGAGCTGACCTGACCCTTATGACGGCCGGACAAAATGCCGCCGACGGATTCATAGGTCAGACACTCGGCGATCTCAGCGATGTTGCCGGAGGCGTAGCTGTGCCCGCTCTCGAGGTCGCTGCCGCAGAAGTAGAACATGACCGTCCATTGGGACCGCGAGGCCTGAGAGGCCTGCTCCTCGGCCAGGGCCGGGAGCGCCAGCAGGGCCAGAAGCAGCACCACCAGCAAAAGCGCGCGATGCTTCATATTGTTGTTCCTCCTTGAAAAACCGAAAGGGAGCCGCCGAAGCGGCTCCGGTTTGAATTATTGCCTGACTTGCGCTGTGGGCGCCTGCCAGAGCGTTCGTCTATCTTATTTTGTGCCCGCCATCTGCTCGGGATGGAACACTTCATCGAACTGTTCTTCCGTCATGAAGCCCAGCTTTATGCAGGCTTCCTTCAGCGAGATGTTCTCCTTAAAGGCCAGTTTGGCGGTAGCCGCGGCGTTTTCATAGCCAATGTAGGGGTTCAGGGCGGTGACAGTCATCAGAGAGCGGTTGAGGTTCTCAGACATCTTCTCTTCATTGGCCTTGATGCCCACCACGCAATTCACCCGGAAGGAGGTGATGGATTCTGACAACAGCCGCACGGACTGTAAGAAGTTATACCCGATGACGGGCAGGAAGACGTTCAGCTCGAAATTGCCCTGAGAGGCGGCAATGCCGATGGTGGTATCATTGCCCATGACCTGCACCGCCACCATGGTCACCTGCTCACACTGGGTGGGATTGACCTTGCCGGGCATGATCGAGCTGCCGGGCTCGTTTTCGGGGATGGTGATCTCGCCCAGGCCGCAGCGGGGGCCGGAGGCCAGCCAGCGCACGTCATTGGCGATCTTCATCATGTCCGCCGCCAGCGCCTTGACCGCGCCGTGGGCATAGACGATCTCGTCCCGGGAGGTCAGGGCATGGAACTTGTTCGGAGAGGTCACAAAATCCTTGCCGGTGAGCTTGGAAAGCTCCTCGGCGGCCAGTTCCGCGAAGCCCTCGGGCGCATTCAGCCCGGTGCCGACGGCGGTGCCGCCCAGCGCCAGCTCCTTCAGGGGGGCGAGGCTCAGCGCGAGCATACGGATGTCCTGCTCGATGGAAGCTCTCCAGCCGCTGATCTCCTGAGAGAAGGCGATGGGCACAGCGTCCTGCAGATGGGTACGGCCGGTCTTGATGATGCCCTCGTTGGCCGCTTCCAGCTCCTTCAGGGTCTCTACCATCTCGTTGGCGGCGGGGATCAGCTTGTCCTCGATGGCAACCACGGCGGCCACATGCAGCGCGGTAGGGAACGTATCGTTGGAGGACTGGCTCATGTTGATATCGTCGTTGGGATGGCAGAGCTTTTCCCCGGCCAGCTCATTGGCACGGTTGGCAATGACCTCATTGGCGTTCATGTTGGACTGCGTACCGGAACCCGTCTGCCATACCACCAGCGGGAAATGGTCGTCCAATTCACCGTTGATCACCTCGGTGGCGGCCTGTTCGATGACAGCGAGCTTTTCATCGGTCATCTTCTCGGGCTTCAGCGCGTGATTGGCGCGGGCCGCGGCCAATTTGAGCTGTCCAAAGGCACGTATGATCTCCTTGGGCATGGTTTCAATGCCCACGCCGATCAGAAAGTTTTCATGGCTGCGCTGGGTCTGAGCACCCCAGTAACGATCTGTCGGCACCAGCATTTCACCCATGGAGTCCTTTTCCACCCTGTACTCTACGCCGTCCTGCGTGACGGTAGCCGATTCCTCGGCCAGCGCGCTCAAGCCGCTCATGGATACCAGCGCCATCATAAGGGCGATCACCAGTGGCAGAATACGCTTTGCTTTGAACATTACAAATTTCCTCCTCGCATTTTCTCGTATAGGCCGCTTCGATTGGTTCATGGTTACAGCTCTGGGTATACCCAGCGACCTCACTGCCCTTTTGGAAAGGCGCCTCGCAGGGGCGGATGAGGTCGTTTCAGATCAACGATGTGTTTATCCTCCGCGACCTCATCAGTCACGCCTCCTAAAAGGGAAGGCTTTGGGTTGTCTTACGCCGCGAGGGCGTCGTCCGCCTCGACCTCCTTCCATACGTTGTCCACCAACTCATAGCGGGTGCCGTTCAGGTCGGTGGCCTTGGTTTCGCTGTTCTTCTCGGGCCAGATGGGCTGGTCCTTCTTGAGGGTCACGTTCAGATCATCGTTCTTGATGCCCTCGATGCGGATGTAGTCGCTTTCGAAGGTATCGCCGTCGAAGGTATTGTTGTAGAAGCCGTCGAACAGGCTGACCTGACCGTCGGTGCCGTCGCACATGATGAAGTAGTGGTTGGTCAGGCTGTACACGGGCAGGTCCGCGCCCTCCAGCTCAAAGCCGCGCAGCTTCACGCGCAGGGGCTTGGGCAGGTCGAGCTCGCGGTCCTCCAGCACATCGGTGATGAACTTGACCAGGCTCAGCTCGCCCTCGGGCGTATCGAACACGATCATGATATACTGCTCCTCGCCCATGCGGTCGGCCTTGCTGTTGCGGAAGATGTACAGCGACACGTCGATGTAGCTCTCCGTCTTCATCATGGCCCTGCTGGTGCGGAAGACATCCAGCTCGTCGGTCTCCTCATTGTGCAGTATGCCCACGAGCATCTGGTCGTCGCTTCCGGCGGTGTCAGGCGTATCGCCCAGCCAGTAGAGCTTCCAGCCGTTCATCTCGCCGCCCTCGGTGAAGGCCTCCAGCACCTGGCCGGTGGGCAGGGTCACTCCGTCGCCCAGGATATAGCTTTGCGCTTCCTCCATCGACACATCCATTCTGCGGAAGAAGCCGGTTCGGAAGTTGTTCAGCATCCACTCGCCGGATACCTCGTGCAGATAGAGCTCGAAGTCCGCCAGGGACGGCAGCAGGAGCTCGCCGGTGGCGAAATCCAGGCTGCTGCTGGAGCCGACGGGGATCAAGGCATCCTGGAAGGCATTGGCGTTGAGGGCGGTGAACACGTCCACGACAAAGCTCTCGCCGCTGCCGTTCACATCGCCGCGCAGAACCTCGGACACGTAGTCCAGCTTCGCGCCGCGGTAGAAGCGGGTGGCGTTGGGCAGCAGAAACACGTCCTGCTGGGTGACGCCGTTGGTCCACAGGCGGCAGCGGTCCAGCCGGTCCTCATCCATGGTCACGTCCTTCTGAAGCATCGCGTTCACATCCATCACGTAGACCGCGCTGGCCGCCTTATCCTCCTCCTCGCCGTAGCGGGCCTTGGTGATGTCGTCAAGACCGTTGACCATGCGGTTGACCTCATTGATGGGCGCCAGGGCCTTGGCGAAGGCGTTGCTGAGCAAATTGTCCGAAGTCAGCTTCCAGCCGGAATTCTCAAATCTTCCCAGCTCGCCCCGTTCGATTCTAAGACCCAAAGGTGCATTATAGTCAGAAACCACTCTTACAACGTCGCTGCAGAAGTCGCAATGGGCGGTTGGGCTGAACCAATACTCTGACTCCCTGTAGCCCTTGGAGGTCCACCAGCCGGTGCACTTGGTTTCGACGTAGTGTCTAAAAGCGTTTGCCGCGGCATGGCCGAAATAGCCGTTGGCGTTCACATTGTTCCGGTTCGAGGTCAGAACCCGCGCGAACAGGCCGCCCTGCAGTCGACTCCTCGCCGTTTCGCTGCCCAAGCCGTAGAGCGCGGCCTCGGATTTTTCCTCAAAGAAGGCACTGTCCGAATCGCCGAAGGTGGCCCTCACATGCGTTCCGCCCTTCTGGGCGTTGAACTGCGTGTTGTCGATCCAGACTCTCGTGCCGCCATTGACGACGTTGATACATTCGGCCGTCACGCCGCCGAACGCGCCGCTGCCCTCCACAAAGTTGTTCGTATACGGGTGCAGGCTTTCAAGCTCGGATTTTATGTTGATCGATCCTTGCTTGCTGGTGAGGGTCGCCCGCCTGTTGCCGTTCATGTTCAGGTTCACCTCGTTGTTGATGGGCATCTGGTTCTGGGAAACGCCCTTCGGTTTGACGGCCAGCTTGACGCTGGTGGCCGCGTCCACATCGCCCCTGGCATCGTACCAGCCGCCGGTATGGGCATACAGCCACAGATTGCTCCCGGAGGTCAGATTCACCGCGCCAACATTGATCGCGTTAAGCAGGTTCGCGTCGTTGAGGCCCAGGGAGTTCGGTATCTCGATGGCGGAGCGCACGGTCATCTTGGCAAACGTGCGGATGTGGTCGTCCTTGCCCAGGCGGCTCCAGATGTCCAGCAGCTTGCCCGCGTCGGCGGACATGCCGTCGTACAGACGCACGCGCACGTCGCGGACGACGTGGTTGATCGCCTCGGCTGCGCCTGCGCCGATGAGGCCGTAGGATTCGTTCTTGTAGCGCGTCTCGGCGTTCAGGTCGCCCGTAGACTGGGCGGTGATCTTCATATCCCCTCCGCTGGTCAGCTTCGTGTTCTCGCCGATATCCAGCCGCATGACTTCGTTGAGGAAGTTCTCGCCCTTCATCATGGTGACGTTCAGTATGACGCCCTTGCTCTCGTTGTTCATGACGGAGTTGGCCTTCATCTGTGAACGGGTGGTGATCTCCAGCCAGTCCCTGGCGTTGATCTCCACGTTCTTGCCGATCAGCAGTTTGGTGTCCACATAGGTGTGGGTGGGCTGGTTGGAAGCCGACACCTGCGCCAGGGAATAGGCCCCGCCGCGCTCCAGGTTGGCGTCCACGTCGGACCAGTTCCGGGCGAAGAGCTCGACCTGGTTGGCATTGACCTTCACGCCGTCGCCGACCAGCACCTGGGCCAACTGGTAATCCCTTGACTCGCCAATATCGGCATTTGTATAGCTCACGCCGCCGTCGATGATGGAGAAGCCGCCGGGCATGCCGCCACGGGCGACGGACTTGGAGTTGGTCTTTGCGTGGACGTTCACCCGGCCGGAGGCGTTGATCGTCACCTTGTCGAGCACAGAGCTGAAGTCGTCGCTGCTGATGGCCCGGGCGTCCAGGTTGCCCAGCGTCAGGAAGCCGTAGGAGGCCGCGGCGTTGCTGGACGCGCAGGTGTAGCTCTGCTGGTTGATGTTATCTGTTATGACGTCCAGGTTGGCGGCATTCAGGGTGGATTTATTCGCTCCGAAGATGCCCGCCGTGCTGGCCTGGTTCTCCTTGGCGTGGGCGAAGCTGAGGTCGGTGTTGACCAGGCTGATGGTCGTGCCGCGGTCCGCGCCGGAGTTGCCCACCACGGCGACGGCCGTCGGGGTGACGTAGGACTGGACCTTCACATCGCCGGTGGCATCCAGCGTGCTGCCTTTGTTCAGATGGATCGTGGCGAACTGGGTCATGGACAGGTCGCTCTTGACCTTGTTCGTGGCGACCTTCACCAGGCTCACCTCGATCTTGGTCGGGCGGATGACGGTGTTGGTGGTGCCCTTGCCGGTGGTCTGCACTGTCACGCCCTTCGTCTTGACTTCGCCGCTGTCGATGACAAGGTCCGCGCCGGCATAGGCGGTGCTCTTCGCCGTAGACAGGTTGACGCCGATGTTGGCCAGGTTCACGTCGATGCCGCCCTTGTGAGGCGTCACGTCCGAGTTGGCGCTGATGTTGTAGTCCGTGGTCACGCTGGTGTCGCCGGTGACCTTGCTGCCGTCGCCCAGCTTCACCACGGTGTTGACCACATCCTGGCTGTAGGCCCCGCCCATCAGCGCGGCGGCCTTGACGGCGGCGTAGCTGCCATTGGTGATCTTGGAGTTAGCGGTGCTGTCAACCTTGCTGTTCGCCTTCAGGCTGGAGGCGGTCAGCTTCTTCACATCCACATCCACGATGCTGCTGGCGCGCCCGTAGGCCACGCCGATGCTGGCGTCCGCCTTGAACAGCGCGCCGCCGCCGGTGACGATGTCGGCCCGCGCGGTATCGCCGCTGTACACGGTGAAGTCCGCGCTGCCCGTCTCCAGCTTGTCGGCCCTGGCGATGGTGCGGGTATCCGCGTCGTTCAGCGCGACGACCACGTTGGCAGTGATGGACAGCGCCCCGGCGTTCACGCCGGTCACACTGGCCCTGGCCGTGGGGATGTGATAGCTGCGCATGTAGGTCTTGTTGGTGGCGTTAATATTGCCGCCGTCGATGACCGCGTAGCTGTGGCTGTTGTTCCGGGCGATGGCCGCGTTCATGTTCAGCGCCAGGAAGCCCATGCCGCCCGCGACGGTGTCCGCTATGGCGGAGGTGGCGTTGCCGCCGTCCCGAGCGGTGCGGACCATCAGGTCCTTGACGTTCACGGTGCTGTCCTTCAGGATCGCCCGGTTGTCCGCGCGCATGTCGGCGTAATTCACGCTCAGGCCGACCTGGAAGGCGCCCACCTGGGCCGCTGACAGCTTCGACGTCGCGGTTCCCTCCAGGTTGCCCACAACGTTCAGCGTGCCCGCGTTGACCGTGCTGCCCGTGACGCTGGCTTTGCTCTGGGTGTCGTTGAAGGCCAGCAGCACGTTGCCGCCCGCTGCGACGCCGCCCATCGCGAGGGACACGGCCTGCGGGGTGGCGGTGCTCTTCACATCGTTGAAGACCTCCGCGGTGCCGGTCGCCTTCAGCGTCGCGCCTTCCACGAGAGTATTCACATTGGCGTTCACCTGGGAGACCGCCGCGCCGAGGGCCACGCCCACGCCGCCCACAGAGATGCCCAGCAGACCGGTGTCGGCGGTGGTGTCGGAGGCCGCCTTGACATTGATGTTGTTCGCGCTCACGCTCGCGCCGCTGCCGATGCCCGTGTTCTGGGTCATGCGGTTGATGGCGACGGCCACGCCCGCGTTCACGGCGATGCCACCCACGCCCGCCGTGGCGGCCAGGGAGGTCACGTTCTGGGTGGTCTTGCTGTTCACGTTCACGTCGCCGGTGGCGGTGACGCTGGCGTTGTTGTCGATCTTGGAGGTGACGATGGCGTTGCTCTGGGCCACGCCCACAGCCGCGCCGATGGCGATGCCGCCCGCGGAGAGCGCGCCCACCGCGGCGGTGATATGGCCGTAGTCCTGGGTGGCGTTCACGTTCGCGCCGCCGGAGGTGACCACGCCGCCCAGCTTCGCCGAGGTGACATTGTCGGTGAGGGCCACGCCCGCGCCTACGGCCACGCCGACGCCGCCCACGGTGGCCGTCGCGCCGATGACGCGGATGCCGCCGTCCGCGGGGTCGATGCCCTTCAGCAGCTTCTTCAGCACATTGGAGCGGTTCGCCACATTGCCGTTAGACACGGAGTTGGCGTTCACGTTCACATTGCCGGTGGCGGTGATATTGGCCTGGCTTTCGGCCAGCACGTTGCTGCGCAGGATGGCCACTGCCGCGGTCACGCCCACGCCCACCGCGCCGCCGGACACGGTCGCGCCGAACAGGTCCGCGGTCACGGGCTGCTCCGCGGCGACGGTGACGTCCTTCGCCTTGGAGATCTCGGCGGTGTCGGTGATCCGCGCGATCACCGCGTCCTCGGGATCATCGGTGTAGGTATAGGTGTTCAGTTTCTTGGCGTTGGCGACGTCCCGAGTATCCCTGGCTTCCAGCTTCTCACCGCGCTGGGCATCGCCGTCGTCGTTGTAGCCCTTGTTGTCGAAATCCGAGCTGCGGTAGCCGGACGCGCCGTCGAAGGTGCCCTGCTTGTTCTTGCCGGAGCCGCTGGTGCCGCCCACGGAGATCTTGCTCTCCCTGCGGCCGTTGCCCGCGGTGTCCTTGGCGAGAACGTCGCCGTTCAGTTCGTTCTTGTAATACTTGCTCGCGCCGTTGTCGTTCTTCGCGATGGTGGACATCATGTCCTTGGCGTTGAAGGCCTTGCCGCCCTCCTTGCCGCCGTTGGCCATCATATCCGCGGCGTCCTGGCTCATCTTCGTGCCGGTGACCAGCACCATCACGTTCACGCCCACGCCGACCGCGCCTGCGGCCAGGTTCGCGCCCACGTTGGTGATGTCCTTGGTGCCCCGGGCCTT
This sequence comes from uncultured Eubacteriales bacterium, assembly GCA_902785105.1. Lineage (GTDB taxonomy): Bacteria > Bacillota > Clostridia > Christensenellales > Aristaeellaceae > UBA2862. The sequence goes on along the minus strand of CACZXF010000017.1, from coordinate 14,833 downwards.
CACGTTCAGATTGCCGCCCAGGCTGGCCTTGCCGGCCATCTCCGCCAGGGTCTTGCTCTTGATCACGCTCACCACGGCGTTGATCGCCACGCCAGCCGTGCCCGCGCCCACCGAAGCGGTGGCGGAGGTCAGGTCGTAGTCGCTGGCCGCCCGGACGTTCATGCCGCCGTCGGTGGCGGTGACGCTGGCATCCTTGCCGACCTTCGCGTTGGTCTCATCCTTGCTGACGATCACGTTGGCCGTGCCGGACACGCCCGCGCCGCCGGAAACCGCGGCGCCAACGGAATACAGGCCGATCTCCTTGTTGGCCTCGGAGGTGACGTTCACGTTCTGGCTGACGCTGACGGTGCTGCCTTCCTTGATGGCCGTGTTTGCGCTGCCGTTGAAGTAGGTCACCACGCCCACCGGGGTCACCGCCGCAGTAGCAGCGCCCGCCAGGGCTACAGCCGCGTTGTTGAGGCTGGTGTTGTTGCTGGTGGCGACGGTCAGGCCGCCCCAGCTGGAATTGACGTTATGGCCGACCTCGGCGTTGACGTTGCTCTTCATCACCTGCACCGCCGCGCCAATCTGTACGCCCACGGTACCGCCGCCCGCGGAAACCGCGATGGTGGTCACGTCGTCATTGTTGTCGGCGGAGACTTTGATGTCTTTGGCCGCTTCCATATCGTAGGCCAGGGCCCTGACGGTCTTGTTCGAAACCAGGGTGACCACGGAAGCGCCCACGCCCGCGCCGGCGGATACGCTCAGGCCGCCGGCCAGCAGGGCCTGGGTTGTGTCATCCTTCGCCTGCACGGTGACGCTGCCGCCGACCGGTACGGTAACCGTCTCGGTATACTCTTCAAGGTGTCCGAACTTGTCGAGCTTCATGCGATCAATCTCGGAGTAATTATCAATGTATATACCGGACCCGTCGGTGAAATGGACATATCGGATGTCGTTGTTTTTGAGCATCTTCGCCAGTTCCGAGACACTGAGTGTTATGAACTCAGGATCGCTCCAGATCAATCCCCAGAGCTTATTCTTCTCGGCATAGACTGTCACTTTCTCGTCGTTCCAGAACCACTTTTCTCCGATCTTTTGCTGGACCGACTTCGTTCCATTCAGCGGAGACCTCAGTGCTGCCTCGGAGGCGTCGGCAAAGACGATGTTGTTGTTCACCAGCACGTCCACCACACCGTTCACCGAAGTACCGATGCCGCCGGAGACGCCCGCCGCGCCCAGAAGCTGGGTCTCGGAGGCGTTCGCGCCCACGTATACGCCCTGCACGGAGGTGCCGTTCATGGACTTGACCGTGTCGTTACCGATGGCATCAGCGGTAATGTCGCTCTTTCCCAGGCTGGCGCGCACGTCGTTGTTCTTCACCACGGTCAGAACCGTCGCGCCCACCGCCGCGCTGGTGCCGGACAGCGCGATGCTGCCCGCCGCGTCCACGGTGTAGTCGCTGAAGTAGGCCTCCAGCACGGCGTTCTTGCCCGCCTCGGCGGTGACGCCCTGGGCGATATTCGTGTTGATCCTGTTCTTCTCCACCAGCACGCCCACATTGCCGGACAACCCCGCGCCCTTGGCGCTGCCCGCGATGGCGAGGCCCGCCATGATGGTGGTATCGCGCCCGCTGGACTGGGCCAGCAGATTGCCGCCCGCCTTGAGCGTGCCGTCGGTCAGATTCACGGTGGCCTGGCGGTCAAACACGTTCACGTTGAACGCGCCGCCGATGGCCGTGCCGCCGCTGCCCGCCGCCGCCAGGGTAGCATTGAGCATCCATGCGTCGTTGTTGGCGGTGAGCTTCATGTCGCCATTGGTAGCGGTGAGCGCCGCGCGGCTGCCGATGGTGGTATCCGCCACGGACTTGGACACGATCACGTTCACCGCGCCCGCGCCGCTGGCCCCGGACATGGAAGCGGCGACGGAGGCCGACGCGACCCCGGAGATCATCTGGTTGGAGACATCGGAGGTCACGGACAGGTTCCCGTCCGCGGTGACCGCGCTGCCCGTGCCCAGACAAGTCTTGGCCTCGGCCTTGTCCACGATCACGTTCACCGTGCCGCCTGCGGCCACGGAGTCCGTGCCCACGTTGGCGCTGCCGGAAATCAGCGTGAGGTCAAATTTGGTGTTGGTGTGGATGTCGGCATCCGCGCCCGCGTTCAGCTTGGCGTTGTTGCCGATGATGCTGTTGGCTACGCTCTTGTTCACGACCACGTTGATCGCGCCGCCCAGGGCATTGCCGCCCTTCGCCACGCTCATGGCCCCGGTGAACAACTGGGTGTCGCCGGTCTGGTCGGCGGTGTGCTTCATGCCGCCGGCGGCGGTGATATCCGCGTTATCGCCGGTAGTGGCGACGGCCTTGTCGCTGTTCACCAGCACGGCCACGGTCACGCCCACGCTGGCGTCCGCCGGCGCCGCGGACACGCTGCCCGCGATGACGCGGGTGGTCGCGCCGTTGCTGGCGGTCACGTCCGCGTCGCCCTTCTTCGCCTGAACGGTGACATTCTTGCCCATGGTGGCCTGGATATCGTTGCTGTTGACGGCCACGGCCACAGAACCGGACAGTATGACCTTGCTCTGGCCGGTGGCGACGGAGCCCGCGATGGCCTCCACATAGGTATTCTGACCGGACAGGAAGTTCAGGCCGTCCACCAGGCCCAGCAGCTTTTCGCTGGAAAGATTGACATTTGCCTGATAGCTGGTCTTGCCGTCCGCGTCCGTGGTCTTGTGGTAGTCGATCAGGCCGGTATTGGCATTGGCGCGCTGCTCGTCGGTGAGCGCGCTGGAATCGGTGGCCAGCGTGCGCATACTGATGAGCTGCTTGAAGTCCTCAGCTGTCACGGCCTTCTTTTCCGCGTTCAGCCTGAAGCTGTCCGCAGTGATCCGGGTGTCGTCGCCCACGGTCGCCTTCACGGTGTTGCTGCTGACGATGACATTGGAGGCGATGCCCATGCCCACGCTGGAGCCCCGGGGCAGGCTGATGCCGCCCGCGCGGGAGGTGAGCCGGGACTTGTCGATGGACTCGACGGCGACGCTGCCGCCCTCGATCCTGCGAGACGCGCCTTCGGAGCCTCCGGTGATGTTCACCTGGGCCTCGCCCTTGCTGACCAGCACACTCACCGCGCCGCCCAGCGAGACGCTGGAATCCTTGCCCGCCACAGAGCCGGAGAGGGACTGAGCGGCCAGCTTGCCGGCAAATTCGCCGGTGAGGTTCTGGGTCAGCTTCGCGGAGGCGTTCACATCCCCGCTGCCGGTGGAGACGAGGTCTCCGTCGACATCGACGTTCGCGGTGTTCTTATTGACGCTGACCGCCACGCCGATGGCGATGGAATTGGCCTTCTCGGCGAAGGACATGGCCGCGCCGGTGCCCTGGGTCTGGAAGTTACCCGTATTCTCGGCGACGGCATTGATGCCGCCCGCGGCCTCGATGGCGCCGACCCGGGTCTGCATCTGATGTCCCGTCACGTTGACGCCCACGGCCGCGCCCACCTGAACCTTGCTGGCGGTTTCCTTGCCGGGGTCGTCGATGGAGCTGTCGGTGTTATCCGCGATCTGTTCCTGTGCCTCCTTGGTGCCCTCGCTGCCGGCGTTCTCGCTCTGGGTTTCGACGCCCTGGCTGCGCAGCACGTTCTGGGACACGGACAGGCTGTCATCGGCATTGGAGCCGTTTTCGCCCTTCTTTTCGTTGAGCCGTTCGGCAATCTTCTTGTTGGTATCGGTGCCCTCGGACTTCTTGGAATCCTTCATCAGGTTGTCGGCGGCGGAGCCGTTCAGCAGGCTGTTGGCTCCGTCAGCCGCGCTCTGCGCGCCCGCGTTCAGCTTCATAAGGCCGCGGGCGATGTCCGCGCCCAGGGCAGTGGCCACGGCGCGGGTAACGTCGCTGCTTGCGCCGGTGGCCGCGACGGTGGCGCTGCCGGCCGCCTTTGCGCCGGATTCCAGAACGGCCTGCGCCTTGGAATTGGCGATATTGATGGCAACACTCGCGCCCACTGCGGTGCTCGTCCCCGCGCTGAAGGCGCTGGCGACGATGGTGTCCACAGCGGTCTCGTTGGCGGTGACCTTCAAATCGCCCGCCTTGGGAACCTGAATCGCATTTCCTGCCTCATCTTTTTCTGTGGCGGTGTAGCCGGTGGTTTCGACCTTCGAGGTCTTTGTCACACGGGCCAGTATGTCGTTATCCAGTATGTTCAGGGCCACGGAGGCGTCGAAGGCGAAATCCTTGATGCCCGTGCCGGTCACATCGGCGTTCGCGCCCAGGGGATCGGTGCCCGCCGCGGCGGCCAGGTTTTCCACGTGGGTGGAATCCGCGCTGACGGACAGCTCGCCGGCCTTGACAGTCCGACTGCCGACGTCGGCCTTCACGCTGGAATTGCCGTACACCATGGAGAAGGCCGCGCCGACGCCCACGCTTCTGCCGGCTTCATCCTTGGCGGCGGTATCGCTGTCGTCCCCCGCCTCCGCCTTGGCGAAGGTCACCTGCAAATCGGTGATATCGGCGTCGGGCATGGAGAGGGTATAGATCAGTTCCTTTTCATTGGAGCTGACCAGGGCGTATACGGGGGTCTTGTCGGAGGCAGGCTTGCCGTTCTTGTCCAGCATGACCTGCATCTGCTTGCCGCCGGAGGTGTAGGTGATACCGCTTACCTTGCTGCCCTTGAGCTTGCTGCGGTCGACCTTGATCTGAACCAGGTCCCCCACCCTGGCGGAAATGGCGCTGTCACTGGCCTTGCGGTCCTTGACGCTGACGGCGACCGTGCCCTCGCTCACGCTCTTTCCGGAAACGGTGTGCAGGTTCTCCTGGGGCTTGACCTCCAGGGTGATCTCCGCGTTCTCCGGGGCACTGGCGATCGGGCCGGTCTTGGTCTCCACGTACCAGCGGTCGCCCTTCTGGGTGGCGGCGAAGGTGCCGGTCACCTTTTTGCCGTCGCTGCCGACGTAAGAATAGGAAACCAAATTGCCTGAAGGCAGCTTGTAACCTTCCATCAGGGTGATGTAGAAGCCGGGGCGGTTTTCGCCCTTTTCGGCCTGGATGATTTCAGCGGTGCCGCCCACGCCCACGGTGAGCTTCACGGTCTGCTTCTTATCCTTGCCGTATTCGTTGGCGGCGGTGGAATTGGCCGCGCCGTCGCCGCCGGTCTGCTCGGTCTCCCCCGCGCCCGCATCCAGGTTGGCCACGGCGTCGCCATTGGCGTCCGCGGAGGCGGAGGCGATGTTGTTCACAGCGCGCAGCTCGTCGGCCTGAACGGTCATGCCGCCGGAAACGTTGACGGACTTGCCGCCGCCCGCGATGCTGGCGTTGGTTTCGGCGTTCAGCACGGTGACCGCCACGCTGCCCGCGACGCCCACGGTCTTCGCACCCGCGCCGGAGATGGCCTGGGTGTCGATGATATGGCCGGTGGCCGGGTTTTCCGCCGCCTCGAGCGCCAGGTCAAAGTGCTCGGTGAGGGCGTTCAGGCTCTCGCCCGTCAGGGTGATGAGCGCCTGCTTTGCGGCCGCGCGCAGGCCGTCGGTGATCTTAGTCTTGAAGTCCTGGCCGGAGAGCTTCTCGAGCATCTCCTTGTAGGGCACCTTCCCGGCGAATTCCTCGCTCACCTTCCCGGCGGCCTCGTCGGAGGCTTCCTTGACCGCCTCGGAATCCTCGTCCTCCTTGACCGCTTCGGCTAGGATGCCGGTCATGTCCACACCCGCTGCCAGCAGATCCTCGTCTGTGACCAGGGTGACAGCCACTTCCTCGACCGTCTTGCCCAGTGTCTCGGAAATGATCTTCCGCAGCTTGTCCGAAACGGCGCTCGTGACCTTCTTGCCGGCCTGATCGGTCAGCTTGGACATCGCGTCGCTGTCCTTTTCCTTGTCCTTGTCGGCAAACAGGCCGGACAGTATGCCGCCAATGTTTTCCTTCAAATAGTCCACCAGGCCGTCCTTCGCGCTCAGCATCAGCGTGGACGTCAGGGTGGGAAGCTGCTCCTGCTTCATCTTCTCGACGAAGGTCAGGCCGATGATCGCCTGCAGCGCTTCCTTCACGCTGTCGGAGCTGGCGGTATCGACCGTCATGCCGACTGCGGTCAGCTTGCTCTCCAGGACCTTCTTAAGCGCCTGCTTCTGATCGTCGGTCAGGCTGCTCAGCGCGTTGGTGAGGTCGGCGTTCTTGTCGATCGCGCCGTCAGCGGCATCCTCCGACATGCTGCTTATGATCTGCGCCACGGCGGCCTTGGTCCCTTCGACGATCTGCGCAAAGGTCATCGTGCCAAGGGTCGCGTCCAGCTCCATGGTCTTCAGCAGCTCCTGGGTGGCGTCCTTTGCCACCTTGTCCGTGATATCGCCGATCAGGCTGGCAGAGACATAGCCGTCCAGGCCCATCGTCGCAATGAGGTCCTTCACAAAGCCGTTCACGGCCTCGCCGATCTCATTGGTCAGGGTCTTCTTCGCCTCTTCCTTGGCCAGCGTCTCAAGCTGCTCGGCGGTCAGTTCCTCCGGAGCTGCCTCGGCCTCAGGTTCGGCAATCTTCGTATTCGCGGCCACCTTCAGCATGGCGGCTTTGATTTCGCCGTCGGAGACGGTTGCCAAATTCTGCAAATTGACGATGTTCACCGCGACGCCCACGCCAACGCCCACGTTGGAGTTGGTGGCGCTGGAATTGGCCTTGACGCTGGCGGTGGTGCCGTTGAGCGCGGTGACGGACAGTGCGCCCTGGGTCTTCACGTCCACGCCGCTCATGATCTCGGAACGGGAGACGCTTTTCTGCACGTTCACAGCCACGGCGCCCGCCACGGCCACGGAGCCCTCGCCGGTCTCCGCCTTCTGGCGTTTGTCGGAACCGGCGCCCTCAATGTCTTCCTGAGAGACGGCGTCGGAGCCGTTCATACCGGCCAGCTTTGAGGCCATGCCCAGCAGACCGTCGGCCTGTTCGTCGGGATTCTTCCCGCCGTCCGCCTCCTGCTGTCCGCCGGAGGCGCTGGCGGTGGCGGCGCTGGACAGGCGGCTCTCGGTCTCGGTGGTCACCGAGACGGCGTCGCCCGCGCTCACGCTCTGGTTCAGCCGGGCGTTGGCCTTGTCGGAAATCACGGATACGTCGATGGCCGCGCCAACGCCCACGCCCTTGCCGGCGGCGGATGCGTCGGCGGAGATCTCGTGGGCCGCGATATTGGCGGCGGACACGGTCACAGCGCCGACATTCAGCGCGCCGTCGTTTACTTTGCCCAGATAGGCCTGGGCGCTGCCGCCGGTGACGTCCACCGCGGCCACGGGCACGCCCGCGGAGCCGCCGGACGCGCCGGCCTTGGCGGACACGGCATCCTTGAGGGTCTGATTCGCGGTCACCGCGATGCCCTTGGCAAGCGCGCCGGCCAGCTTCGCCTTGTCGCTCAGAGCGGCGTAGGTATCCGCGCCGTTCACAGCCACGGCAATGCCCGCACCCACGCCGGTCCTTCCGGCCTCCTTGTTGCCGGATGCGTCAGCGTTGACACGATAATTCACATTGTTGGTCGCGTTCGCGCTCACAGCGCCGTCGGCGTTCAGATCGGCGCTTTCGTGGATCAGCGCCTTGCTGTCCACGGAGGCGACCTGCACGCTCACCGCGCCGCCGACGCCGATGTTGCCGGCGCTGTAGCCCGCCTTGGATTCGGTGACCACCGCGCCCTCGGAGGCGGCGTTCGCGTTCACAGCCGCGCCGGTCACGCTGCCCTTGATGTCCGCGCGGCCTTCGCTGTTCACGACGCTCACGGCGATGCCCGCGCCCACGCTGGTCTCCACCTTGGAGCTGTCGGACTGGCCGGGCTCGAATTCGCCCACGAAGCTCAGCTTGACGCTGCCCAGGTTCTTGATGACTGTGGGCATGGTGAAGGCATAGCTGTAGTCGCTCTGGCGGCGCAGTATCACCTCTTCGGTGTAGCTGCCGTCATTGCTCTTCAGGACCGCCTTGAGGGTGTTCTTCTTGATCTTGAAGCCGTCGTCGGGCTTCACCGTGACAGTCACGGTATCGCCCCTGTCGGCAAAGGGCACGTCGGGGGCCACGCTGCCGTTGGTCAGTTCCGCGGCCTCCAGGGCGACCTCCTTGTTCACGATGCTCACGCTGGTGACGACCAGCTTGTCGTTGTCCTTCAGATCCTTGGGCACCTCAAAGGAGCCGTCGGCGTTCACCTTCACGGTGACGTCGGGCTTGCCCTGGACCTGTACCTTGACCTCGCTGATCTTCTTGCCCGCCTGCACGTCTTCCTCATTGAGGCTGACGGTCACGGTATCGCCGGAAGCGACATTGCTTTCCGAGAGCACATACTTGCCCTTGTCCGCGTCGTCCTGTCCGGCGTAGACGCCGATGGTCTTGAGCTTGAAGGCGGCGTTGACCTTGATCTCAGTGTTCTCCTTCACATCCTCCACGGTGAAGGTGTACAGGCCGTTCTTGTCCTTGACCTTTGTGATCTTGCTGTCCTTGTCGCTCAGCTTAAGAGTGACCTTCTCATCCTTGCCGTTGGTATAGGTGATTTCGATGTCCTCCACGGAATAGCCCGCGTCGGGCGTCACGCTGAACTGCGGCTTGTCGGCCTTCCTGACCTGTTCGTCATAGAGGGTGACCGTGCCATTCTTGACGCCATCGGCCTTCTTGAAGTCGCGCAGCTCTTCCTTGAACTCGCCGGTCACGGTGACCTTCCTGTTGTTGGGAAGGGTGGAGGCATCCAGATACCACAGGCCTTCAATTTCATTGTATTCCAGCTCCACGCTGTCCGCGTCGGACCAGCTTGCCTTCAGCTTGCCGTCCAGAGCGTAGCCCTTGTCCGCGTCAGCCGTGGCCTTGAAGACATAATAGGTCTTATCGCCATCCTGCTTGGTTTCCTTATAGACGACCTCGTTCTCATCGTCCTTGAGCTTGTTGTACTTGATGCCGATGATGCGGTTCAGAATCGGCTTGGACGCCGTCTCAACAAAGGACATGTCGCTTCCCTCATTGCGGGAGAAGGTGAAATTGATTGTGATGTTTGAGCCCTTGTCGATGCCGTTGGTGCCGCCGATCAGGTTCTTCACGAATTCGTAGACCTGCTTCACTTTGGAGGTTTCAACCTTGTTATAGCAGTCGTCCTTCAGGGTATAATAGTCCAGCACCGAGCCCAGCAGGGACTTTTCCAGCTCGACTCTGTAGGTGCCGTCCGAAGCCTTCTTCAGCTCTACGGTGTGCGCCTCGCCATCCTGATAATAAGTGAGTGTCGCGCTGGCCACGGAATAGCCCTCGTGGGGCTTGGGCGTGAGGATAAAGGCATAGGGGATCTCATTGCCCTTTTCGTCCTTGGCCGCCTTGAACTCCACCTCGCCGTTGAGCATCGAACCCAGCTCCATGCCGAACATAAACTGATCGTTCTTGTCATAGCCGTCAAAATCGTCCCTTTCGGGGCGGCTGATGGGATAGGTCGCCGGTGCTGCCGGGCCGGGGGTGGGAACGTCATCCTTGGAGACGGCTGAGCCGTCTGCGGTGGTTTCCACGTCGGTCTTGATGTTGGAATTGACATTCACGCTGCCGCCCGCGACCACCGCAGCGCCCGCCTCGATCAGGGCCTGGTTGTCGTTGTGGGCCACGGACACGGCCACCGAGCCGGTGATCTGCGTCTGGCTCTCATCCGTCGACGTCTCCTGCGCGCCGTCCTCAAATTCCGCGGAGACGCTGATGCCCTTGTCCTCGATAAAGGTTTCGGGCACATTCAATATGTAACGTCCCTGACCATCCTGGGTGATGGCGATGGTCTTTTCGACTTCCTTTTCCTCTTCCTTGCCGTCCTTTTCCACCTTCTCCTTGACGAAGTAGGTGGCCTTCAGGCCGTCACCCTTCAGCTTTTTGCCCTTTTCGGGGTTGGGAATCAGGCGAACCGCGTCGCCGGGGTTCACCTTTTCCAGGTTCTTTTCAGGGCTGCCGGGCAGGAAATCATGGGTCAGCACGCCGCCGCCAAGGCTCAGCTTCACCTTGCCTTCGCCGCTGGTGCCCGCGTCCGTGCCGTCCGTGCCGCCCTGCACGTCGTTCAGCATGTCGTCGAGATTGAACAGGTCCGAGGGCCGCCAGGTATCCTCGTCCAGCTCGTCGTCGTCCTGATTCGCGCTGCTGTTCGGATTTTCGTCAAACAGGTCCGAGGGCTGCCAGTCGTCGTCGCTGCCGCCCTGCTTTTCCTCGTATTCCACGTATACGATCATATTGTTGCCGACGCCGTCCAGCTCGACCTGCTTCTTGCCGGCGATCTCATCCTTGGTCAGCGTCTTTACATTCCATGAGCTCTCACCCGGCATATAGCCGCGCAAGGTGATGCTCTTGACCTCATAGCCCTCCCAGGGCTCCAGATTCAGCTTGACCTTGGTCTTGCCGTTCTCGGCCACCACATCGGCGGAAACCTGGCCCTTCTGCTGGGCTTTGCTGTCCAGTGTCACGGACTTGTCGGACACGGGCAGCAGCTCCAATGCCTTCTTGAGCTTCTTCTCCGCTTTGTTGGAGCCGGTGATCCAGCTCTTTAGCTTGTTCGCAAGCGTGCCCAGCAGGTCTGTGACCTTCTCCTTTATGGTTCCGAGGATGCCCTCATCCCCGCCAGAGGACCCTTCGCTCAGAGATGAGGAAGCGGCCCTGTCAACGACCTTTTCCGCGGCGTTGGATCCGACGACCACGTTGCCCCCCGCCGTCACTGCGGCCCCGGAGCTGACGATGGCGGTGACATCCTGGAGTGCGACGGTCACCGCGCCATAGCCGCCGGAGATCATCTTCTGTCCATTGCCACGGTCAGCCACGGTGGTGGCCTCCAGGGAGCCGTCGGCGGTGATCTTCGCGTCGCCGTGATGGGCGTTCACCGTGCCGTCCACCTGGGTGTGAGCGTCGTTGTTCAGCACTGCCACGGCCACCGCGGCGGGTGCGCCTGCCAGACCGGAACTGGCGCGGGTGCCCGCCTTGAGCGTCGATTTGGAGGCGAGGGTGACATCCTTCGCTGCTTCAACTACAGCGCCCTTTTGTACGGTGACGGCAGCCTCCACGTTGGCCACGCTGACCGCCACGGGCCAGCCGCCGTCCTTCGGCTTTCCGTCCTCGTCAACGCCCATTGAAACGCTGGTCTCCGCCTTTGCGGTCACAGAGCCATGATACGCGTCGAACGTCGGCTTTGCGTTTGCAGGATCCGCGGCGATGGCATCAAGATTGGCCACGCCCGCGTACACCTTGCCCGCGATATCCACGCTGGCATGGGCGATCTTTACATTGATTGAATTGATCGGAGCGATGTCGAGCGTCGCGCCGACCAGCGCGCCGGTATCCAGCATGGGACCGGACATGTTCACCTTCGCGATGATCATCACGTCGCCGCTGGAATAGATGGCGGCCTTGTCAGTGATGACGATCCTGGAATCGCCCTGCAGGTTGAGGAACTTGCCGGCGGAATTGGAGATGACGCTGACATCGTTGGCCACGATGGTGCCGTTGATTTCAACGTTGTTGGAATCCAGCTTCAAATTCAGGCCGCGCACGTCGATGACCGTGCCCTCGCTGATGACCAGCTTGTTCGCCCCGTCCACCTCGGTGGCGACATTGATGCACAGGTTGGACAGCGGCAGATACTTGCCGCCCTTGCTGGTGATTTTCAGGTTCTTGATATCCTTGGCGGGAATCTCGATGGTATAGTTGATACCGGGGTTCTCCGCCGTATAATCCAGCACGCCGTCCTTGGGCGTGAGCTTTACGGTCTCCTTGTTTCCAAGCGAATCGGTGAGCCGCTTGAAATCGGTGTATGTAACGTTGAGCGTCTTGCCGTTCGAAGCGATGAATTTCAGTTTATCCCCGTCGATCTGAACCCGCTTGTTCTTCTCATCGCCGTCGCCCAGCCTGCCGGTGAAATTCGCGGTATCGTCGTCAGCGCCGCCGTTCAGCAGCAGCTCCTGGACCGCACCGGAAAGGGACACGTCCACATTGGCCGTGTCGTTGCCCGCGCCCAACGAGACGATGAGCTTGCCGATAGGCTCCATGGCGCTGCCGCCGTTCTTGAGCGTGACGGTATCGTCGCCCGCGCCGGTCTCGACGTTCATGTCGCCGCTGCCGGCGGTGTGGGCATCCACCTCCACGGAATCGTCGCCCGCACCGGTGACGATGCTAACCGCGCCCTGATAGGCGTCGTCCGTCAGCTTCACCGAGTCGTCCCCACTGCCGGTGTCGATATCCAGCTTGAGATCCGCTTCGAGGCCGCCGAAGGTGGCGTTCACGGTGTCGCTGCCCGCGCCGGTCTTGATATCGGCGGAGCTTTCGCTGACGTTCGCAGTCACGCTGTCGTCGCCCGCGCCGGTATCGATATTGACCTCCGCGTCGTTGACCGCCGTCACATTCACGGTGTCCGCCCCATCAGAGCCGGTATAGTTGAGCCTCGCGCTCTCCACGTTCACCATGCCCGTCACGCTGATGCCACGAATGGCTACATTGATGCCCTGGATGGTCATGGTCCCGGCGTATTTCGTGGGGATCTCTGTGCCGTCTGTCTCCGAGATGACGCCCTCGGTCGAATCATCCTGCGCGATCTCGATCTCGAAGTCGTCAGCGATCTCGTGACCCTTTGCGATCTCTTCCCTAGTAATGCTGACATCGCCTTCGTAGACGGCACTGCGCTTCAGCAATATCTGAACGCGGCCCGTCAGCGTGCCGTTCACGGCGGCGAGGGCTTCATTGATCTTGTCCTGAACGATATTGAGCTTCTTTTCCGCTTCGCTTTCGCTCTCCGAGGCCGCGAGCATCACAGGCGCGGTGAACGCCTTGGTCGTAAATACCTCACCCGCCACAGCCTCGCTGTCGCCATACGCCGGATCTGACATCTCCATCTCGACGGCCAACGTCTGAGTATCGACCTCGGCAGGCGCTTCATCCTCGGCGGGCGCTTCAACTTCGGCAGTTGCTTCAACCTCGGCAGGCGCTTCAACTTCGGCAGTTGCTTCAACTTCGGCAGGTGCTTCAACCTCGACAGGCGCTTCAACCTCGGCGGGTGCTTCAACCTCGGCGGGTGCTTCAACCTCGGTGGGCGCTTCAACCTCGGAAGGTGCTTCACCTTCGGTGGGCACTTCAACCTCGGCAGTTGCTTCAATCCCGGCAGGCACATCGTTTGAATCGCCGTCAGTAGGATTTATAGCAGCCACTTCGGGTTGTACATCGTCATTTATTTCTGAACCGATTTCGGTCTGTTCATTGTCATTCGGCGCTTCATTCTCAACTCCAGTGGATTCCTCTCCTGACACGACAAAACTCCCGGTGTCATTCTCCACCGGGGATTTGCCGGTTTCATCTGCTTCTTCCCTCTTCTGGGAAGGTTCACCAGCCACGAAACCATTGTCTGTCACATTTGCGACAGTGGCAGACGCGTTATCGACATGCTCTTGAAAAGAACTGCTCTCCGATTGAGAACTGCCCTCGCTGACGGAGGAACTACTCTCCGAATGAGCGCTGCCCTCGCTGCCGGAGGAACTGCTCTCCGAATGAGCGCTGCCCTCGCTGCCGGAGGAACTGCTCTCCGAATGAGCGCTGCTCTCGCCGCCGGAGGAACTGCTTTCCGAATGAGCGCTGCTCTCGCCGCCGGAGGAACTGCTCTCCGAATGAGAACTACTCTCGCCGCCGGAGGAACTGCTCTCCGAACGGGAACTGCTCTCGCTGCTCGATGAGCCACTGTCTGAGTGCGACGGCTCATGGCGGTCGTCAGAGTGCGACAACTCATGGCTCTCTGAGGCGCTGTCTCCCGAGCCGGAGCTACCGCTGTCCTCGGATACTTCCTCGGCACTCGCAGTGAACCAAGTGGGAGCGTAGTCACCCAGCATGGCAAACATCATGGCGAATACCAGCAGCATTGCCATGACACGTTTTCCATTATGATGGTGTAATTCTGACATGTCCGTACCTCCAATTCAGATGGGAATAGTTTCCATCGTTCTATAGGGTTGATCTATGATAAACGCTTATCCAGCGTATTTCAGGGAATTTTGGAGATCGTTGTTCTTGTTCTCCATGTAGTTCTTGGCGACGTAGAGCTGTGCACGCTCGTAATAGCTCTGCACCGGCTCATAGCCGTAGTCGATGTATGCCCGTTTCAGCAGCAGATCGGGTACATTTCCGGGTTGTTCTGCGGACCGCAGTAGGCAAAGCAGATGTTCAGATACTCCTTGGCGGTGTCATAATCCTCTGTGTTGATGGCGTTCAGCACCAGGGTGTGTCTGGCATCCAGCTTCTGAGTATCCACTTTTGCCACAGTTTCAGCGGCTGCTTCCTCAAGGGATGCTTCCTGAGCCTGAATCTCCTCCGTGAACCATCTCCGCAAGGGCTGGCATCGTCATGGGCAGCATGCCCATTGTAAGCATCATTGTCATCGTCTGCTTAAGCTTAATCTTTACCTCTGTAGCAGACATTTGCAGATAGATAAGTTCTATATATTCTTATTATACTGAATTATGCGTAGATTTTCAAGGGTGTATTCTATATTGTCAAATCATTTTGGTGCATTTAAAAGGAAGTAAAACCCCCAAAGTAACGTCCACAGTGGACGAGGGGGTGGATGTAAGTCTGGGAAACGTGGGAATGGTAGAATTAAGTCTGGGAAAAACACAAACGAGATCAGCCCATGTCAGACTTAAAGAAACCCGCTGCAACTTGCAAGCACCTCACATTCGAAGATCGAATAGAGATACAGGATTGCCTGGTCCATGGCACCTCATTCAAAGGGATTGCCAGGCGGATCGGCAAGGACCCCACGACAGTGTCCAAAGAAGTTAAGAAGCTTATACCTGGATTATTCATGCATCTACAAGGAAGGGAAAACACACCAACGAAGCTGAACTACAGCAGAGATGGAGCGATTTTTATCAGATGGAATGGTATGAG